>CAYPKE010000035.1:0-18334 GCA_964411235.1 uncultured Syntrophales bacterium
CCATGAAGAGGCCGTCTTTGAATTCTTTGTGCGGCAGATGCCGGAAAACCGATCATTCTTGCTTGCTGCGGGGCTGGAGTCCTGCCTTGATTTTCTGGAAAATCTGGCCATGAATGAAGAGGAAATTCTTTATTTGCAAAGCACGGGGCGCTTCTCTTCCAACCTGATCCAATACCTGAGGCGCTTGCGATTTACCGGGGATGTTCATGCCTTGCCGGAAGGAACGGTCTTTTTCCCGAACGAACCCGTGATCCGGATCACGGCCCCCCTGCCGGAGGCCCAACTGGTTGAAACCCGGCTGATCAATTTCCTGCATTTCGAAACCCTGATCGCCACCAAGGCCGCCCGCTGCTCCCTGGCAGCGAAGGGAAGGGCCTCCCTGGTCGATTTCGGCCTGCGCCGGGCCCACGGCGCTGAAGCAGGGCTCCTGGCTGCACGGGCTGCTTACATGGCGGGTTTTGCCGGCACGGCAACAGTTGCGGCCGAAGCGTTTTTTGGCATTCCCCTTTTCGGCACGATGGCCCACTCCTATATCGAAGCCCATCCCGATGAAGAAACGGCTTTTCTGAAATTCGCCGAAGCCAACCCGGACAATGTCACGCTGCTGATCGACACCTATGACACCCTGCAGGGAGCGCATAAGGCGGCCCGCATCGCGTCGGTGCTCGCCGGGCGCGGCATCCGGGTCCGGGCCGTTCGCCTTGACAGCGGCGACCTGATGGTGCTGGCCAAAGCGGTCAGGACCATTCTCGATGAACAGGGTTTCCCGGATATCCAGATCTTCGCCAGTGGAAACCTGGATGAGCATGTTGTGGCGAAACTCCTTGATCGGGGCGCACCCATCGATGGGTTCGGCATCGGCACCAAGCTCGACACCTCCGCCGACGTCCCCTATCTGGAGTGTGCCTACAAGCTCATGGAATACGGCGGAAAGTCTTGCATGAAGAAATCAAGCGGCAAGGCCACCTATCCGGGCCGCAAACAGGTCTTCCGCGTTGAAGAAGAGGAGGGGATGGCGGGTGACCTCGTCGGCCTCGCAGGGGAAACCCTGGACGGCAACCCCCTGATCGTCAAAATGATGGAACGGGGGAAGCGTCTGGGAAAACCGGAACCGCTTCAGGATCTTTTCCGCCGGAGCGCTGAGCAGATGAGACTTTTGCCCCCGGAACTATGCTCATTGCAGGGAACGGCAACCTATCCGGTCAGGATGTCGGACGGCCTGATCCGGCTGAAGGAGCAAACGGCGCGCCGCTTGTCCTGAACAGACACCCGCGGGAGACCCCTTTTCGGTTTTACTCCCTTAAAATGCCCCCGACCTTCTCCCCTGGCCCATCCGGGAAAATACTGGCTTTTTCCGGGTTTTTTTGTTACCCAGAGGCATCGGATGATGCCCTGTGTGCATCCCGACCCATAAACCGTATTTGTCCCGCCGGGAGGCCCCGGCGGCGGATACCGTACGAAATAGAAAAAGGAGTCACGATGTTTCAGGAAAAACCTCAAACCCAGTTCAGCGGCGCAACCCGTTACATCCTCGACGATGAACTGGCCCGGATCGTCAACATCTCCATGGCCCTCGAAATGCCCCTCCTCCTGAAGGGCGAACCCGGCACGGGGAAAACCATGCTCGCCCACGCCATCGCAGAAAGTTTGAAGATGCCGCTTTTGGTCCTCAACGTAAAATCGAGCATGAAACTGCTGGAGGCGCTTTATCAGTACGACACGTTAACCCGCCTCAACGACAGCCGCTTCGGCGATTCGAAACGGAATGTCAGCAACATCGAAGCCTACATCAAGATGGGGAAAATCGGCCAGGCCTTCACGACCGAAACGAAGACGGTCCTGCTCATAGACGAGATCGACAAGGCGGACACCGATTTTCAGGACGACATGCTGGATGTTCTTGACCAGATGCAGTTCGATATCATCGAAATCGACAAGACGATCCGGGCCAAGCAACGTCCGGTCATCGTGATCACCTCAAACGCCAAGAAGGACCTTTCGGATCCCTTCCTGGGACGATGCAATTTTCATCACATCGCCTTTCCGGACGCCGACATGATGCGCCGCATCCTGGCGGTTCATTTTCCGGACCAGAGTACGGAAATCCTGAACGCCTGCATCGAGACCTTTTATCGCCTCCGTGATATCCGGGGGGTGGAGAAAAAACCGGCCACAAGGGAACTGATCAACTGGATTCGTGCGCTCAAGGCCGACCCCGACTTCAAACCCAAGGCCCTGGCAAAGGGAGTCCCCTATCTGGGCGTGCTGTTCAAAAAAAGCGGCGACATGAGTATCGTATCCCAGTCGCTCAACCGGATGCGCTTCTAGGAGACCGTCGGTGTTTGTGCAGTTTTTCTATACTCTGCGGGAGCGGGGTATCCCGATCACGCCGACGTCCTTCCTGCGTCTGCAAAAAGCCTTGCGATTGGGGTTGATCACCTCCATTGAGGATTTCTATACCGCTGCCCGATCCATTCTCATTAAAAGCGAACGTTATTTCGATCTCTACGATCAGATTTTCGCCCATCATTTCAAGGGGCTCGCCCTGACCGATCCGGTAGAAGTTGAAATCAGGGAAGTGGCCCGGGCGCTCCTGGAAGAGTGGCTGAAAAACCCGGCGGAGGTTGCCGCATCCCTGGGAATGGACGAAAAGAAACTGAAGCGGATGACCCCGGAGGAGTTGCTCCGGTATTTCATGGACCGGCTCCAGGACCAAACGGAGGAACACCACGGGGGCAACAAATGGATCGGCACCGGTGGCACCTCACCCGTCGGTCACTCCGGTTACCACCCCGGCGGAATGCGGGTAGGGGGCGTCTCCCGCAGCAAGTCCGCCATCAAGGTGGCAATGGAGCGGCGGTATCGGGACTATTCCCTGGACGGTCCCATCACGGAAGCCCAGATGGGGGAGGCCCTCAAGCGCCTTCGGCGGATGGTCCCGCACGGGCCCAAAGACATGGTCAACGTGGAAAAGACGATCTACGAAACCATGCGCAATGCCGGAGAGGTGGAAATCGTTTTTGACCGGCGCCTGACGGACCGCCTGAAAATCATCCTCCTGATCGACAACGGGGGCTGGTCCATGGACCCCTACATCGAAATTGTCCAGACCCTTTTCAATTATGCCCGCTCCCAGTTCAAGGATTTGAAGATTTACTATTTTCATAACTCGATCTATACTTATGTCTGGTCGGATGCGCACCGACGATACAAACCGGAACCGGTGGATGAATTCATCCGGAAAGACCCGGAGACCCGGCTGATCATCGTCGGCGACGCCAGCATGGCCCCGTCGGAACTCATGCACCGGAACGGCGCGCTCTACATTGATCAGCGGGAAACGGTGCCCAGCATCGAACGGCTCAAGTTCCTCGCGGCGGTTTTTCGCCATGCCGTGTGGCTGAACCCACAGGCCGCAGAGGAATGGCATTATACCTGGACCATCGGCGTAATCGAACAGATCTTTCCCATGTTCGAATTGAGTCTCGACGGTCTGGAAAAGGCGGTTAAGCACCTGATGGCGCGTCACTAAACAGAATGATTCAAGTTTGCTTTGGCAACCGGAGGTTGAAAATGAAAAAAATCTTGAAAATGGCAGCGTTGCTTGTACTGATCCTGATCTGTTGGACACCCCCCCTGGCGGCGGCCCCGCCCCGGGTGGGGGACCAACTGCCGGACATTACCCTCGTTGCCCCGACAGACAGCGCTGAAAAGGACTATCTGGGCTGGGGTTGGGGCCGGTCGTTCAAGATTCCCGAAATCAAGGCGTCCTATGTCCTGATCCAGATTTTCAGTATGTACTGTCCCTACTGCCAGGGAGATGCGCCCCATGTGAATGAACTCTACACCAAAATTCAGGCCAGTCCGAAACTCCGTGACAGACTGAAGGTAATCGGGATCGGTGCGGGGAATACGGTTTTCGAGGTTAGAACATTCAAAACGAGGTACAAGGTTCCTTTCCCCCTTTTCCCGGATGGGGATTATGTCATTCACAAGCAGATCGGAGAGGTGAGAACGCCCTATTTCATCGGTGTGAAACTCAATGAAGACGGAACAACCCGCGTTATCTACTCCAAACTTGGCGTGCTGGGCGATGCCGATCAATTTTTAACCGATTTCATTAAATTAATGGATCTCAAATAGGAGTTCGGATCATGAAAAAAAATGCCGGCTTCATTCCGGGAATTGTTTTCTGGGCCACGCTGATGCTGCTTTGGCCGGGAAACGCCTCCGGCCTTTCCGAGGTTTATAAGAATAACATCTACAATCCTGGTTTGAAAAGACCGGTCGACAGCGTTCTCAAGGTCAAGGTCGGCAGCAGGGCGCCGAATTTCACACTGCCTTCGGTTTCCGGGGAAAGGATCACCCTGAGCCAATACCGGGGCAGGAAGAACGTTGTGCTGTCTTTTGTTCCCGCAGCCTGGACCCCGGTCTGTTCCGACCAGTGGCCGGGTTACAATATCATTTGGGACCTTTTCGAGGAACACGATGCGATCCTCCTCGGCATCACGGTGGACAACATCCCCACCCTACATGCTTGGACCGCCCAGATGGGGGAACTCTGGTTCCCTGTGCTTTCGGATTTCTGGCCCCATGGCAAGGTTGCGAACACCTACGGCATTCTCCGTTCGGACGGCATGTCGGAGCGAGCCCTCTTTGTCATCGACAAGCAGGGCATCATCCGCTATATCGATGTCCACAACATCAATATGAGACCGCCCCTTGATGCCCTGATCGAAGAGCTGGAAAAATTGAAATGATGAGATGATGTCTTCAGGGCCAAACCGGCGGAAAGGCACGTGACCGGTTTTTCGGGCGTTGCTGCCGGAATGATCAGGTGTCCGTCGGGAAGAAGGTACCGAATCACGGAAAGGGGTGCCGTAGCATGCTACCTGCCTTTTTTCTTTTCTTGCTTCTTTGCCTCAGTGGCTTTTCCTTGTCCACTGCA
Organism: uncultured Syntrophales bacterium; assembly: GCA_964411235.1. GTDB lineage: Bacteria > Desulfobacterota > Syntrophia > Syntrophales > JAAYKM01 > JAAYKM01. The sequence continues at coordinate 4,949 of CAYPKE010000035.1, forward strand.
TCAGCGGAGGGTTTTTCCACCCGGCACACAGAAAATTTCATCCTGCGCTATACACCGCAGGACAGGAAAATCGCCGATGTGCTGTCCCTTGAGATCGAAGAAATCCGAAGTCGGATCATTGCAGACATCGGAAAGAATGTTGCGGGGAAGACCCTCGTTTTTATCGCGCCGACCGTCGAATCCTTCCAAAAGCTACAACCCGCAGGCGCTCCCGTTCCCCTGTGGGCTGCCGGTGTCGCCTATCCTCAACCCAACCTGATCATTTTGCGCTCCCCCCGCGCCGTCCGAGGCGGTCGTTCCGACGTGAAACAACTCTTCACCCATGAGTTCAGCCATATCGCACTCAGCCGCGCCCTGCCCGACCAAAAGATCCCCCTGTGGCTCAATGAAGGTCTGGCGATGTATCAATCCCGTGAATGGAATTTTTCCCGAACGTCGGTCCTCATCAAAGGAATCCTGACGGGCACCCTGATCCCCCTGGACCAATTGACTGCCTCTTTCCCCTTCGAAGATGACCGGGCACAACTTGCTTATGCGCAAAGTTTCATGTTCATTTCGTTTCTGATCAACCAGATGGGCCGGGAGGCCTTTCACCGCTTGATTCTGGATTTCAGCACTCATGGCGATGTTACAGGATCCCTGCGAAGGGCGACAGGCTTATCCCTGAATGAACTCGAAAATCAGTGGTTGCTTTTTCTGAAGCTTCGAATCTCGTGGCTCCCTATCCTTACAAGCGCCAGCACCATTTGGTTCATTGCCACGGCACTTTTCATCAGCGGTTATGTAAGAAAAAAACGTCAGGGGCAGGCGATACTGAAACGCTGGGCAATGGAAGAAGAGGCTGCGGAGGAAATTTCAAAGCCTTCCTGAGGGATGTGGGCGAAATGGATGACAAAAAAAGGTGGATGGCAGAGGAGGAACCCAACTAACCATCCACCTGTATGAAAAACCGAAAGGGAACGGGGGACCGATTCCATTCCGGATAATCTCAGGGGGGTGGTGGACGGAAAGGAGAGTTGAAAAACCGTCCACCTTTTTCTCTCATCAGTACATCGGCAGATCGAAGGAGGCAATTCGCTTTGCCGAAAGAAACTTCCCTGTATTGAACCGATATTTATTTGCAATGAAAATGCCAATATACACATTGGCGGGGAAGCACAAAGTCCGGCCGAATCTTATTTTTTTATTTTATTAATTATATCATGATTTTAGACATTATCCCGGTCCTGTTTGTGGGCAACCGTGAACAACACCGCCTCCGGAACGACATGACGTCAAGAAAGGACAAGCAGTCAAATTTGTGCAGGATACGAACATCCTGTTTGCTTCGGCAGGGTTGGTGGTACATCAGCAAAGAGATTCAGCCGGAATGGGCGAATACCGCACATTTGTTCGCAACCCGCACTATACCGGGCCGATTTCAGGAGGACGTGTCTCGAAACCGTTTCTGCTCGCGTATTAATTTGAATCGGGAAATGCCCAGGAGTTTTGCAGCCTTGGTTTGATTGCCCCTGGTTTTGCTGAGCGCCTGGGAAATGATCTTCTCTTTGATATCATTGGTTATTCTCTCCATTACCGTCTCATAACCCAGAACGTCGATTTCCCCGGGCGAGAACAGATCCATTTGCGAAATGCCCGAAAGAAGATTGCGGCCGAGTGGCTGCCCGACGCTGGCACGTAACTCTGACGGCAGATTGTCGGGAACGATCAGGGCGTTCGGCTTCTGCAGAATCATCACCCTTTCCATCAGGTTTTTCAATTCCCGGACATTTCCGGGCCAGGCGTAGGATAGCAAAACCGCCTCGGCATCCTTGCGGAATCCCGGCACCTGTTTCTGGAATTTCTTATTGAATTCGTCCATATAGAATCGGGCCAGCAACAGAATATCCTCTCCCCTTTCCCGCAGAGACGGCATACGCAAGGGCACCACACTGATACGGTAATACAGGTCCTCCCTGAAGGTCCCTTCGGAGATCATACGGTTAAGATCCCGGTTGGTCGAAAAGATGAAACGAATATCGATCGGGATATTGTCTGTTCCACCCAATCTCCGGATGTAGCCGTCTTCGAGCATGCGCAGAAACTTCGCCTGAAGATGGATGCTCATTTCGCCGATTTCATCAAGCAGCAGAGTCCCGCCGTTGGCCGCCTCCAAAAGACCCGTTTTCCTTTTCTTCGCATCCGTAAAGGCTCCGGCTTCATAGCCGAACAGCTCGCTTTCGAGCAGCGTTCCCGGAATGGCCGCGCAGTTGATATCGATGAACCGCTTGTCGCTGCGGTTGCTCTGCTTGTGAAGCGCCCGTGCGATCAATTCCTTACCCGTGCCGCTTTCGCCCTGAACCAGAACGCTCGTGTCATGACCGGCAATTTCTTCGATCACACGAAAAACCTTCTGCATCTTCTCCGACTCACCGAGGATGTTGTGGAATCCCTGGAGAATTTCTTCTCTTTCCTTAAGTATTTCCACTTCCGTCTTCAGTGATTGAGCTTCAAGGGAAAGCATTGAATGCATGATGGCATTATCGTAAGAGGTTGCGGCGTCCTGGGCGAGAATGTCAAGCACCTGGATTTGATCAGGCGAAAAGGGACCTCTTTCTTTGGCGAGATACAGCACGCCCCTGAACTTATCCTTGACATTAAAGGGAAACGCGATCTCGGATTCAAATCCGGAGAATATCGGCTGAAAATAAGGCGCCGATGCCCTGCTGGTTTTGATGCTGTTGGCCTCCAGGGCTTCCTGGATGATGCTCTTGGCTATCTGCTGTTTGTAAGTTTTCTTTTCATCAATGTAGATTTCTTCTCCGAACGTCACCAGGCTTCTGTTTTTCTCCATATCCAGAAAATACACCATGACCTTGTCGCAACGCGCAATCTCACAGGAGCTTCTCGTCAAGATTTTAAGAATGTTGTTGTCCAGTGAATGCCGGGCGTTCATCTCGGAAACCGCCTTCTGTAGAATCATCAATTGTCTTATTTTTTCGGCGTTTTCCTCAAAAAGCCGGGCATTGTGGATGATGATCCCCATTTGATTGGCGAAAGTCAGAAACAGATTGATTTCCTCGGGATAAAATTTTGTCGTCTGCTGGCAGGATGCCGCCATGGTCCCGATAATTTCGTCTCCGATTTTGAGGGGAGCACAGATCATGGAGCCACTGCTGTAAACCTTTGCCAGCATACGGTCCGTTTCCGTGATGCGACTGTCCATGGTGGCGTCCTCGATCGCCATGGGTTCCCCGGACGTGGCGACCTTGGCGGCGACACAATCGTGCCGTGCGACATCAATGGCGACGGAAAAGGCTCTTTCCGCTTCCTCGGGACTGTAATTTTTTACCACCTGGGTTTCCAGATACTGTTTTGACTCATCGAAAAGGCGGATAATGCCGATGCTGAATCCGATGGTATCGACGACTTCATCGAGAATTTTTTTGAGAATTTCGTTCAGATTTCTTGATTCGGTGACGAAGGTGCTGATTCGGAAAATGCTTTGGAGAAGCTTGTCTTTGTCGAGCATGGGGGGTGGCACCATCATCTCTTCCCTTTCCCTCTCATCTTCCATGAATCATATCCCCTCATAAAGGTTTTCCGGTCCGCTTCCGGCAATCAGCCGCGGTCATAGGCCAGAAACTGCATCGAAAATACGGCACGCCCTTGGGTGGCTGACCGGAGATCCGTTGAATACCCGAACAGGGCTTTCAGGGGCACACGACACCTTATCTCACTGAGAGGCCCCTTCTGCGCGATGGACTGTACCTCTCCATGGCGCGCGTTGATGTCACCAATGACATCGCCCATGAAATCGGCCGGCGTGACGATGTCCACCATCATGATGGGTTCCAGCAAAACCGGATCCGCGAGGGTGCAGCCCTCCTTGAAGGCCGTGGAGGCAGCGATTTTATATCCGACGGGCGTCGATTCTCCTTCCCGGATTGAACCACCGATCACGTCCACCCTGATATCCACAACGGGGTAACCGCCCAGGACCCCGCTAGAGGCGGATTCCTGTATACCCGCTTCAACCATCCCTCGGCACTCTTCGGGGATGACGGCTTTATCGGCGCTCCAGGCCACTTCCAACCCACGTCCCCGTTCCAGCGGCGTCAAACGCAGGCGCACATGGCCGTAATGTCTTTTGTCTCCCAATTCCCGGTCAAACTGCCCGTCCACCTCCACACGCTTCTGGATAGTTTCGCGGTAAACCACACGCGGACGCCCCACGTTGACATGGGTATTGAATTCCCGGGTCAACCGGTCGAGCAGAATTTCCAAATGCAACTCCCCCATCCCGGCAATGATCGTCTGTGCGGTATCGTCGTCATACTTGACACGCAACGTCGGATCTTCTTCCAGAAGTTTTGCAAGGGCCGCCGTCAACTTTTCCTGGTCCGCCGGCGTTTTGGCCTCAATGGCCTGGCTGATGACGGGTTCATAGAATTCAATCTTCTCCAGGACGATGGGATGCGCCTCATCGCACAAGGTATCCCCTGTCGTGGTTTCCTTCAACCCCATCACGACAATAATGTCCCCTGCGGCGGCCTGATCGATCCGCTCCCGCTTGTTCGCATGCATCTTGAGAATGCGGGAGAGTTTCTCCTTTTTCTTTTTAATCACATTGTAGACGTCCTCGTTGACCTGGATGCGCCCGGCATAGATCCGCAGGAAGGTCAGCTTCCGGCCCTCATCCATCATCACTTTGAAGGCCAGCGCCGCCAGCGGCTCCTTTTCACTGCTTAAACGGGTCTCTTCTTCATTCGTCTGGGGATGATGGCCTTTGACGGGAGGCACATCCTCGGGAGATGGCAAGTAGCGTACCACGGCGTCCAGGACCGGTTGAATCCCCTTGTTCCGGAGCGCGGTGCCGCAGAGAACCGGCACCACTTTCAGAGCAAGGGTTGCCTTCCGGACGGCATCCATAATTTCCCCTTCGGAAATCGCCAATCCTTCCAAATAGCGATCCGCAATGTCATCATCCATCTCCGCCAGGATTTCGATCATTTCTTCGCGGCGGCGCTCCACCTCCTCCTTCAAGTCATCCGGAACTTCATCGGTGCGATAGGACACTCCCAAAGTCCGGTCCTCCCAGCGCAGAACTTCCCTGCGAATCAGGTCGATCACACCTTCAAAGCGGTCTTCCTGCCCCAGGGGGATTTGGATCGCCAGCGGCACCGATTGGAACCGCTCCCGCATCATGCGTTGGGCGCCCCAGTAATCGGCTCCGATCCGGTCCATTTTGTTAATGAAGGCAATCTTGGGCACGCCGTATTTATCGGCCTGATGCCAGACCGTCTCCGACTGGGGCTCTACGCCGCCAACGGCACAAAAAACCACCACCGCGCCGTCCAGGACCCGGAGGCTCCGCTCCACCTCCATCGTAAAATCAACATGGCCCGGCGTATCGATCAAATGGATTTCGTGCTGATTCCATTCGCAGCTGGTCACCGCCGACATGATGGTAATGCCCCGTTCCTGCTCCTGGGGCATCCAGTCCATGACGGCTTCCCCGTCATGGACTTCCCCCATCTTGTAGGATTTGCCGGTGTAGAAAAGTATCCGCTCGGAAACCGTTGTTTTCCCGGCATCAATGTGGGCAATGATGCCGATGTTACGGATTCTGGACAATCTTGTTTTGGAAGCCATGGTTTTGCCTTTGGTGCCGAGGACTCAGAGATCTCTTGAGCCTTCGACAATGATTTCCCTGTTGAGACGAAAGCTTCCTTCGGTAGAAACATGCCCCTTGATCGATTGAATGGGCTGGTCTTCGACGTGTATCCGAACGCTCTGAATGGAGGGGATATTGCGCACCAGCGTATTGGTCAGGGAATAGATTGTTGCAATTTCTCCGGTTGTCCCGCCGGGATGGTCCTGGATAAAAGCCCGATTGAAATTGACATACGCAGTCTTGTCAGGGCCGATCTTAACCTGCTTCACCGCAGCCGTGGCCGGCAAAGTACTGACTTGACCCGTTTTGCTCCCCTCGATCAGCGCCTTGACAAGCTCTCGGGCGAGCACATCTTCCGTTTTCTCCTTGGGAATGAAGCGTTTTTCCGCCACCAGAAAAAGCTCATTCTGGTCGGAAAAATAGAGGATGACCTCCTGCCTTTCCTTCCTTGCCTGCCCCCCCTCTCTACCGCTCACGGGAGGGTAGACCATATTGAAAACAGTCACGAAGAAAAACACCAGGAATCCAAAAACGGCCACCCCGATAACGGATAAGATCGCGATGCGTTTCCCCTTTTTGATCTTCTTGCCTTTTGTTTCCGCCGACCTGCGTTCCTTCTTCGTTGCCATAACCGAACCTTCCTTCCCCCACAAAAACGGAAGTGTAAGCTAGTGTATTTTACACACAGTGTCAAGCGAAGAAGGGACCTCCGAGCGCCCCGCATGCGCTGGTTCCCCGGGCGTTCTCCGCCCGCAACGGATTGGTAAGTCGCGCCCGGCTCAGACGAAAGGCAGCATCAAACAATGAATCATCCTTGTCCAAGTGATCCGGACAGCCAATATCCTTCTTTTTTGGGGGAGGGGGGTGTGTAATGACTCAGACGGGGATAATTCCGATTATCTCCGCTTTGTCCTGCAGTGCCTGTTCCACCTTCTCGAGATCCTGCTTCATGAACCGGATACAGACACCGCAATCCGAACTGATGTGGCGGGGCACGGGAATGAGCTTGTATGGTACACCGATATTTTTCAAAATTTTTTCCGCTTTTAAAACATATGTCGTTGAAGCGAACACAACCACCAGAAAACTAGTTTCAGAATCATTCATCGTCAGCCTACGATCGCTTTCCCGATTTTTTTCTGCTCGACCTCGTAACGCCCGGCGGCAAATGAACGTTGCTCCCTTTGCGCACAGGCCGTCGCCCTTTACCCACAGCGTCCTCAAGCAGTCCGACGCACTGCATGGCTGAGTTCATACCATTCTCCCACCGAATGTTCAAGCAGATCGCATGAAATGAAATCCGGTTTCGACTGCAAGGACCTTATCCAGGCGCAACGTGATCCAGTCGTCGCAGGCCGGCCTGCACGGCAGAGGCGATTGCCATTGCGAATTCATCGCGTGTAATCCACCGGTTAAGCGGGGGATCCTTCATCGCCTCCCCCGCCGGATGATACTGGGCCATGATGTTGACATACGTGTCCGTCGAAATCTGTTCCGCCAAGAAATGCATGATCTCCGCCGTTCCGGCTATACCTCCCGGCATGACCAGGTGCCTGACCAGCAGTCCCCGCCGGGCCAGGCCGTCCGGACCGATATCCAGATCTCCCACCTGGCGGTGCATCTCCCGGATGGCTCGTGCGGCGCATTGCCGGTAATCGGATACCCGGCAAAACCGTTCGCCCAAATCGTTGTCCCAGAACTTGAAATCGGGCATGTAGATATCCACAACTCCGGAGAGATGCCGCAAGGTGTCCAAGGAATCATAGCTCCCCGTATTGTAAACGATCGGAACACGCAACCCCTGCTCAACAGCCGGTATCAGCGCCTCCACAATCTGGGGGACGACATGTGTAGGGCTCACCAGGTTGATGTTGTGGCATCCCCGTTCCTGCAGACTGAGCATGATGGAGGCCAGCTCTTCCTTGTCGACCAGCGCCCCCTCCATGCGATGACTGATTTCGTAATTCTGACAGAAACTGCAGAGTAGATTGCAGAAACTGAAGAAAATCGTTCCCGACCCGCCGCTTCCGACCAGCGGGAATTCCTCCCCGAAATGGCTCTGAAAGCTTGCGACCCTGGCTGCTCGTCCCGTCCGGCAGAGGCCGCATTCCCCGGCCAGGCGATTCACCCCGCAGCGGCGGGGACAGAGTCGGCAGGCGCGCAGCGCCTCGACAAAAGCTTCGGCACGTTTCTGCAGCATGCCGGTCCTGTAAAGCTTCAAATACGACGCATTGAAGGTTTCCATCTCTGCTTCAGATGATTTGTTTACATCAACCGCGCTTCATGGAAAACGTTTGGAGGAAAAACGTCTTTTGATCAAGGGCCAATCGATAGCCATTAAGTAATCGATCTTGTTTCGCCATATCAGCGATAACGGTTTCACCGGATGATACAGTTTATTCTTTTCAGGACCGACTTTCCAGAAAGATGGACGGAACCTCATGGTTCCGGATTTGAGGAGCCCGCGCCGGTTAGTCGCGGAACTGGTATAAAAAAGGCCCTCCCGGCCGGGAGGCGTAAAACGGCCCCGCCCTCCGATATCCTCAATCCTGAATCCGCTTTCATAAAGCACTGTCGCCATCATGACTTCGTGATGCCCGCACCATCCGGACAACAACGACTGATGCAGAAAATCCAGGGCCGATCGTGACAAACGGTAAACCGTATTGAATGAGTGAAGCCTTGCAAAAGCGGGGATAGCCTTCCGGGGGTGATGGAGCGCCCACCACCACCAATCGGGCTCTTCCTCATAACTGCGGATGTTGCAGGTCAGGAAGTCCGCCTGATTCGCGGCAAAGGTATCGAAAAAAAACCGCCAGTCTCCTGAGAAACGAACATCATACTCGACAAACCAATAGTAATCGTAATCTGCCCTCTCCCGGAAGAACTGCAGCAGCGGAAACTGGGCATGACCGGGCACCAGCTTTGCTCCGATCATGGGATAATGCAGCGCATTCAAACTTTCATCGGTAAAAGCATAATAATCAAGCTCTCCGAGTGAGGAAGGAATATTCTCAGATTTTTGGTGATATAAGAAAACCGTTTCCCCCCACCCTGAACCCGCAACACGAATTTTTGCAAATTCTTCAATAATGGGAGGGGAAACAAGATGCGATTGGAAAAGAATCACGGTGCGCAAAGGGCAAGTCCTCTTCGTGCGGTCTGCCTATTTTATTTTTGGGAAACGCTGTACATGGATATGGCGCTACTGCTTCTATAATCAATTCTTTTTATGAAAAGCTAAAACCTCACTCTCCCTTTTGTCAAGGAGGGAATAACGATCGGGACGATTCCGACCCGGTCATGCATTGCTGGTTCAGGAATGAATGATTGTCTCGGATCGCCAAATATGCTAAGGCCTTCTTCAATAGAAGGCCATTGACAGCGGCTCCTGTGATTCTCCTTCAGGCCCGCTGTGCAAGATTCCGCGACAAACTTCTTTGGACAAGCGTAATGAAAAATATCATTTTGTTGTTGCGTCCTTACGAATACATCAAGAATGCTTTTATCTTCCTTCCCCTCTTTTTCGCGTTCCAGATAACCCAGCTTGATCTTTTCATTAACGCCTTCATAGCTTTCGTCGCCTTTTCTCTGGCCGCCAGCGGAAATTACATTCTGAATGACTGTCACGATGCGGCGGAAGATCGGGCTCATCCGCAGAAGAAGGATCGGCCCCTGGCAGCCGGAACCGTCGGCAAGACCGCCGCTTTGATCATGATGGGTTGCCTGTTTGCCGCCGGCGGTCTCTTGATGGCAGCCTGTTCCCTGCAAGCGGCCTCTATTCTGGCCCTCTATGTCTTTCTGAACATCGTGTACAGTTTCTATCTAAGGCATGTCGCCATCATCGATGTGACTATCATTGCCCTGGGATTTGTTCTGCGTCTTTATGTCGGCGCCGTCGTCACGGGGATTACGCTTACCATGTGGATTATCGTTATCACCTTCCTCCTCGCTCTTTTCATGGCCCTGGCCAAGCGCCGGGACGACGTCCTGCTTTATCTGGACACCGGGACGAAACCCCGGAAGGCCATTGATGGGTATAACATCCGGTTTCTGGACAGTACCATGACGATCATGGCTTCCGTCGTCATCGTGTCCTATCTTTTCTATACCACATCCGCCTACGCCATCGAAAAAATGCACAGCGATCAACTCTACCTGACAGCCGTCTTTGTCATTCTCGGCGTTCTCCGCTACCTGCAAATCTCCCTCGTAGAGAAAAACAGCGGCTCGCCGACCCAGATCATCCTGAAGGATCGCTTTATTCAGGTGACGATCCTCGCCTGGATCGCCTCCTTTGTCTGGATCATGTACCTATGAGTTCGCACCCGGTGAGAAAGAAAAAGCTTGCCTGCTGGGGGAATTACCCTCGCTGTGCCTGCACGCTGCATTCATTCGACCATCCACAAGCCCTGAGGGAAATCATTCAGCGCCACAAAAACCTCATCCCTTACGGAAACGGCCGGAGCTATGGAGACAGCGCCTTAAGCGACCATCTTATCGCTCTCAAGCCTTACAACTATTTTTTGGACTTCAATGACCAAACCGGATTGCTCCATTGTCAAGCCGGTGTCCTTCTTGAGGAAATCCTGCACGTTTTTCTACCCCAGGGCTGGTTCCTTCCGGTAACGCCCGGCACGAAGTACATCACCGTCGGAGGCGCTATAGCCAGTGACGTGCACGGAAAAAATCATCATGTTGCCGGAGCCTTCAGTGATCACCTGATTGATTTTCACCTCATGCTGCCGGATGGACAGATCGTTTCCTGTTCTCCCCATGAAAACCGGGATTTGTTCCTGGCAACCTGCGGCGGGATGGGGCTGACCGGCGTCATTCTGGACGCACGGTTCAGGCTGCAACCGATTCATTCCTCCATGATCGATCAGGTCATGGTGAAAACCGTGAATCTTCGCGAAACGTTCGAGGCCTTCGAGCATTACCGGGATTTTCCCTATTCCGTCGCCTGGATTGATTGTCTGGCAAAAGGAGAGAATCTGGGCCGGAGCCTTCTCATGGCTGGTGATCATGCCACTGACGGGAATCTTTCGTATGAAACCGGAAGCGGCCCTTCCGTCCCTGTCGAACTGCCGTCTTTCGTGTTAAATCATTATACCGTCAAAGCCTTCAACACGCTTTATTATGGCAAAGCCCCGGAGGGACTCTCGCGCAAAAAAGTCACGATCGAACAGTTTTTCTATCCCCTCGACGCGATTGGCAACTGGAATCGCATCTACGGCAGGCGAGGTTTCACCCAATACCAGTTCGTCCTGCCCCGGGAAAAAAGTTATGAAGGGCTTCAGCGCATTCTTGCACGCATCGCCGCATCAGGGAAAGGGTCCTTTCTTGCCGTGTTGAAGCTTTTTGGAAAGGGAAACGCCTGCTGGCTGTCCTTCCCCCTGGAAGGGTATACCCTGGCGCTCGACTTCAAGATCGAACCGGGGTTGTTTCCTCTGCTTGAAGAACTTGACCGTCTCGTTCTCGAACATGGCGGCCGTTTCTATCTGACCAAGGATGTCAGGGTCAGACCCGAATGCTTCGAACGGGGATACCCGGCTATAAGTCAATTTAGAGACCTGCGGCGCAGGTATGACATGACGGAGAAATTCAATTCTCTTCAGTCCAGAAGATTGGGAATCTAGATGAACCATGTATTGATCCTGGGAGCAAGGAGTGATATTGCACGGGCTACGGCGGCATTATATGCCCGGCAAGGGTATGACCTTTACCTGGCGGCCAGATGCGCTTCGGAGTTGGAAGCCTTCGCCGCTGATCTGCGTATCCGCTATCATCGTCATATTCAGTGCATCGAACTGGATGTTCTTGAATACCTGTCACACGAAGCATGCTATGCATCGTTTCCGGAGAAACCGGTCGGTGTGATCTGTGCGGTGGGATACCTGGGTCATCAGGAGAAGGCGCAGCATGATTTCGACGAATGCCGGAAGATTATCGATTCCAATTTCACCGGATTGGTCAGCTTCCTCAACATCGTCGCCCGGGACTTTGAAGCACGCCAAAGCGGTTTCATCATCTGCATCAGTTCCGTTGCCGGTGATCGGGGCAGAAAAAGCAATTATATCTATGGCGCTGCAAAAGCAGGGTTAACGGCATATCTCTCCGGCCTCAGAAACCGACTGCATAAGGCCGGCGTGACCGTCATGACCGTCAAGCCCGGATTTGTTGAAACGAAAATGACGCAAGGCATGCCGTTACCCCCTCTCTTGACGGCCCAGCCGAACAAGGTGGCCCAGGACATTTTTCAGGGGCAAAAAAAAGGACGGGATATTCTCTATACCAAGTGGATATGGAAATGGGTCATGATTATTGTCCGCTTCCTTCCGGAACGCCTGTTTAAGAGACTGAGCATCTGAATTGAGCAGAAAACAAACCCCCAAAATGTCTTTCCCCGAAGGCATGCAGGAAGAAATAAACCGGAAACCCGGCCTCCTGGCTATGGTGCTTATCAGCATCGTCGTGATCAGTCTGGGCCTTCGCCTGCTGCATGTCGATTTCGGCTTGCCCAACTTCCTGCACGTTGATGAGACCGGTCCCATCAGGAGCACACAGCATATGCTGCAAGGGAATGCGGAAATGCTCAACTATAACCATCCGCCCCTCCTGAAAAACCTTGCATTCGCCGGGCTCAAGATCTACCTTGCCTTCCAGGCCAAATCGCTTGCCTCCGATCAGGAAGTGGTGCTGGCCCTCCGGCTTTTTAGCGTAATGTCCGGCGTCGTCGCCGTGATCTTCCTCTACCTTCTCGCCCTTCACTTTGTCGACCGGCGTTTAGCCCTGCTGGCAGCGTTGCTCTTCGCGGTGCTGCCGTTAACGGTGGTGACGTCCAAATACGGGGTCCCGGACATGCTGCTCGGCAGCCTTTTCCTTGTCGGCCTTTGGCTGTCCGTCAAACTCTATGAGCGGCCGACGCCGATTCTGTATGGGGCAACGGGGGTTGTTCTGGTGCTGGCCTTTGGCGCCAAGTATCCGGGGTGCTTTCTGGCTCTGCCGGCGCTCCTGGCGCATGTCATGGCCCATCGCCGATCCGTTCAGGCGGAGCAATCGGTACCCGCCGGCAAGGCTGCCTTGTTTTTTGCCCTGGGAGCCTTCATCGGAACATGTATCAGCTTTCCCCTGGTTTTCTATGACTTACCCAGCATCATCAAAGGATTTTTTGCCGAAGTGCATCATGTTATGGTTGCGGGCCATGAAGGCATCAAGGTATCAGGAAGGGATATGTTTTTCCTCTATCACTTTCGATACTCCGTCCTTCCCGCAACAGGACCGATCCTTTTCGCTTTCATCCCGGCGGGCCTTGCGATCATGGCCCTGCGCAGACAGCCAAAGGATCTCCTCGTCATGGCGATCATTCTTCCGTATTATTTCACCGTTGAATGGGCCTATTTGGTTCTGCCGTCACCGGATCGTTATATTCTTCCCCTTGTCGGCCCGTACCTGCTGGCGGCAACCATCGCCCTGCACCGCCTGGTCCACCTGGTCCCGTCAAAACGCTTGCTGCTGCCGGTTGCAATCGCCCTGGCAGGCATTCTGAGTATTTGGCCCATATACAAAACCGCCACCGTTCTTCACTACATGGTCCCCGACACCCGTCAGATCATGCAAAGGTGGATGGAAACTCATCTGCCCGCCCAGAGTTATATCTGGATCGAATATCATCACCCCGCCTTCTATCCGCCGGAAAGAGGGCTGAATTTCACCTATCTGTCCTACAG
>CAYPKE010000036.1:0-18075 GCA_964411235.1 uncultured Syntrophales bacterium
GCGGCCGATTCCCGGATTGCGCGCTCTGCGGTTTCCGTCAGAACCTTATCGATTGTTTCCGCCCGTCCGGCGGCAGGCACCCTGCCGTTGAAATATTTCACCGTCATGGCGATGACCCGGCTGACCAGGTTGCCGAGATCGTTGGCCAGGTCGGCGTTGGTTCGCTGGACAAAACTCTCCTCGCTGAAACTGGAATCGAGGCCGAACACCATATCCCGGAGCAGAAAATAACGGAAGGCGTCGAGTCCGTATTTGTCCTTGAGATCCAGGGGTTTGACCACATTCCCCAGACTTTTCGACATCTTGCTCTGATCGACATTCCAGTAACCGTGGACATTCAGGTGTTGGTAAGGTTCGATACCGGCGGCTTTGAGCATGGTGGGCCAGTAGATGCCATGGGGCTTGAGAATGTCTTTCGCGATCAGGTGCTGGGCCGCAGGCCAGAAACGGCTAAAGTTGTCCCCGTCGGGATAGCCGATACCGGAAACATAGTTGATGAGGGCGTCAAACCAGACATAGGTGACGTAGTTTTCGTCAAAGGGAAGTGTGATCCCCCAAGCCAGGCGGCTCTTCGGACGGGAAATGCAAAGGTCTTCCAGAGGGTCCCGGAGAAAGGCCAGGGCTTCATTCCGGTATCGTTCGGGCCGGATGAAATCGGGATGGTCCTGGATATAATGAATCAGCCAGTCCTGGTATTTGCTCATGCGGAAGAAGTAGTTGCTTTCCTTGCGGAATTCGGGTTCCGTCTGGTGATCGGGACACTTGCCGTCCACGAGTTCCTTCTCCATGTAGAACCGCTCGCACCCGACGCAGTAATAGCCTTCGTAACTGCCGAAGTAGATGTCCCCCTGGTCATGAACCTTTTGCAGGATGGCCGATACGGTTTCCATATGGTGTTCGTCGGTTGTCCGGATAAAATGATCGTTGCTGACGGACAGCTCAGGCCAGAGAGCCCGAAACTGGGCGCTGACGCCGTCGGCGTAGGCCTTCGGGCTGATACCCGCCTTCCGCGCCGCTTCGGCGATCTTGTCGCCATGCTCATCCGTGCCTGTCAGGAAAAAGGTCCCGTATCCGTGCATGCGGTAATAGCGGGCCATGACGTCGGCGACGATGGTCGTATAGGCGTGTCCGATATGGGGTGACGCGTTAACGTAATAGATGGGAGTGGTGACGTAAAATACTTTGTCCATGTCTCTGATCCTTTCCGCACAGGCGGGGAAGCGAGCAGTCCGTTTTTATTTTCTCTTTTTCGTCCTTCTTCCCGGGATTTCCTTACCACTCTCGACGGCGGCGGCCGAGTCACCCTGGGGAGCATCCTGGCGGACCATTTTCCCTTTGCCTTCCGGCGTCTCGATGGTCTTGCCGGGCTTGGGCATATTCTTTTTCATATCCAGGTAGGCGTCGTATTCAAACGCAAGGCAGCACATCAGACGTCCGCAGAGGCCGGAAATCTTCTCGGGATTGAGGGACATGTTCTGTTCTTTAGCCATTTTGACTGTCACACGATCAAGGTTGTGCAAAAGAGTGGCGCAGCAGACCTCGCGGCCGCAGATGCCAAGCCCTTTGATTATACGGGCTTCCTGACGGGCGCCGATCTGGCGCAGTTCGATTTTGATCCGGAATTTCTGAACCAGGTCTTTGACCAATTCCCGGAAATCGACCCGGTTATCCGCCGTAAAATAGAAGACGATTTTGCTCCGGTCGAAAAAGCACTCCACATCGATCAGTTTCATGGGAAGACCCCTTGCCTGTATCCGATCCGCGCAGTAGCTCCGGGCGTTTTTTTCCAGACGTTTGTTTTCTTCCTTGACGGGATTGTCTGCCTCTGTAACTTCGCGAACGACCGGTTTCATATCCGCAGGCAATTCCTCCTCGGGGACAGACCTGACGTCCGTGATGACCGAACCCAAAGCGAGTCCGTTTTCTGTTTCCACGATAACCTGGGTGTCTTTCTTGAGTGAGGGTAAGGGGGATTCGAACCAGTAGATTTTTCCTTCTTTACGGAACTTAATCCCTACAACATTTTTCAAAAAAACTATGCCTCCTGCCGCCGTTAATGGGCGAGTTTAAACATCATTGCTTCCAAAGTCAACGCTTTATTGGCATTCTGCTCGACGGCCTGGACTGCCATGGCGACTGTGCGCAGGTGGTTCAGCAGGTCTTTGCCGCTGAACCGCCGAGCAAGGTTTGTAATGATGTCCGGCCTGTCACAGTTGATCAACGTTCCCGATTCTCCCGTCTCCCGATAAACGAGGGCATCACGGAAACAAGAGCGTAGAATGTTCAGGCGCTTTGTCACTTCATCCCGTTCTTTGCCGAAATCCGCCGAAAAACTGAGCATGGTCGGGATGTCATGGTCCAGAACGGCAATCAGGTCATTCAGGGTCCGATCCCGGAAGTTCTTGTAACCTTCCCGGGCCAGTTCAAGCGCCTGTGCCAGGCTGCCGCCGGATGCTCCGGCAATCATCGTGGCATCCCCCTCCGGCAGACTGTGACGGGTTTTCAGGCAGGCGGCAATGGTGTCGCGATGCAGAGGGGAAAAGCGGACTTGCTGACAGCGTGAAAGAATGGTTCTGGGTAGGCCCGAGGGGTTGCCCGTAATGAGGACCAGGTGATTCCTTGCCGCCGGTTCTTCGATCGTTTTCAGGAGGGCGTTGGCCGACGTGATATTCATCCTGTCCGCATCATCGATGATGATGACGCGGCAGCGTCCTTCCAGAGGGTTGTACTGCATCTGTGCCTGGAGATCCCGAATCGCCTTGATCCGGATAAACTGGCCTTCCGGTTCAATGAAAACGAGATCCGGATGGGTTCCGTGATCCATCTTCAGACATGAGGCACAGACGTCACACGTATCTCCGGACGCCGGGGCACCCGTGCAGTTCAGCTTTTTGGCCAGAGCCGCGGCGACGATTTTCTTACCGATGCCGGGCATGCCCGAGAAAAGGTACGCATGGGGGACCCGGTTCTGTTCCAGAGCTCCCCGTAAGCCTCTGATTTGCTTTTCATGACCGTATATGCTTCGGAAGGACATGGATCAACCCTTGATCCAGCCTGTCAGGGAGGCCCTGATTGCTTGCTGCAGCTCTTCGATCGAACGGGTTCCGTCAAGGACGGTGAAGCGCTGCGGTTCATCCCGGGCCAGAATCAGATAACCGCTGCGGACCTGTTGGTGAAACGCGAGGGCCTCCTCCTCAAAGCGGTCTTCCCTGGGCAGGTCCTGCCGCAGGTCCATTCGCTGCTTGGCACGGGTCAGGCCGGTTGCGGCGGGAAGATCGAAAAGAAAGGTTCGCTCCGGCTTCAGCGCCGCCGTGGCAATGTCATTAAGAAGGTGGATCCGCTCCCTGGAGATACCCCGGCCGAATCCCTGATAGGCGATCGTGGCGTCGGTATAACGGTCGCACAGAACAACAATCCCCTCTGCCAGGGCCGGCCGGATCACGGTCTCGACATGCTGACAACGCGAGGCCTGAAAAAGAAGCAGTTCCGACAGGGATGTGATGGAGAAGTCATGGCGATGAAGCAACAGTTCCCTGATCTTCAGTCCCAGAGGGGTTCCGCCGGGTTCTTCCGTGACCAGACAGGGAATACCCTCCCGGCTCAGAAACTCACCCGCCAGCTTGATTTGGGTCGATTTGCCCGAGCCCTCAACACCCTCAAAGGTAATAAAGTGCGCCATGGGTATTTCCCGATGCCATTATCGAATATGCTTATCAGGCGGAAAAAAAGAAGGGGAACCCCATGACCTCTTCAGTGCCATGCAGAGGATTCCCCTTACCCTGTCTTGTGGATCGGTTTACTTTCCGTCTCCGGGAACAATCGCTTCGACGGGACAGCTGTCGGCACAGTCACCGCAATCGGTACACTTCGCCGCATCGATCACGTACTTGTCGCTTCCTTCGCTGATCGCGGCAACGGGGCAGACGTCTTCGCAGGCGCCACAGGAAATGCAATCATCGGTAATTACGTAAGCCATAATTCTCTCCTTGATTTAAGTATTTTAGGGAACAGAGGCGATAATTCCCCGGTCTTTCATGTTTCAGCGACCACTTCCTTCACTTCGGGGATCTGCTTTTTCATGTATTTCTCAATCCCCATCTTCAAAGTCATCTGCGACATGGGGCAGCCATGGCAGGCGCCGGTCAGGCGGACCTTGACTACGCCATCCTCCGTGATATCGACCAGTTCGACATCACCCCCATCCGCTTGCAGACTGGGTCTGATCTGATCGATGACTTGCTGTACTCTTTCCTTCATGAAGTAACCTCCCTTATCATTGATGTCTGATCATCACCTGGGCATGTAGCCCGCCATTTCTCTGGTCAGACTTATGGCAATATCGGACAGATCGGGTTTGATAACCAGGTACCGGACCGATTTAAGATGACGCGCTTCCCAGGCCAGGGAACCCGTCTCGGCGTTGACCATCCTCATGCCGAGGCCGACCCGGCCGAACTTGGTGTCCGCATCCTGCATGTAATTCCAATAATCCAGGCTTACGATGAGCAACGCATCAACCTGGGATAAAACGGCAATTTCCCGGCTCAGGACGGGGTCCGAGTAATTCAGCTTTTCCAGCTTGTCCAGATAAGCCGTGACGGTCTCCCGGAGCTTCGGGCTGGCCGCTGCCGCGGTCTCTTCGGATACGACACGGGAATACCATTTCTTTTGTGTCAGGCCGGTGACGATCGCCTGATCGATAATACCCTCTGCTTCCGCGAAAGGACCTATCGCGACTGGTAAGACAATGATCCGCTGCGGATGGAAAGTCTTCCCTTCCGGAAGCATCATATTGTAGCGTAGCCCCCCGCAGCCGAAAAGACTCAAAACCATCCCAATCGCCAAAAGAAAACCCAGCTTCCTGTACATCGATGAATCTCCCTGATGTCAGATTACAAACCGGGCGGCAAGAACCCAGAGAAAAGAGGCTGCGCCGGCGATGACGAAAACGGTTTCCAAAATCCCTTCGAGGACGACCCCCGAAAGTCCCGACCTTCTATCATAAAGTTTGAAGCATATCAATATATAAAATAAACAGGCGGCCAGGACCAGGACAAGGGTTGAAGTCCAGTTGAGTAAATACGAGAGGACCAGGAGGCCTCCTGTCAGGAGGGCAATTGCGGTTAAAAACAGTCGGGTTCTCCTTTCTCCGATGACGACGGGGATAGTTTCCCGGCCGATCAGGCGATCGCTTTGGATATCAAGCAAATCCGACATGGAGGACCTGATGAAGACGATGGCGAAAATATAGAAGAAGGCGACAGGCAGTGCCGGCTCCAGAGCTTTGCCTGTTGCCAGTGCCGGCAGGAAGACGCCGACACACGCCCAGGCCAGGGCAACGGAGATGTTCTTCGATCCCGGCAGATCCTTGAGCCGCCTCAGAATCGGCGTGTTGTAGAGTATGCCCAGCACCGAAATCGCGAGCAGCAGGGCAAAAGGTGCTGTTCCCATCGTCGCGGCAAGCAGAAGCGCTCCCACCAGGAACAGGACCGCCCATCCGATATAACGTTTTGCGTGGGCCCGGTAGGTTTCTTCCCGGAACGAACCAATAATGGGGCTGTCTTTCCGGTCCATGAAACGGTTGAGGGTATGCATGGCAAAGACATAAAGTGACATGGCCAGAATGGCGGACGGCTGCGGCGCCAGGCTCTGAATCAACATGCCCGCATAGGCCATGCATCCCGCCCCGAACGCGAGAAAAAGACCGTTCTTGACTGCCGCGCCCCATAACTTTGCCAGGAAGACAAAACGGCCTTTCCTCTCTTCCTGGCTTTCCGTCAGGGCATCCACCACGCGGTTGATAATCCAGTTCGGTGTCGACGCGCCGGCGGAAACACCAATATCCCGGTATGGCGCCAAAGAGTGGTGGAAAAGCTCTTCGACGGTCTCGATATGAAAGGTCGGTTTCCCCTCCTGTGCCGAGAGGTTGGCAAGCCGGCGGGTATTTGCGCTGTTCCTGCCTCCGATAATGATCATGGCGTCGGCGTTGCCGGCCAGTTCCTTGACTTCGGATTGACGGCGTTCCGTGGAATCGCAAATGGTATCAAAGATGACCGCATCGGGGAAACGCTTGCGGATGGCAGCCACAATCAACTCGTACTCGTCAATGCTCTGTGTCGTTTGTGCAACAATGCAGAAGGAGTTTCCTTCGGGAAGACCGGCCACCTCGGATTCGTGGGACAGAACCAATCCTTTTTCGCCGGCATAGCCCAGCAGGCCGTTTACCTCGGGGTGTTCACGATCGCCGATGATGATGATCGAATAGCCGCGGGCTGCATGCCTTTTGATGATCGACTGGACATGGGCGACTTTCGGACAGGTTGCATCGATGATTTTCACGCCTTTCCCCTGGATCTGGTCCCTTTCCTGGGGTGATATGCCATGTGCCCGGATGATGAGAATGGCATTGCCGGACGGGTCAATTTCTTCAATGCGGTTGACAGGCTGTATCCCCCTTTTTTTCAGCAGATCGACGGTCTGTGGATTGTGGATCAGGGGACCGTAGGTATAAATTTTTCTGTTGTGGGTCTTTTGGGCGATATCCAGAACGATGTCCACTGCCCGCTTGACCCCCATGCAAAATCCTGCCGTTTTTGCCAGTTTGATTGTCATTGGTCACGTTTTCCCTCAGGAGGGCGAGGCAGGCGCCGGGAGGGAAGGGGACCTCCGGCCCTGAACGAAAAATTCCCTGTTTCCGGCTGGCCCCTGAAGCGGGGACTCACACGTTGCAATTTCTTCCAGGTTCAACTGCCGGCAAAAAAGGATGATGTCCTCGACAACCCGCTCATGGAGAGCCGGATCCGACACGACACCACCCTTGCCAACCAAGCCGCGTCCGACTTCGAACTGGGGTTTTATCAGGGCAACGATTATGCCGCCCGGCTTGACCAAACCGGCTACGGTGGGCAAGATCATCTTCAGAGATATAAAGGAAGCGTCAATGGTTGCCATATCGACGGCTTCCGCGAGGTCTGCTCCGTCGAAATGTCGGATATTGGTCCGTTCAATGGGGATGACCCGTTCATCCGAACGAAGTTTCCAGGCGAGCTGGCCGTATCCCACATCGAGGGCGTAAACTTTTTTTGCACCCGCCTGGAGCAGGCAGTCCGTGAAACCGCCTGTCGAAGCGCCGACGTCAAGCACGACATAATGGCTCACGTCAATACCGAAAGTGTCCAAAGCCCCCCGCAGCTTCAGGCCTCCTCGGCTAACATAAGGGTTGAGGTCGCCCGTGAGGCGAATGTCCGCACCTTCATGCACAAGGGCCCCCGCCTTGTCGATTTTGCGACCGTTGACCAAGACCCGTCCCGCCATGATCAGTGCCCGGCTCTGTTCCCGGGAAGCCGTTAGTCCCCGGTCAGCGAGTAACCGGTCCAGTCGGAATTTAACTTCTTTTCCGTTCAAGGCGCTTTCCCTGTCAATAGTCTTGCCGCCTTCATGATGCCCTTCTGGTCAATGCCGTAAAGCCCGCGGAGTTCCGTTTGCGTGGCCTGTTCGACGAATTCGTCCGGAATGCCGAGTCTGGCCACCCGGACATGCTCAACACCCTGCTCATGAAGCATTTCCAGGACAGCACTCCCGAATCCTCCCATGATGACGTTTTCTTCCACGGTGAGGAGATGGCAGCACGTTGATGCCGCCCGGCAGATGAGTTCTTTGTCCAGGGGCTTGATAAAGCGGGCATTGATGACGGTGGCCCGGATGCCTTCCTTGCTGAGTTCCTTCGCCGCCGCAAGCGCCGGCAGTACCGTGGCTCCGATGGCCACAATGGCCAGGTCGGAACCTTCCAGCAAAAGCTCGGCCTTGCCTATGGGAACGGATTGCAGGCTTTCTTCCAGAGTAACGCCGGCACCTTTGCCGCGGGGGTAGCGGATGGAGATCGGACCCTCGGCATCGATTGCCGTTTTCAGCATCTGCCGGAGCTCATTTTCATCCTTGGGGGCCATGGCGGTCATATGAGGAATCGACCGCAGGTAGGCATAATCGAACAGGCCGTGATGCGTGGGGCCATCGTCACCAACCAGTCCCCCACGATCCAGGGCAAAAACGACATGCAGATTTTGAAGGCAGACATCGTGAATGATCTGGTCGTAAGCCCGTTGCAAAAAGGTTGAGTAAATGGCGACCACGGGGATGATGCCCTCCGTAGCCAGCGCTGCGGCAAAAGTTACCCCGTGCTGCTCGGCAATCCCGACATCAAAGAATCTATCGGGATACCGGGCGGCGAAACGGTCGAGTCCGGTCCCCTCACACATGGCGGCCGTGATGGCGGTGATTTTCTCGTTCTCCTGCGCCAGCTGAATGAGGGTTTCCCCGAAAACCTGGGTATATGTCAGGCGCGGATCCAGCGAAACGGAAGGCGTTCCCGTGTTTACGTCGAAAGCGGCGGCACTGTGAAACCTCAATGGTTCCTGCTCAGCGAAGGAATACCCTTTCCCTTTCTTGGTGATGACGTGGACCAGGATTGGGCCCTCCAGGTCCTTGACGTTTTGCAGGTTCTTGATCAGGTGATCCAGGCGGTGTCCTTCCAGGGGGCCCACATAGGTAAACCCCAGTTCTTCAAAAAGGGCTCCGGGAATAAAGAACATTTTCAGGGATTCTTCGGCATGCTCGGTGAATTTAAGCATTTGCGGACCGACGGCGGGAATGGTTTTCAGAAAATGCTTGATCTCTCCTTTCAGTTTCATGACAGTCTGGCCGGTCATGACCCGATTCAAATAGGAGGACATGGCACCGACGTTGGGAGAAATGGACATTTCGTTGTCATTGAGAACGATGATCAGGTTTTTTTTGCGATCTCCCGACCAGTTCATGCCTTCATAGGCCATGCCGGATGTCATGGAGCCATCACCGATGACGGCGATGACTCTGAAGGTTTCCCTTTTCAGGCATCTGGCTTCGGCGACGCCGGACGCGGCGGAGATCGATGTCCCGCTGTGGCCCACATCAAATACATCGTAGACACTTTCCGACCTTTTCGGAAAGCCACTGATGCCCCCCCTCTGTCTTAGCGTATGAAACAGGGATTTGCGTCCCGTGATGATTTTGTGGGCATAACATTGATGCCCCACATCCCAGATCAGCTTGTCTGTGGGCGTGTCAAAGACATAATGCAGGGCCAGGGTCAGTTCGACGGCTCCCAATGAGGATGCCAGATGCCCTCCGGTTTGGCTTACGGTATCCAGAATCATGGCGCGGATTTCTCCCGCCAGTTGCGCGAGAGCTTCCAGGTCAAGCCGCCGCAGATCTTCCGGCGATTCGACAAGGTCCAGGACGGCCTGCTGCTGACCCTGGGGAGATTTTCCCGTTTGCCTTTCCTGTTTCATCTTTAATCTGGTTTCCTTTTTGCTGATATTAAATCGATCATAATCATGGCCGCCGGTGTTGGCGACCGGTCAAGGCATTTTAATAATCACGTTCCACGATATGCCTGGCGATCTGCCGCAGGGGTTCCGCCCGCCCGCCAAAAGGTCCGATCGCTTCGAGGGCATCCGCCAGCAGTTGCTGTCCCCTCTGCTTTGATGCTTCGATTCCGAAGAGGGCCGGATACGTGGCCTTGCCCAGTTTCCGGTCGGTTCCCGTAGGTTTGCCCAAGCGCTTTTCCTCGCCTTCGACATTAAGAATATCGTCGGCAATTTGAAAAGCCAATCCGACCTGCGTTCCATAACGGACAAGGGCGTCAACCTCCTGCCGATTGCCACCCGCCAGCACCGCACCGGACCGTACCGATGTCGTGATCATGGCACCGGTTTTTCGGGAATGGATGTAATGCAGGGCCGTTTCATCGACCGCTTTGCCTTCGGACTGGACATCCACCACCTGACCGCCCACCATGCCGAAGAAGCCGGCCGCGAGCGAGATATCGTGAATCAGGTCAAGCCTTTTGGCCGCTTCCAGTGTCCGCAGGAGATCCGGCCGGGAAAGGAGGTGAAAGGCTTCCGTCAGCAGGGCATCCCCGGCCAGAATTGCAATGTTTTCGCCGAAGATCTTGTGATTGGTTAAAATGCCCCGCCTGTAATCATCGTTGTCCATGGCGGGAAGATCGTCATGGATCAGGGAGTAGGTGTGGATCATTTCCAGGGCGCAGGCGACTGGCAGGGTCTCATCCGCATCGCCGCCCAGACATTCCGCTGCGGCCATGCAAAGAATGGGACGGATACGCTTGCCCGCGGCGAAAAGACTGTAGCGGACGGCCCTGAAAATAATCGGCGGATAAGCATGCTCGGGCGGCAGAAAATCCCCAAGGGCCTTGTCGACTTTTTGCCTGTGCTCAAGCAAATAACTTTCGAGATGCATCAGTATGCATTCCTGATATATCAAGGTTTTTCGTCTGTTTCCGGCCGGCTGGTCCGTGCCGTTTCACGCGTCTTCGGGAAAAGGGTGTATGGCGAATTTTCCATCCTGCTGGAGGAGCGTTTCGATCCGCCGCTCAGCTTCATCCAGTTTTTTTCCGCACAGGCGGGACAATTTGATACCCTCTTCAAAGGCTTTGAGTGATTCCTCCAAGGATAATTCGCCGCTTTCCATCTTGCGGACGATTTCCTCCAGCCGGTTTAGATTGTCCTCAAATTTGTCTTTCCCCATAATCCCTCATTTTCTGCGGAAGGTCAGCCTTTGCGATCATCGATCATGCGCGGGTACGCTTTGAATCACCGCGCAAGTCCCCTCTGAATATGACCTAACCCGGGTCCTCACGTCCCTTGACCGCGGCAGTGAGGCGCCCCTTCGCCAGCCGAATGGTCACCTCTTCCCCGTCGTGGACACACCGGACATCCCGGATGACTTCGTTCGTTGCGGACCGGAAAGTGATGCTGTAACCCCGATTCAGTACCGCGAGGGGGCTGAAGCTTTCGAGAAGGGCCATGTCCTTTTGCAAGATCTGGCGGGAGGAGTCGACACGCTGCTCTATAGCCGCTATCATACTTTTCAGATAAGATTCAAGAATAAAACGACTCTGCCGACTTCGTTCTCCGGGACTTGCCTGAGTGAGGCGGACTTCCAGATGGGCGATGTGCGTCGCCTGATTGCGAAGATGCAGGCGCAGGCGAGTTTTCAGGCGTTCCTGGCAGTCGTCCAGAGTCAGGCGAAAGTCGTCAATATGGCGGCGGGGATTCCGCAGACGTTCCTGAAGAAGATTCCATTGCTGATCGATCTCGCCCTTCCGTCGCACGAGGTTTTGTACAAGCCTGTGTCGCAGGCTGTGCAGAGCCGCCTTGAGATCTTCCCGGTGCGGGACCGCCAACTCGGCGGCAGCCGATGGTGTCGGTGCCCGCAGATCGGCGGTGAAATCAGCGATGGTGTAATCTGTTTCATGACCCACAGCGGAAATAATGGGAATGGGACAGGCGAAGATCGCTCGTGCGACCTGCTCATCGTTGAAAGGGGCCAGGTCTTCCAGGGAGCCGCCCCCCCTGGCGAGAATCAGGACGTCCGCTTTGCCGACGGTGGTCATGTTTTCGATGGCCCGTACGATTTCAGGAGGCGCCTCGCTTCCCTGAACCCGCACGGGGGCGATGAGCAATGGGATCGAAGGAAATCGCCTTTTTGTGACATGCAGGATGTCGCGGATGACAGACCCGGTCGGCGAGGTGATGATCCCGATACAGGACGGCAGGAAAGGGATTTTTTTCTTGTGTGTTTCGGCAAAAAGACCTTCCGCCTCAAGACGGCTCTTGAGCTGCTCAAATGCCTTCTGCAGAGCGCCAAGCCCCTTGGGTTCAACGGCGCCGACGAGGAGCTGGTAATCTCCTCGCGGCGTATAGACACTGATTCGTCCGCGGCAGATGACTGCGAGGCCTTCCTCCATATCGAAGGCGCGCTCACGAGCCGATCCGGGAAAAGGCTTGAACCAGACGGCCCGGATTTGAGCCCGGTCATCCTTGAGGGTGAAATAAATATGACCCGATGCCGGTCGGCGGAGGTTTGAGATTTCACCTTCCACCCAAACCGGATCAAAAGTATCTTCCAGGCAGGTCTTGATTTTTTCCGTCAATGCGGCAACAGTTAGGACACGCTCCATCATACGGTGACGGAGTATCAGATAATACACGGCATGACAAGGCGGTTTTTGGACGTGCACCTGCGCCGACTAAGTGTGATTCGGAGGAGAAAACCACCGTTTTCTGCGCTCATAAAGTCATGGTGACACTTTAGTTTACGGATCCGGTACCTTTTGGGAAATGGGAATTTGACTTCCGGTGCAGTCGTCTATAAATTAACCAAAATTGGAGAACAAATGAAAGCCGGGGTGTTGCGGAAAGAATTGAATGACTTATAAACATCGAGGGGAGGCGTGGCATGAAAACGAAAAAGGTCATGATTGCAACCATTATTGAACAGATACGCCGATTGTTTCAGATATTCAACGAGGAGTCGAAGCAGGAAGAAAAGCGGACCGGCCTGACCTCTCCGCAGCTCTGGGCGATTCAGGTTCTTCGTGAATCCTCGCCCCTGTCCGTTTCGGACCTGGCCCGGCGCATGTATCTTCATCCGGCGACGGTGGTCGGGATACTTCACCGTTTGGAGTCGCGGGCCTTGGTAAAAAGATCTGTTTCTTCGGAGGATCGCCGGGTCGTTCTGGTCGGATTAACAGAAGCAGGGGAGAGCCTGCTTTCCAGGGCGGGTTCATCGTTCCCGGGATTTCCCGTGTCCGGTCTGGAACGGTTGCCGGCAAAGGTTTTGGCCGATATGGAAAGGGAGATGATTTTGCTGGCCAGGGCATGCGACGCGCAAAGGATCGCGACCCCAATGCGTGACCCTGTCGAAAGACAGTCCCTAAGGGGAAATAAGGGGACAGGAATATAGGTATCACGCAAGAGACCCTTTCATGTCATCGGTTCATCGGTTGTAACATCGGGAACATGCGAGCCGGCAAAAGATGAAGCTCGCAGATAAGGAGGTGAAAGACATGTTTCAGCGAATTCTTGTACCGCTGGACGGTTCGGCGCTGGCGGAGAATGCCTTGCCCTGTGTGCGGGACTTCGCCAGGGGTGGTTTTGTCCGGGAGGTTGTTTTGTTGAATGTCGTGGAAATTCCTGCAACTTGGATCGAGGGGATCGATTATCTCGCCATCAAAGACGCGGGATTGAAGCAGTCAACCAAATATCTGGCGGATCTGAAGGAACGGCTTGGGGGTGAAGGCCTGCCGGTCAAGACGGAAGTCATGGAAGGCATGGCGCCGCAGGTCATCGTCGGCTATGCAAAGGACAATGGCGTGGACCTGATCGTCATCGGCACCCATGGCTATACGGGAATGAAAAAATTGATGTTCGGCAGCGTGGCCTTACGGGTGCTTCATGATGCTCCTTGCCCGGTGCTGTTGATCCGCCCGGAATCCTGTCGTTGAGACGCACAGGGGAACAGACGATAAGAAACGGCAAGAGGCGGGAGGAGCGTTCATCGGATCTGGGGGAAAAGCCATGGGCAGCGAGGCCTAAGGCGCAGGGTGTGCCTATGGCAACAACCCAGGAGCGCAGGCCTTTCTTCTCCGGCGAGTTGCGTCAGGCATAGACGTCGCGGCGGGCCGGTATGTCCTGTCACCGGCCCGCACGGACGTTTCTTCTACATTTTATCGAGCCATGGCCGCTGCCCTTTTAAGGGCGAAACGCTGAACCAGCCACTTTTCGGAACCCACCACCAGCATGACAAAAATCGAACAGGACAGAATGCGAATCCAGGCTTCGATGCCGAGGGGGGCACTCTGGAACATGATGTTCATCCACGGTGTGTACGTATAGAGAATTTGCGCGAGGATCATGCCGGAGACGCCTGCGTAAATCCAAGGATTCGAAAACAGTCCCAGCTCGAAGTTGGACTTCATGATGGAACGGCAGTTGAACAGATAGAAAAGCTCCACAAAGACAAAGACGTTCACCGCGACGGTCCGCGCCACCTCTTCGGAAGAGCCGAGGATCATAAGTTCGTACTTGAACAGGCCGTAGGCCGCGATAAGCATCAATGTTCCGACGATGAAAAGGCGACGGATCAGCACGGGCGTCAGAATGGGCTGATCCGGTTCGCGCGGCTGTCTTTGCATGATGCCGGGCTCCTTCGGTTCGAATACAAGCATCAGGCCCAGCAGCAGGGCCGTGGTCATGTTGATCCACAGGATCTGCACCGGCAGGATCGGCAGCGCCGTCCCGATCAGGATCGAGGCGAGAATAACCATTCCCTCGCCGAGATTGGTCGGCAGGGTCCAGAGGATGAACTTCGTCAGGTTGTCGAAGACACAGCGTCCCTCTTCCACCGCAGCTTCGATGGACGCAAAATTATCGTCCGTCAATACCATGTCGGCCGCTTCTTTGGAGACTTCCGTGCCGGTGATTCCCATTGCCACCCCGATGTTCGCCCGTTTCAAGGCTGGCGCGTCATTGACGCCGTCGCCGGTCATGGCGACGACGTGCCCCCGCGCCTGCATGGCCTCGACGAGGCGCAGCTTCTGTTCGGGAGCGACCCTGGCGAAAACGGAGACATTTTCAGCCTGGTCGATCAGTTCTCCATCCGACAGCGTTCCAAGCTCCTTTCCCGTCAACACCTTGCCGGGATTCTCCAGGCCGATTTCCCCGGCGATGGCCGCCGCCGTGACCGCATGATCACCAGTGATCATCTTGACTCTGATGCCGGCGGTATGGCAGGTTCGAACCGCCGTTGCCGATTCGGGGCGCGGCGGATCGATCATGCCCTGGAGCCCGAGATAGGTCATGCCGGTTTCAATGTCGCCGTGGTTCAACTGGCTCGTTTCCTTGGGCATTTCCATCCTGGCCAAGGCCAGAACGCGCAACCCCTTGGATGCCATTTCGTTGACTGACGCTAAGATTCTTTCCTGGTCCAGGGCTTCTGTAGCGCCATCCCGGGAAAGGGAGTCGATGCAGCGTGCAAGAATGGCTTCCACCGATCCCTTGGCGTAGGCTACCCGATGGTTTCCGTCGGGGGTGTCATGAAGCGACGCCATGTACTGGTGATGCGATTCAAAGGGTATCCCGTCAATGCGGGGCCACTGTGCTTTTTCCGTCTCCTCTTTCAACCCGCCTTTGGCTGCGGAACACAGCAGGGAGCCCTCCGTCGGGTCTCCCTGGACGGTCAATCGGCCTTCTTTTTCCACGATCAGGCTGTCGTTGCAAAGCAGCCCGCAGCGCAGGGTTTCCATCAGCGCTGCATTTTGGGCGGTATCCGCCAATTCCCCGTCCCTGGCGGTAATTTCTCCTTCATAGGCATAACCCGTACCGCTTACGTCGAAGAATTCGCCACCGGCCATGACTTTCTGGACCGTCATTTGGTTTTCCGTGAGGGTCCCCGTTTTGTCGGAGCAGATAACCGTGGTGCTCCCGAGGGTTTCCACGGCGGGAAGCTTGCGGATGATCGCACGCCTGCGGGCCATGCGGGCAACGCCGATGGCCAGCACGATCGTCATGGCCGCAGGAAGGCCTTCCGGGATGGCGGCGACGGCCAGGGCGACGGCGGACATGAACATGTCCGTCAGGTTTTCACCGTGGAAAGCGCCGATGACGAAGGTAAATGCGGCGAGAGCCAGGATGGCATAAAGAAGGTATTTGCTGAACTGGGCGATTTTTTTCAAAAGCGGTGTCTGAAGTTCCTCGGCGGAGGCGATCAGCTCGGAGATGCGCCCCACTTCAGTTTGGTCTCCGGTAGCGACCACGATCCCCGTGGCCTGGCCGTAGGTAACCAGGGCGGAGCCGTAAGCCATGTTTTTACGGTCCGCCAGAACCGTGTCGTGCGGCAGCGTCTTTGTTTCTTTCTGCACCGCTACGGATTCGCCGGTCAGGGCCGATTCATCGACCTGGAGATCTTTTGCCGTAATGAGCCGCATGTCGGCCGGCACCTTGTCTCCCGATTGCAGAATGACGATATCCCCCGGAAGGATCTCTTCGGAGGAGAGCCTCTGTTTCTGCCCGGAACGTATCACCGTTGCCTCGGAGGTCATGGTCCTGGCGAGGGCCTCGATGGCTTTCACCGCCTTGGATTCCTGGAGAAAACCGACGATGGAGTTAATCATGACCACGCCGAAAATGACACCGGAATCGACCCATTCCTGCATGAGAAACGTAACCAGGGACGCCGCAAGCAGGATGTAGACGAGTGGCTGGTGAAACTGCAGAAGGAATCGTATGAAAGGCCCATGCCCCTTCTTCATGGTAATCGCGTTGAGGCCGAATGTCTTGCGCCGTTCTTCAACATTGAACAGGTCAAGGCCTTTTGCTGCATCGCTCTCGAGAAGATCTATCACTTCCTCGGCGGGAAGATGATGCCAATGCTTTTCCAGCAGTTGTTCTAAAGTCATAATATCTTATACTCCTTTCTGTAGAGGATCTTTATCAGTTGGGGCTGCCCGCCCCGTTCTCCATATGTCGGAAGCAGGCTGACATCACCTGAAAACCGAAAGCGATTTCCGCTTCTGCTCCAGAGCTTCCCGGATTTGTGGGATCGCTGCCAGGGCGGCCTTTTCCCCCTCCAGGATCGCCAGGTTCTTCTGGTCGAAATCAGTCGCACCGATGCGGCCGACTTTGGGCCTGATGATGATGTCCGCGCGTGCCAGTTCCGGCTCTCCGAGCCGCTGCCCCATGATGGTGATGGACTGGCCCACCACGCCGAGCATGCTTCGCGAGGGGGTGGCATCCATAGCCTTGCGCGAAATATCGACGGCGATAACGAATTCACCACCCAGTTTGCGTGCTGCGTCAACGGGAACCGGGCTGGCAACGCCTCCGTCCAAGTATTTTTTGCCGTTGATTGACACCGGCTCGAAAACGCCCGGAATGCTGAAGGAGGTGCGTACCGCCGAACCCGTGTTATCGCGAACAAATGAAACGCTTTCCCCTGTACCGAGTTCGGTAGCCACAGCGGCGAAAGGCTTGCCCAGTTTTTCAAGGGGCCGGTTACCGACCAGGCGATTGATGTAATTCTGCAGCTTTTCCCCCTTCAACAGCCCCCCGGAAAGCAGGTCGAGATCCCTAATATGGGATTCGTCAATGCCGAAAGCCTTCGCCTAAGGTCAGGCCGATCGTAATCCGGGAAGGCTCGGACATGATCACGGGTTCCCGTGAACCGTGCCCGCAGGCAATGATCGAAATAATCAGCAATGTCGATAAGATAATATAGCGCATCGAAAATTTAAATAAAAAAAGCCACCTGACATTGCTGTCAGATGGCGGCCCTACCATCTTTAACCTCCACAAAACGTACATGCTCTGCGGACCCATCCCCACAATGCATATCTCATAATACTAATTCTCCTTAAAAGTCAAGCATAATCGTCCATCCTGTCGCATGGACGTCATCGGGCGGCAGGGCGCATCGACAGGAACAAGCCTGACAAGGTCCGCCTTCGCCTCGGTGGTAAGGCCCCACTTTTGGTTTTTTTTCTAACTCTCGATCTCTTACACAGGGGGCCTTATGCAGGCTGAAATCCCTCGAAAATCACCACGGCGATTTCATACAGGAACATATTTGACTTTCAGCGGGAACTTCGGTAATTTCAAAACGCAACGTTTTAAGAGGGTTGGTGCGGTTATAACCGACGACGCCTGCGCCTTGGTGGAAGAATCGATGATCGGCGGGCTCATCGACCTTGTCCGCCCTGTTTCTCGGAACTGCACGGCAAATCAGGGAGTGCGGGAAAAGGAAAGAGGTTGACGCCTCTCCACGGTTGAATGCAGCCAGACTGGCGGATTGGCTTTCTTGTTTTGGTTGTTATGGTGAGATGGGAACATATTTGCGGTGAGTTGCCGAAACGCGAAGAGACCGCACTGATCATCTTCACGGATCTGGACGGTACCCTTCTGGATCACGACGACTATGGGTTCGATCACGCCCGGCCCGCCTTATCACGCCTTCAGAGCCTTGCCATTCCAGTGATTATTACGACGAGCAAAACGAGATCGGAGGTCGAGAATCTCCAGAGAGACCTGGGGGTGCACGATCCTTTTATTACAGAGAACGGCGGCGGTGTCTTTTTTCCCGAATCATATCGAGGATTTGTTATTCCCGGCGGTTCCTTCAAAGATGCTTACCATTTTCTTGGCTTGGGCAGGCCATACGGAGAGATTCGTGACTTTGTCC
>CAYPKE010000037.1:0-18010 GCA_964411235.1 uncultured Syntrophales bacterium
AGCATGGATCATGAGCGCCAAAAGTAAACCGGTCATTCTGGTCGTTGACGATGAGGAAAGCATCCGCCGCAACCTCCGCGAGTACCTGCAGGACGAGGGATTTGATGTCCAGACGGCAGAGAGCGGCGAGGAAGCCTTGGATTTGCTGCCTCTCCTGAAGCCCGACCTAGCCGTCGTGGATATCCGCCTGCCCGGGATGGACGGCAATGCCTTCATCATGGAAGCGCACCGATTGTGCCCGTCCATGCGGTTTCTCGTTTTTACGGGCTCAATTGAATATTCGCTTCCTCCGGAACTTCAGGCCATGGGGCTTGCGGAGGAGCACGTTCTAAGGAAACCCCTGCAAAACCTGTCCGTCATGTCCGAGCGGATTGAAATGCAAATCGGCACAAGGAGCATAAGACATGAATGAACCGACCAGGCTTCTGACCATCGATGACGAAGAACCGATCCGGAGAGCCCTGCGCGCTTTTTTTGAAGACATGGGCTTTGTTGTTTCCGAAGCCCCCGATGGCGCATCCGGATTATCCGGTTTCAGGGAAAATAAACCGGACATCGTCCTGGTCGATCTAAAAATGCCGGGGATTTCGGGCCTGGAAGTAATCGCGGCCCTGACCGCGGAAGCACCGGAAACACCGGTGATCGTCCTTTCCGGCACAGGAATTCTTGACGACGCCGTCGAGGCCATCCGCGCCGGTGCCTGGGATTACGTTACCAAACCGATCGCGGACATGGCGACCCTGCATCATGTCGTTACGGCAACCCTGGAACGGGCCCACCTGCGGACGGAAATCCGTCTCTATCGGGAACACCTGGAAGAAGAAGTCGCCTTGCGAACCCGGGAACTCAACGGGCTGAACAGTCGCTTGAAGGCGGTCACCGAAGCCACCCGATCCATTGCCCGCAGCTCCGGCCTGAAGGAAGTGACACACCTCCTTTTAAAGGAGTTTGCCTGTAAACTGTCCGCCGAGGGCGGTAGCCTCTACCTCGTCGAGGCAAATCATCTGGTCCTGAAAGAGGTTCTCGATCCCGGCCACGCAGCGGAAACCATCGCGTTGCCTCTTTCGCCCCACACACTGATCGGACGGGCCATCACAGAGAAAATTCCCTTGTACCGTGAAAACCTTGCTCAGGACCAGACCTTGATGCCGAGTGGCTGGAAAGGCTACCAAGACGGCTCCTGCCTCGTTTTTCCCTTGATAGACAACGAGGGATCCCCCCTGGGCTGCCTTTCACTCCACAACAAGAGGCCTCCCCCCTTCACGGGTCAGGACCGGGAAATCGGCACGCTTTTGGCTTCCTACGGCTGCGAAGCCCTGAGAGCGTCACGCACGGCGGATGCGCTCCGGGAAAGCGAACAGCGCTATCGCGACCTGATCGAGAATTTGACCGATATTGTCTGGTCTGCGGACAGAGACGGAACTCTTTTGTTCATCAACGCCGCAGTCGAGAGACTCGTCGGCTACACACCGGAAGAGGTCGTTGGCAGCAATTTCACGCGGTTCTTCCCTGAAACGGAGCATCCGCGCTTGCTTGCCAATTACGGAAGGGTTCTGTCGGGGGAAACCGCCCGCGAAGAATACGAGCTGTTCTCCAAGAGCGGCTTACATCAGTGGATTCGCACGGCGACACACCCTGTGATCCGGCAGGGCCGGGTGGTGGGCGCCCAGGGCATCATCACGGATATCTCCGCACGGAAAACAGCGGAGTTGCAGAATGCCAAGCGGACGGAAGAACTGGCCCTGCTTAACAGCCTGGCGCGCTCGATCGGAACCGACCTTTCCCGTCAATCCGTCGCGGACCGTGCACTGGAACACATCGATCAGGCTTTCAGGCCTGATGTATCGGTGATCTTCCTGCGCGAAGGGAATGACCTGACCCTGCTCAAACAGTTTTCCCAAACCGGGGTGGCCATCGATGAGGGAGAAACGTGCCACCAACTGGGTGAATGCCTTTGCGGGTTGGCGCTGGCCGATGGAGAAACCGTTTTTTCCCCGGACATCCACGCCGATCCCCGTTGCATCCGCAGTGAATGCAAGAAGGCGGGGATTAACTCCTATATGGCAACGCCGTTGCGCAGCGGAAAGGAGATCATGGGAATCCTCGGCATTGCTTCCCTGAAACCGAAAAGCCTCGCAGAACAGGCGCCTTTCCTGGAGGCCATGGCCAATGAAATATCCGGAGGTCTGCGCAACGCCATCCTCTACGAGAGAGCCCAGAATTACGCTCGGGAGCTGCAGCAGCGGCTGAGAGAAATTGAAATCAAGGAGAGGGAAAAGGAAGACTTGTCCCTTCAACTGCGGCAGGTTCAGAAGATGGAGGCCATCGGCACCCTGGCGGGAGGCATCGCCCATGATTTCAACAATATCCTTGCCCCGATCATCGCCTATACCGAGCTGTCACTCATGTATATCAAACCGGAAAGCGAGATCCGCAAATATCTGGAGGGAATCCTGGCGGCGGGAAGCCGTGCCAAGGACCTGGTGCAGCAAATCCTGAGCTTCAGCCGAAAAACAGAACAGGAAAGAAAGCCGACGCACCTGAGCCCCCTGATTAAGGAAACCATGAAGTTCCTCCGTTCCAGCCTTCCCAGCACGATCGACCTTCGCCTGGATGTCAAGACCGAATCGGACACCGTTCTGGCCGACCCGACAGAAGTGCACCAGGTCCTGATGAATCTCTGCACCAACGCGTACCATGCCATGATGGACAAAGGCGGAACACTAGAGGTCATCCTCCGTCTCGAATCCCTGAGCAGAGAGGAAGCCAAGGAAATCCCCGGTCTGGAAGCGGGGGAATACGTGGTGCTCCGGGTAAAGGACACGGGGCACGGTATTGACACGGCCGTTCTGGAACGGATTTTCGATCCTTATTTTACAACTAAGGAAGTGGGACGGGGAACGGGTCTCGGGCTTTCGGTCGTGCACGGCATCGTGACCGCAAGCGGCGGCGCCGTCCGGGTGCAAAGCATAAAGAACGCCGGCACCACGTTTGCCGTTTACTGGCCCTTAATCGAAAAACAAGCCGCGGCAGCGAGCCAAAGGGAGGCATCCCTCCTGCCCAAGGGCAGCGAAAGGATTCTTCTGGTGGACGATGACGTCTGGGTGGCCGAAGTCTGCCGGAGCATGCTGGAACGGCTGGGATACCGGATTACATTAAAAACGGACAGTGAAGCCGCCATGGAAGAATTCCGCGCCAATTCCCATACTTACCATCTCGTGATCAGCGACATGACCATGCCTCATTTGACCGGGGCGGATTTAGCCAAGGCATTTCTGGCCATACGATCCGAGCTTCCCTTCATCCTTTGCACCGGATTCAGCGAACTGATCGACGAGGCGAAAGCAAGAGAAATCGGCATCCGCGCCCTGATCATGAAACCCATTGAATTTTCGGTCCTGGCAGAAACGGTCCGGGCGGTACTGGACGGTAGCACCCCGCCAAGCCCCGCATGAAGGCCTTTTCATGCAGGGTCATCGCTGCCGAATGATGCCTGAAGCCCTGAAGCCTAAAAACTGTTCAACAGTTCCGCCAGGCTGATCACCCATTGTCCCCGCCCCTCATGGACATAAATCCCGATCTGGGCGATCAGGGACCAGGCGGCGGCAAACTGAGCCAGGGCAAAGCCCGCGACCGTGAACTGGCTGACGCTGACGAGGCCGATACCGAATTGGGAAAGGGTGATAACGCCGCAGGCGAACTGGCCGATCGCGATAATTCCCCTGGCCGGTACCGGCATCCGGTTCGGCCGGTACTTGAAAGAAATGTGCAACAGGGGCCAGCCCAGCAGCGTCGCTTGTGACTTGTAATCAAAACCCCAGCCGTCCCATTTTTCCCTTGCCGGATAAGGCGCCCCGCAATGGGGACAGGTCATGGCATCCGTGGATATTTCCTTTTCACAAACCCGGCAGGGTTTCATCATGTTCTGTCCGGTATTGATTTTCACAGTGTCATCCCTCCCTGATGCTCACCCCTAACGACGCCCCGATCCGCCCAGAATGCCGCCCAGGACGCCGCGCAAAATCTGGCGGCCGATTTGACTGCCCACGGTGCGGGCGGCCTGTTTCGCCAGGGCCTGCACCATGCCCTCGCGTTTTTTGTTCCCCCAGAGGATCTCTCCCAATCCTCCGCCGCCGCGATCCCCCTGCGTTTCTGCTTCCGGCCGAACCGGCTCCGCCTTTTCCGCCTCCGCAGCTGCCGCCTTCCCCGCCAGAATCTCGTAGGCCGATTCGCGATTGACACGGGTATCGTACTTGCCGCCAATCGGGCTCCGTGAACGGATGACGGCGGTTTCTTCCGGGGTTATCGCCCCCATCCGGCAGCGGGGCGGGCAAATCAGGGTTCGTTCCACCGGCATCGGAATCCCCTTGTTTTGAAGCGTGGAAACCAGGGCCTCGCCGACGGCGAGTTGGGAAATGACTTCCGCCACGTTGAATTTCGGATTGGCGACAAATGTTTCGGCGGCGGTATGCACCGCTTTCTGATCCCGTGGCGTATAGGCCCGCAGGGCGTGCTGGATGCGGTTTCCGAGCTGGCCCAGAATTTCGTTCGGCACATCATCGGGAAACTGGGAACAGAAATACACCCCTACGCCTTTGGAGCGGATCAGCCGAACGACCTGCTCCACCCTTTGACGCAGCGCCGGCGGCGCACCGTCGAACAACAGATGGGCCTCATCGAAAAAGAAGACCAGCTTCGGCCGGTCCAGGTCCCCGACCTCCGGCAGGTTCTCGAACAATTCCGACAGCAGCCACAGGAGGAAACTTGAATAGAGTTTCGGCTTAAGGAGCAGCCGATCCGCCTTGAGGATGCCGATCACGCCGCGGCCGCTCAGGTCGGTCCGCATCAGATCGGGCAGTTCGAGGGCCGGTTCGCCGAACAGGAATTCGCCGCCGTCCCGCTCCAGTGTCAGCAGGGCGCGCTGCACGGCAGCCACGGATTGCGTGCTGACCAGGCCGTATCGCTTGGAAATTTCCGCACGGTTCTCCGCTACGAAGCCCAGGAGAGCCCGCAGGTCGTCGAGATCGAGCAGGAGCAGTCCCTGATCGTCCGCGAGCTTGAAGGCGATTTCGAGCATGCCGGTCTGCGTGTCGTTAAGAGCGAGCATCCGCCCCAGCAGTGTCGGGCCGACCTCGCTCACGGTGGCTCTTACGGGATGCCCTGCCTCACCGAAAACATCCCAGAAGATCACGGGATTCGCCTCCTGGGCATACCCATCGATACCCGTTTCAGCGGCCCGCTGCAGGAGTTTCTCGCTGGGCGTGCCCGCCACCGCCAATCCCGACACATCGCCCTTCACATCGGCCATAAAGACCGGAACTCCCAGGCGGGAAAACCCCTCCGCCAAGACCATCAGGGAAACGGTTTTGCCGGTACCCGTCGCACCGGCGACAAGGCCGTGGCGATTGCCATACTTTGCCGACAGGTGAACGGGATGATCCCCTTTGCCGATCAGGATCTGTTCCATGAAAATCCTCCTCCAGTATCCGGAATTTTTGATGCCCGCTGCATTATTCAATAGGTCAACAGGGGCGTCTTGCGAAAGTGTTTCGGCTTCTTCAGTTCTTTCAGGATAAAATCGGCCACATCCATGCGGGATATTTTCCCCGCCTTGACGCCTTCCAGCTTGATGAGTACACGATATTCCCCGGTACGGGGCCCGTTGGTCAGAAACCCCGGCCGGACAATCATCCAGGGAATACGGCTGGCCCTGATCAACGCCTCTTCCCGTTCCTTGTCCGCGTAAATGGTTTTAAGAAGGAGGGGATTGAACACCCGGTCATAGAAGAAGCCGCCGTGTCCCTTGCTGTCTCCCGCCCCGATGCCGGTCACGGCGACGAACCTCTGCTTC
This sequence comes from uncultured Syntrophales bacterium, assembly GCA_964411235.1. Classification (GTDB taxonomy): domain Bacteria; phylum Desulfobacterota; class Syntrophia; order Syntrophales; family JAAYKM01; genus JAAYKM01. Next base: position 5,852 of record CAYPKE010000037.1, read on the forward strand.
GCCCCCCTGCCCATGGCGGCGATGATGTTGGCCGCCCCTTTGGAAAAGACATCGACCTGTTTCCAGGTCGGCATGATCCCGATACAGGAGCATACGGCGTCCTGTCCGGCAACCAGGGCTGCAACCGCATCCGGGTCTCTGATATCGCCCTCGATTATTTTCAGCCTCGGATGGTCTGTTTTTAATTTTTCCTTGTTACGCACCAGGGCCGTCACATTGTGCCCTTCCGCCAAAGCCAGGGTCGCCAGCGCCTTCCCGATGCCGCGGGTCGCCCCGATGATTCCGATTTTCACGTACATCTCCTTTGCTTTTCTTTCGAATTAGATCGCCTGGACCCGTCGATCTTCCGGTTCGGTCAACATGCGGTCTGGTTTCCGGCAGAAAGGATGTTCTCCCGCCTCCACGTTATGGGCGTTCTGTGCCCCCTTCTTTTGATCCGTTTCCCATGTCACGCAGAAAACGGGCCTTGTCCTTTTCGAAACGTCGCCGCCTTAAAACGCCGGGCCCCGGTATCGGCCGGAGGGCGTCGAGGTCGATGAACAGGACCCGGCCGTCCCGGCAGATCAGGTTGCTATGCTTCAGGTCACCATGGCTGATTCCCTGACGGGACAAAAGTTCGAGGACGGTGACGACCTGTTCGATCAGACGGCGCCGCTCTTCCGGTGAAGAGGACGGGTCCTGCAGAACCGCGTGCAACGGCGGCCCCTCGACGTATTCGTAGAGAAAATAGGACTGCCACAGCACGATGCCGCGATACTCGTCTATGTAGCCCAACGGCTGCGGGGTTCGAATTCCCAGGCTGTGCAGGCAGTTCGCCATGATCCAGGAATGCTGCGCCCGTGATCCCTTGACGGTATGCCGCAGGGAATGGAACCATCCCAGATGACGATATCCCTTGATCACGACTTCGGATGCTCCCATATTGACACGTGAAACCAGGGACTTGCTGCCGTTTTTGAGATAGACCCCACGCTGCATCGTTTCATTAAGACCCGACGTAAGAGCAGCCAGGCCCACCTGCTCCAGAAGACGCCGGTCGGTCCTTCCTTGCCACCGGCCATGCCGCAGACCAATGGATACCGTATCGGAACCGTATATTATACCTTGATTGCGTTTAATCTGACGTTCCTTCCTTAACCTGATTCCGGCATCGCCATTTTTCCCCAAGGGGTTCTTTCCTCATCCACTTTAAGGCCCAGACCGACGCAAATCCTTATGACGGCCGACGCACCTTCCTGACCCGACCGGTGTGCTCAAATATAGCAGGGAGATTAGCGGCCGCAAGCATTATTATTGAATCCGCGATCGGTACCTTATTCCCGTTACCTTGCGGCGGCTGGGACGGTTTGTTTCGGAAGCATCGCAGGCAGCAGCGCGAAAACCCTTTAGGCCGGTGCGCGGTAAATCGGGCGGCTCATGCACCGGGGACCACCCCGGCCCTTGACGAGTTCCGAACCTGGCACGGTGAAGACCTCGATGTCATGCGCGCGCAATTCCTTTATCACCCGCTCGCACAGGTCATAGCAGACAATGCGCCGGTCCCCCAGGCAGACGGCGTTGCAGGCCTGCCGGTGGATCGATTCCTCCCGGGTCACCCCAATGACGTGCATGCCCATTCCATCGAGCATCGCCCAAAGATCCCTTTCGTGTTCCCCACGCTTATCCATCACTTCCGCACGGAGAATGCTCTCCCTTTCCGTCAGCACGACATCGCCGGCCACCGGAAGAAACCCGCCGTCGAGATTCATCCGCCAGTCAGCCAGTTCGATCGCGATCACCTCGTCGAGATGGGCGGGAACCAGTGTGTCCCGAAGAAAGCGGGCACCGGCCCGGGTGCTGCGCGGTCCGTAGCCGACCAGCAACGTGCGGCAACCCTTGCGCATGAACGGAACCACGTCGCCGCCCTCCAAAAAAATATCCTCGGGGAGGCGAACCAGTTCCGTAAGGCTGAGCCGCCGCACTGCGGCCGCCATCGTCTCAGACTCCTCACGCCGCTGCATCGGCTTCATGCGCGCCCTGATGTAGGACGACGGCACCCATGGCAGGGTAATCAGGGAGTCGCGCGTGAACACCTGGTTGGGGCTCCGGCCGGTTTTACGCCAGGTCATGTGCGTGCCGACGAGTTCCGACAGGAGATATACGGGTACATGGCGGCGCAACGCTTCACGGAAGGCGGCGTGCTGGGCGGCATATGCTGCCGCTTGCGGATGTGCACGGAACAGAAAATTCTCCGGCGGCGTATCCGCAGCAAGGTCATCGAACGCCCCCGCCGCAACCGGGTCATGGACGATGACGGCCTCGGGAGTGGCAGCCCATTCGCTGCATGGTATTGGGGGGGTTCCTTTGTCGACAGGGCTCATGAACTTGTAATGTGCATCGTTACCGTTATGGAAGACGGACCGCCGTCGCACCGATTTCATGAGACCGACATGCGGCAGGGGCGGCCGGCTTCGCATATGTCGTCTTTTTCTAATTATCGCCTGATTCAGAAACGCCGCTCAACCGTTTTGCCTCGGCGATCTGTTCGGGCGTCATTTCTCCGGCCAGTGCATCCCGGAGTTCCCTCGCTTTCATGATGCCCTGAGACGCGGCAAGGTCCGACCATCTGTATGCCTGGACATGGTCTGGAGTCACGCCGTAACCTTTCGCATACATGAACCCCAGGCTGTATTGAGCTCCGGCCAAGCCCTGTTCCGCAGCTTTGGAAAGCCACCTGAAAGCTTCCTGATGATTTTTCGCAACACCCTCGCCATTGAAGTACATCACTCCCAGGTTGTATTGGGCGCCGGGCAAACCCTGTTCCGCAGCCCTGGCGTACCAATTCGCCGCCTGTAGGGGATCCCTGGCGACGCCCTGCCCTTCCATGTATAGAACGCCAAGATAGAATTGGGCTTCGGGGTGACCTTTCTCCGCCGCCTTGGTGTACCATTTCGCCGTCTCTGCGACTTTCCGGGGAACACCCTCCCCCTTGAAATAGGCCACGGCAAGATAGTACTGGGCATCGGTATGCCCCTGTGCCGCCGCCCTCTCGTACCATTTCACGGCCTCCCGGTAATCTCGGGCAATCCCCAGGCCGTTGTAGTACATCCGGCCAAGATCGTATTGCGCGACAACGTCCCCCGCCGCCGCTTTTGCCCGGGTTGTTTCATTCAGGTCTGCATAGTCTTTCGCAAAAAGATACATCGGTAGACACAACACGATCAAGACGGCCATGAGATGGATCCATTTTCTTTTCTTCATCGGATATCCTCGGTTTGTCGGCGTTTCTCGGTAACGCCCGGTTCATTCCATTGTAAATTGGGAATAGTGCCTGTCTTACCTTTCTTCTGCCTTACTGACTGCGGACGACATCTGGAAAACGTACACCTCGCTGCGCAATGTGGTGAGAGGTGCCGGTTGCAATAATACGGAAAATCCGTGCGATAAGGAATCATCGTCAGCCCGATGTCGGCATGTTGTTTGAATATAGCTGGATGTCACCGGAAATCAAACTCTAATTCCCTGAATTCCGTAAATTCCGAATTCCCCCATCCTCACCCTGCAGAAAAAATTGCGGGCTGCCTTTAGAAAAAGAAGCAGCCCGCATATTACAGCAAGTTTTTTTAAGGTACAAAACGAACGTAACTGTTGCAATTGTTATTGCCTTCATTTGATTCATTGACCCTTGCTGGGAAATCGGTCTTTACGGAAGCAACCGTGTTCTTGCCATATAAATAAGTTGATCCGGGACCAAAAGGACCGTACCGATATTTAAACACGGCGGCTTCTCCAGGTTCCAAGGTTTCTGTTTCATTGAAAATATAATGCTGACCCGTGGGGGAGATAAAATCGAAATTGGTAACAAAGTTCTGGGCTTTGGCCATACCACTGTTCATCACGACGATCTCCCATTGCAGATACCAAGGTTGTGGTATGCCATACGAAACGGCGGTGGAGAAATCCCAAAGGTGCCCCTCAATTTGTTTCATCCTGTTCTGATCGTAGTACGCATTTATGGAACAATGGAGATCGGCTTTCTGATCGGCTGTGTTGGCAGGAATCCTGATTATCATTTTGGGTGGTATCTTGGTTGCTGGCTGTTTCATCATTTTAAGGTTTTCCATCTTATAAAGTGGTGTTGGGGAAATTTTCGATGGCGCTGCCTTTTCTGCAGATGCAGCGTAAAGTGTTCCAATAAAGAGAAAAACGAATACGAATTGAAAAAGTAACGCAATCATTACAGCTTTGTTTTTAAATCGATGTGCCATGATCTCTTCCCTCCTTTGCAGTCTGGCAATGCATTGTCTGTAAGCCGGTAAGCTTTTCTTCTCCCCGTCACAACCCACCTGTTTCTCATAATCTCTAAACCAATTATCGCTCCATTAAAGTAAATTTTCCATGCTCTTTTTGGGGAGGGGGACGAACAGGGGCAACCCCATGGAAACTAAACAGATAAAACATTAATGGAGTGAAGTGTTGCGTTCCTTGAATTCGTTTGCGCATTTCCTCAATTTCCCGGCCTGCTCTGAAGATTGATATCTGCTGTTTTTATTTGAGAATTTGGAATTGACATAAGATTTTGACATCTCTATAGTGAGAACCGAGATCATCAGCCGAATCTTATCAAACCGGGGTTAACATCTTAAAAAGGGGATATATTGATGGTTTGGCAAGATAATCCACCGGAAAACGACATCAAGCATCTGAGCGGACCACAGATCATTCCTGAATCCTTAATAGAAAGCGAGCTGCTTCAGGTTCTTTTTGAGGAATCAGCGGATGCGATTTTTATAACCGATATCCATGGCCGATGTGTCGCCGTCAATAATGAAACCGAAAGGTTGACCGGATATTCGCGAGAAGAAATGCTTGCCATGACTTTGTCCGATCTTCTTCCGCCTGAAGAGATTGTCTTGCCGTCACACGTCCGGGAGGCACTGCGACGAAACAAACAGGTCATGGTCGAGCGGCATGTCCGCTGCAAAGATAGCAGCATGCTTCCTGTGCAGGCTTCCATGCGAAGGCTGCTCCAGGGCCATACGATAGGCATCGTTCGGGAGATTAGAGCAGGTGAACAGACGGAGCAAGTCCTGCAGGCAAGGGAAGAGAAATTTCGGACGATTTTTGACTCGATCAACGATGCGATTATTATCCAGGATTTGGAAACCGGTGCTGTTATCGATGTAAATCAGCGGATGTGTGAAATGTACGGCTATACACACGATGATGCCTGCGCCCTGGCCATCGCCGATTTGAGCGAAAATGTGCCGCCGTACGATCAGGCTCATGCCATGGCCTGGCTTCAGAAAACCACCGAAGGACCCCAACGGTTTGATTGGCGCGCGCGAACGCGTGACGGCAGGCTGTTCTGGGTCGAAGTGAACATGCGTCGGGCAAAAATTGGCCAACAGAACCTCCTGCTGGTTGTTGTCCGTGACATTACGGAAAAGAAGCAGGAGTTGGAAGCACTGCGTTTTCTGCAATTTTCGTTAAACCGGGCTGCGGATAACCTTTTGGGTGTCGACGAAGAAGCCAACATTATTTATGCCAATGACGCCGCCTGCGCCTCCCTCGGTTATACACGGGAGGAATTATTGAAGATGAAAATTCACGATCTTGATCCGGACTTTCCTCCCGAAGCATGGTTGCCGCACATTGAGAAACTTCGGCCTTTAGGCTCCATCACCTTTGAATCACGTCACCGTACCAAGGCCGGCCGGATCTTCCCCGTAGAGGTGACCGGGAACTACCTCGAATATGAAGGCCATTTTTACAGTTTTGCGTTTGATCGTGATATCACAGAACGCAAGCAGGCCGAAGAAGCGCTGCGTTTGACGCAGTTCTCTGTGGACCGGGCGTCAGACAGCATTTTGTGGCTGGATGAGGAGGCCAACCTGATTTATGCCAATGACGCCGCCTGTACCTCCGTCGGTTATACGCGGGAAGAATTGATGAAGATGAAAATTCACGACCTGGATCCGGATTTTCCTCCTGAAGCCTGGCCGCCGCATGTAAAAGAATTAAGGCGTCGGAAAGCGATCACCTTTGAATCACGCCATCGTACAAAGGATGGTCGGTTTTTCCCCGTGGAAGTCACTTGTAACTACTTTGAGTATAATGGGCGTATCTACAGTTTTTCCTTCGATCGCGATATTACGGAGCGCAAGAAAGCCGAGGAAGCGCTTCGGCAAAGCGAGGTGCGGTTCCGCTCCCTGCTTGAGAATGTTCCTGCCATCGCGATACAGGGTTATCGGCTGGACGGCACAACAACCTATTGGAATCAGGCATCCGAAAAGCTTTATGGGTACGCCAGCGAAGAAGCCGTCGGGCGGAATATCCTGGACCTCATCATTCCACCGGACATGCACAAGCAGGTTGTGGACAGCATGCGTCTCATGAGTGAAACCGGCCAGCCGATACCATCGGAAGAACTGATGCTGATGCAGAAGGACGGGTCGCCGGTGTTGGTCTTTTCCAATCATGCGATCGTACATTTGCCGGGTTCCCCTCCGGAGCTGTTTTGCCTGGATATCGATCTCAGCTATCGTAAACAGGCTGAGGAGGAAAAGGAAAAACTGCAGAACCAGTTATTGCAGGCCCAGAAAATGGAATCGGTGGGACGTCTGGCCGGAGGCGTCGCCCACGACTTCAACAATATGCTGACGGCTATTCTAGGACATGCTCAATTGGGCATGATGGATGTTTCCTCGTCGGACCCGATTCACAGCCATCTCAAGATCATCCAGGATTCCGCGCTCCGATCCGCCGATCTGGTCCGGCAGTTGCTGGCTTTTGCACGCAAACAGACCATCGCACCCAAGGCTTTGGACTTAAACGACACGGCGGCCGGGATGTTGAAAATGCTGACTCGGATTATCGGCGAAAACATTGAACTGGTTTGGCGGCCCGACGAAGACTTATGGCCGATTAAAATCGATCCCTCACAGATCGATCAGCTTTTGGCCAATCTTTGCGTCAACGCCCGCGATGCTATGACCAAGGGCGGTCAAGTTACCATTGAAACGTCCAATACCACCTTTGATGAAACCTATTGCGTCTATCACCCGGAGGTTGTTCCCGGGGATTATGTCATGCTTGCCGTCAGCGATACCGGCAGCGGTATGAGCAGGGATGTACTCGATCATCTCTTTGAGCCTTTCTTCACCACCAAGGCACTGGGGAAAGGTACCGGCCTGGGCCTGGCGACTGTTTACGGAATCGTCAAGCAAAATGGAGGGATCATCCATGTTTACAGTGAACCGGGCCTGGGTACGACCATTAAGATTTACCTGCCCCGGCATTACGGAGAAAAGATTGAGGTTTCAACAATGCCCGTGCCCCCGGTTATGGGTGGCCATGGCGAGGTGATTCTTCTTGTGGAAGATGAAGAAGTTATTCTGAACCTGGGACGGACAATTCTGGAAAAACTCGGTTACCGGGTTCTGACCGCCAGGACCCCGGGCGAGGCGATTCATCATGCAGAGGCCCACGCAGATGAAATCGCGCTGCTGGTTACAGATGTGGTCATGCCGGAAATGAACGGCCGGGACCTGGCAAAAATATTATCAAATATCAAACCAGGCTTGAAATCTCTGTTTGCATCCGGCTACACGACGAATGTTATTGCACACAGCGGTGTCCTCGATGCAGACGTGCACTTTATCCAGAAACCGTTCTCCTTGGAAAATATGGCAATCAAAGTGCGGGAGGTGCTGGAGAAGCCATAGTATAGCTGTCAAACGTTGCAATTTTCATAAAACATCCTCCAGTAGTTAACGAATTTTATTCAAATGATCTTTTATTATTGTGCATAAAAATATCTACGCCAGAGTTACCTCCAGCTTATGTTTCCGCTTTTCCCAATCCGGAAGCATCTTTTCGAGGCACCGGTAAAACGCGGGGTCATGGTATTTGTACTGCAAATGACATAATTCGTGAACAACGACATAATCAATGCACTCTTTCGGGGCGCGGATAAGATCGACGTTCAGCGTCAGGGTTCCCTTTGGGGAGAGGCTGCCCCAGCGTTTCTGCAAGCGCCTGATTTGCAGTCGGGGTTTATCCGAATGAGTCTTTTCAAAATACGCCCAACACAAATCAAAACTTATCCTTAACTTCGCTGTGGCCTTGTCGGTATACCAACGCATCAGCAATTGTTTAACCGTTTCCGGGTTAATTTCTCCTTTTACCTCGATTTCAAAGAATCCTTTTTTCAATTTTACCGCATCTACATCGCCGGTCTTGATCTTCAGGCGATAATGCTTACCCAGGTAAAGGTGGGTTTCTCCGCCGACGTAATGCCGGTCCGTGGTTCGCGGTTCAAACTGCCGGAAAAAGTTCTGTTGTCTTAAAATCCATCCGGCGCGCTTTAGCACCTTTCTCTTAATTTTCTCAATATCGGTCCCTGCAGGAGCCTTTATGACAACCGAAGTATCCGGGTGAACGGCAATTTCCAATGTTTTCCTGTCGGCGTAAAACCAGGAAAATCCAATGGATTGCTTGCCATAGGCAATCGTTCCCTGCATTGTTCTCAATTCCCGCTCCGGCTTCTGGCAACCTGCATGGTTCGTTCGATGAGAGCATCCATCTCTTCCGGGCTGATACTCACCCCCATTTTGCCCTTCACCTCATCAAAGAGATAATCGTCGATATCATTGATGACTTGCTTCTGGGCGTCATCGTCATCCCAGAAAAGCACCTTCCAGTGGCGGTCAAATATCTCCTGCACCGCCAAGGCCGTGGCAGCGGCGACGGTTTCGGCCATGGTTGGATCGGCAACGCACGTTTGAAAGAAGGGTTTTATGACGCCGTAGTATGCCATGGCGTTTTCGTTACCTGTTAGCTTCTCGGGGATATCATCATGCTGCCGCGTGACCACCTTTGTGCGTATCTCCATGACACGATTGAGATAATCCAGATCGGACAACCGCTTCGCGCGGAAATCTTCGATGGCTTGCTGAATCAATTTGGAGAATTTCTCGTAAAAGGCCGGGTCTTCATCCATCTTTTCGGTGATGACCTTTTTGGTGGCGTAGGCAATCGTATCGGCTTGCGAGGCCGTCGATTTTCCGTAAACTCCCTGTTCTTCCTTAACTATTTTAAACGTGCTGCTGTCGAAAATGTTCACCGGTTCGTTTAATTGGATGACTTCATTGGCTTGAATATGGGTGTCGAGGAGCTTTTTGATCTTCGGCTCATAGTCGCGGTAGTCGATCGCTTCGGCGTAGCGGAGCTTCACCGACATTTTCAGGTTCTGGAACCGCTTTAAGTCGGCCTTGTAGCGCCGCAGCTTTTCATCATCGATCATCATCACAAAAGATTCGGTCGATAAAGCGATGCCTAATGTCTTGGCGTAATCGGATAATCTGGCATAAAAATCTGCCCGCAAGGCGTCGTCGGCCAGAAGCACCTCGTACGCCTCTTCGTCATAGCTGTTTTTCACTTCCTTGAAGAGATCCCAGAGGTCGGAATAACGCTGGGGCAGTTTCCCGACTTCTGCATTGATCGTCGTCAGTGTGCCGGCCAGATCTTCCTCATCAAACCCTTCAAAGGCGTTGTACATGGTCAGGGCCTTGTCCAACTCCCCGAGAAGACCGACATAATCGACGACAAACCCATATTCTTTGGATTCGTGCAGACGATTGACCCGAGCGATGGCTTGCAAAAGGGAGTGTTCCCTCAATTCCTTACAGAGGTAAATGACGACATTGCCGGGGGCATCGAACCCCGTCAGGAGCTTACTGACGACGATGAGGATTTCCGGTTCCGGACCGAACTTGAATTGATTGATGATCTGCTTGTTATAATCGTCTTCGTTGCCGTAACGTTTCATCATCTTCTGCCAGAACTTGACGACCTCATCCGTCGGTTCTTCATCCGTTTCTTCGTAACCCTCCCGCATATCCGGTGGGGAAATGAGCACTTCGGAGGTGACCATGCCGATCTCGTTCAGATGCTCGTGATACTGAAGGGCCGCCGCCTTACCCGGCGCCACAAGCTGGGCCTTAAATCCGGTTCCCTGCCAGGAAGCGCGGTAGTGTTCGCTGATATCGAAAGCCCGCATGTAAATGACCTGGTCCGCCTTGTTCAGCATCTCCGCCCGGGCGTACTTCCTCTTCAAATCGGCCTGCTGCTCTTTGGTCAATCCCTGGGTATGGCGTTCAAACCACAAGTCGATGGCCGCCTTGTTCTGGACCATGTCCACGTAACGGCCTTCATAAAGCAGGGGAACCACCGCGCCGTCTTCCACCGCCTGGTTGATGGAATAATGCGGCTCGATCAAGCCGCCGAACTTGACGAAACTGTTTTTTTCCTTTTTCAGAAGCGGGGTGCCGGTGAAGCCGAGGTAGCAGGCCAGGGGGAACATCTGGCGCATCCGCGTCGAGAACGCACCGAAATTGGTACGATGGCTTTCATCGATCAGCATGAAAATATTGTTTGAATCGTCCTGATATTTCTTTAGATTCAATGCCTTGTCGAACTTATGGATCAGGGTCGTAACGATGCCCGCTTTCTTTTCCGCTACCAGTTCGAGGAGGTTCCGGCCCGACGTGGCCCGGTTCGGGTCCAGCCCGCAGGCGGCAAAGGTGTTCCCCAGTTGCTTGTCCAGATCGTCGCGGTCGGTCACCAGAACGATCCGCGGGTTGGGGATCTCCGGATCGAGGGCCAGGTTCCGGGTGAGCATCACCATCGACAAGGACTTCCCCGATCCCTGGGTGTGCCAGATGATGCCACCCTGCCGCCGTCCTTCCCGGTCCAGTTGCTTGATCCGCTCCAGGGTAGAGCGGACGACGAAGTACTGCTGGTAGTGGGCGATTTTCTTGATGCCCCCGTCAAAAACGGTGAATTTAAAGGCCAACGCCAGCAGGCGTTCCGGGCGGCACAAACTGAACAATATCCGGTCCTGCCCGGTTAGAAGCCGCTCACCCTTTGCCTCCAGGTCGTCAAAGAAAGAACGGCAGATGGAAAAATCCCCTTTAAAAAGCTGATCCTTTTGTTCCGGGGACAGCTTTTTCTCGACAAAGGAAGCGATGTCCTCTTCCTTATCCCGCAGCTCCTTCCAGGCGCTCCAGAATTTGGATGACGTGCCGACGGTGGCGTATTTCCCTTCGTTCTTGTTGACCCCCAGCACCATCTGGACAAAGCTGAACAGCCGGGGGATATAGTCGTCGCTCTGGTTGCGGATGGACTGCGAAACGGCCTGTTCGATTTCGACCTTGGGGGATTTGCACTCGATGACCGCCAGGGGAATGCCGTTGACAAACAGGACAATGTCCGGGCGCGCGGTTTCCGTGCTGCGGGAACGCTCCACGCTGTACTCCGCCGTGACATGAAACACATTCCGGTCGGGATTTCGCCAGTCGATGTAATGAAGATTAAAGCTCTTGGAATCGCCCTCGATGGTCTGTTCGAGCGACCGGCCCAAAGTGATTAAATCATAGACCGCCTCATTGGTTTTTAAGAGACCGTCGTATTTGACGTTTTTGAGCGTCTGGATCGCCGTCTGGATATTCTCTTCGCTGAAAAGAAACTCCCGTCCTTTGTAACTGATCCGGTTGAGTATTTTCAGTTGTTCCCGGAGAATCCCTTCCAGCAGGATGTTCCCTATTCGCCCCTGACGTTCGGCCAATGCCCTAGACGGGGTCAGGTATTCAAAACCCAGGTTGATAAGCAGTTGCAGCGCCGGAATCTGGGAGAGGTATTTTTCGTTAAATATAAAAGAAGTCATTAAATACCTCTGAAATAGAAGCAATAAATACTAATAGTTAAAATACCTAGCAAAACTAATACACAAGACACAGTAAACGACAGTGGCACTTTGTCACGCCAAAACCGGAAATGTTTTTGTTCATCTACCCAATCAATTTGATGCTGCCAGAAGAACTTGTAATGTGCATAAAGATCACTAAAGAAAATTTGTCTGCTAATGCAACACGCGTAATATTGTGTCTCGATTTTAGAAAGTCTTTCGTTTTCTTCTGATAAATTCGTATTTTCTGAAGATTTGACTTGGTAGTAAAGCGATTTAAGCTCATTGAACAGTTTTGTGAGCATAATTCCTTTTTCTTCGTAAGTTTTCTTCGTTTCGCTATACGAGTTTATGTACAGACCAGATATGCCTAATATGTAAGTAAATCTAGGGTTATTTACAGTTTTTCGGGATAAAAATATTCGAGTAGT
>CAYPKE010000038.1:0-18006 GCA_964411235.1 uncultured Syntrophales bacterium
ATCAAAGATCAGTTCCCTTGCGGGTCATATGCAAAAACGTAACCGGAAATTACTGCATTGATATATGCCAATGAGCCTTTATTTTGATCTCGAATAAAACCGGTCTGCATCTTCGAACATGGCATCAAGAGACTTTCTATGCAGGTAAGGCATATGTCCACCATGGTAAATGTTTAAACTGATATTGTTGCGTATCAGTTGATGCAGTCCCATTTGCTTGATCGCAATTTCGGATGCGAAATAGGGGGTTACCAGGTCGAAGACGCCATGCGCGACGAAGACCCGCATGTCGGGATTGAGACTTAAGGCTTGTTTTAAATCCGTAACCGCTTCGACAAAACCCTGCTCGCCCTGAATCCCCGATCGCCAGTTCCAAGACTCGAAGACAGCTTCGTTTAAAAGAAGATAAGGTAAATCAGTTTTAAAATTTAATTGGTTGCGCACATAGCTGTTGAAAGCGGCTGTCACGGGGGCATTGAGACGATCAAGGTAGGGATCACCACCGGCGAGTATTTGTCTGGCGGGATTTGGATCGATCTGCGTAATCGACCCATCGTAAAGACTCACAATAAAGCGCTGATCAGATAGCAGCTTCTTGGCAAAAAACACCGGCGGCACACGGCCGGTCCAACGCTTTACGTCTTCATCATCCAATCCTGTCAGGCGGCTCAGCAGATTGAGCTGGTCTTGTTCCAGCGAACCTGCGGCCAACCCGGTAAGATAATCCGTCATTGCGAATTGTTCAGCTTCAGCAACACTCTCGCGAGGATGTTCCGCCGCATAAATTGTCTGCTCACTGCGCTGATGGATTGCCGCCGTAGCGGCATAACTCGGTAGCAGCGCCACCCAAGGCCAAAGACTTCTTTCATCTCCCCAAAGCACACTAAAATCCAGAGCCGGGGAAATAAGAACCAGGCCGTTTAATGCGATGCCGAAATCGGACTGCAACAACTCGGATAAACGGGCGACTCGAAATCCGCCATAACTTTCACCCGCCAAATAGATGGGAGACAACCAGCGGTCCTCTTGTGTCAGGTATGTGCGGATAAACCGGGCCAATGAGTCGATATCTTCCTCCACGCCCCAAGCTTTGGCGCGACCTGGTGGATTGCCGGAAAGGTCCATCGTTTGCGATTCGTTTTTTTTTCCAGGAATGCTTTTATCCTTTTTAATTTCACGACTGTACCCTGTCCCGATAGGATCGACAAAAACCAGATCGGTGAATGCCAACCAGCTTTTCGGATTTTCCACGATACGTGCCGGCATTGGCGGCACAGTGCCGTCCTCATTGAAAACAACACGTTGCGGCCCTATCGCCCCGATGTGAAGATATGCGGATGCCGCGCCGGGACCGCCGTTAAACACAAACGTAAGCGGCCACTTATCTTGGCCCTTTTGTCCTCTAGAATAGGATATGTAAAAAATCCGACCGATCGGCGCTGACTGTTCATTCTGGACTGTAATTGAAGCCGCAGTGGCCGTGTAGTTGATTTTTTTATTGTCTATCTTGATAGAATGCTGTGTAGTCGAACGATTCGAGGCGTCCAGCGCCCCGGCGCCATTCAGTGCAGAAGGAGCCGTTTTCGCTTCTTCCAGTGCATACACGCCCGCGGCAGGCTGAAAAAAGCAATGCCATACGAAAAAAAGAATGATAATAATCCACCGAATCATTCGGATCCCCCATTCCTGAAATCTGAAAGCAGGCCACCGGTCTGAGCTTCAAATCCCGCCTCCATCAGTCTTGCTCGAACATAATGATTGGCCTGGGTGATCCGGGAAGAAACAGTGGGCAAGTCGACACCCAAAATTCTTGTCAGTTCTTCCTCCGCAATATCCTCAAGCTCATGCAGCATCAAGGCCCGGCGCCAGGCGATGGGCAGATCCTTTAACAAACGAAGCGTATAGCCCACCTTCTGATCGTCACGCGTGGCTGTTGCGGGAATTTCTGAGGCTTCGCCGGCAATCACATCTTCGATGCGCAACAGTTCATCCGGCTGCCAGAATTCATAAAATTCTTCACCGACCATGTTTTCGGATTGATCCGCAGGATCAAGCGGCGCCGGCTTCTCCAATGGAACCATTTCACCGAAGGTCCTACTTGCCTGAACTTCTTTGTCAAGCACCTCATGCATTTCTTTCAGCAGGCGAAGGTAGGCCTCCTGGCTGTTCATTTTCGGTTCCCAAGCGGCTATTACTGCTGCGACGACTTCGTTTACTACATCCTGAATTGTCGGATAGTTGGGCGGCAAGTCCCCTTGACTTCGTAAAAATGTCAGCTCTCTTTTTACAGCGTGCTTAAGTTTCGGCAGCAGCTTATCGATCATGGACCTGGCATCTTTAACGCTGCCTGCCGACAAGGCATCTTGCTGCTTTTTCAGCTTTTTGAGACGCGATCGGCGCGATCGGCGCTTGGAAGACTCTTGACGTCGGACTCGCGCGATATGGCTTTCAACCTTTTCGAGGAGATTCGCCAAGGCAGCTTCAATGGCATGCTCCAGTTTGTCCGCCTGTGATTGAGCAATCAAAATGGCTTTTGGAGGCAGATACGTACGAAGCCTGATTTCCCATTTGCCAGCACCGTCTGCTTGTTTGGTGACGACAACAGCCACCTCGCTATTCGAGCCACCTGCATTATATAGGTATGGCTCCATGTGGCGTTTTATTCGTTCTTTTATCAGTGCTTTAGCTTTATCTTGCTCAGTAGAAGCAATTCCTGATAAATATATGTTCATCTTCATCAGCAACCTCCTGGTGTAATCATGGATTCGACAATATGTTTGACATCTTCCAACCGATCCTTGTGGGCGACCAAGGTTTTTTCACCCGCGCGGACCACCACCACGTCGCTGACACCCACCATTGCCAATGTTTCCTGGGGGTGGTCGCAAAAGACCAAGTTCCTCCGGGCGTCAAGCGCGTGGACCCTGCCTTTGATAAAATTGCCGTTGGCGTCGTGCGCCAGAAAATCCTGGATCGCCAACCATCCGCCCACATCTTTCCATGAAAACTCTCCGGCCACACAACGCACATCCCGGGCTTTTTCCATCACCGCATAATCGATGGAAATCCTCGCGAGGGCCGCGAACCGCTCTTGCAACTCATCTTCCCATTGGTCTGTGCCCATCTTCTCAACGGCCTTGGTCAAATGCTCCACATGTTTTGGAAGGTGGAGGGCCAGCTCACCGAAAATAGCGTCCGCGGTCCACACGAACATACCCGAGTTCCATAAATACCGCCCGGACTCCAGATATTGCTCGGCAGCCTCGGCATTCGGTTTTTCCTTGAAGGAGACGACATGAAAATGCTCCACGCCTTGATCCATGGCGGTTTTTTCGCCGACCTCCAGGTAGCCGTAGCCGGTGGCCGGATGGGTCGGTTTGATTCCGAAGGTGTATAGAGCGCCGGTTCCCCGAACCTCTTTCACAGCCGAAACCAAGGCCTGCTGAAATTTTTCAACCGGGTCGATCAAATGATCGGCCGTCAAGGTGACGATCACCGGATTGCCGAAGCGTTTCATGGCGACCAGCGTGCCGAGACACACCGCGGCGGCGGTGTCCTTACGCTCGGGCTCGCCGATGATATTCTGGTCCGGGACGTTAGGAAGTTGCTCGCGGACCAGCGGCGTGAATTGCCGGTTGGTCAGTACAATCATGCGTTCATCCGGCACGATGTCCGCCACCCGGTCATAGCTTTTTTGCAGCAGGCTGCGGTCATCAAAGAGTTGGATGAATTGCTTGGGCCGTTCATGGGTGCTGAGCGGCCAAAACCGCGTGCCCATGCCGCCGGCCATGATAATGGCAACCAGGTTGTTGTCGATGCTTTCCATTTCAACACCTCATATTCATCCAAACGCGGAACGGGGTTTTGAGAGACACAAATCCACCAGATCGGCAATCATTGCCGTGCCGACGCACATCACCGTGTCCGCGCCGCCCCAGTAGATTTTCACCGTGCCGTCGTCCTCGGCCACCGCGCCGCAGCAGAAAACCACGTTGTGCACGTAACCGCTGATCTCCCACAGGTCCTCGGGTTGGAGTATCCAATCGTCGGCCACGCCCAAGACTATTGACGGATCGGCAAGGTCATGCAGGGCCGCGCCGAGCCGGTAGACGGCGCCGTCCATGGTTTTAAACACGCCGTGAAAGATGTTCAGCCATCCTTTTTCGGTTTTGATGGGCGTGGCCCCCGGTCCGACTTTCATTTCATCCCAATGGTAGGCCATGGGCTTGATGACGACCTTGGCATCCCCCCAATGCACCAGGTCAGGCGAATAGGAAATCCAGATGGACCACGGTGAGATTTCCGAATGGGGTCGGTCCAGCCGGGCATAGCGGCCGCCTATTTTTTCAGGGAAAATGACCACGTTGCGATAATCCGCCTGGGTGATCAGGGAGATCCGTTCCAGGCGCTCAAAATCCGTGGTTCTGGCCAGGGCCACCCGCACGCCGTGTCGGGAATAGGCCGAGTAGGTAATCAGGTAGCCGCCCTCCATGGGGCAGATGCGCGGATCTTCCACGCCGAAGGCCTCGTAGACGGCGAACGGCTCGGCCTTGGCCGGGGTGATGAACGGCTCGGGCCAAACCGCAAACCGCACGCCGTCACTGCTTTCCGCCAGACCGATGATCGACCGGCCATTGCGCAGGTGGGACCTGAACAACATGACATATTTATCGTTGTGCTTGACCACGCCGGCGTTGTGCACCGTTTCCACCGGGTACGGCACATCATGCTTGGTCAGTATGGGGTTTTTCTCGTAACGCCGAATGATCGGGTCGCTATGCCCTGCCATAGTCGTCCTCCGCTCTTTCGATATCCTCCTCTCCGAAATAGTCTCCGGTCTGCACCTCGATGAACACAAGGTTGTCCGGTCCGGGATTACGGATGCGGTGCCATGTCCCCACCGGCAGATCGATGGCCTGGCCGGACACCCGCTCGATGTCTTCTCCGTTTCGGGTCACCACCGCGGCGCCGCTGAGCATGTACCAGTGTTCGGAGCGCCTGAAATGGCGCTGGTAGCTCAGGCGCTGCCCGGGGTAGACGGTGATCCGTTTGACCTTGTGATCCGGCCTGTCCGCCAGAACCTCGTAAAAGCCCCAGGGCCGGTGATCCTCGCGCCGGGTCCGGTCGATGACGGTTTCATACACCCGGATATAATCCGCCACCATGCGCTCCGCGCTGAAACGCGTCTCAACCCATTGACGGCACTTATGGCGGTCAAGGTCCCTGACATTTTTCAAGTACTGAACCATCCCGTCGATATCGGCGGTCAGAAAACCGGTCTCCCCGTGGGCGATGACTTCCGGCATGCTTCCCCTGGAAAAGGCCACCACCGGGGTGCCGCAGGCCATGGATTCCACCACGGAAAGGCCGAAGGGCTCGTCAAAGCTGATGGGGTGCAACAGGGCGTACGCCCCGCCCAGCAGTTCGTCGCGTTTTTCCGGCCCGGCGCTGCCCACATAGACGATGCGCTCGTCATCCAGATGGGGTTTGACCTTAGTGTCGAAATAGGCCTGGTCCTGGATGATGCCCGCCATGATGAGCTTCATGCCGGTGCGGCGGGCCGCCTCGATGCACTCGGCGGCGCCTTTCTCCGGATGGATGCGGCCGAAAAAGAGCAAATATTCTCCGTGATCGGGCCTGAAGGTGAACCGGCCAAGGTCGATGCCGTGGTGGATGACGGCGGCATAATCCAACTCCGGCGATTTGTCGGCCTCGCTGATAGCCACATAAAAGCATTTTCCGTTGTACTTCTTGTACACCGGCAGGATCTTTGGCGACGAGAAGCCATGGATGGTGGTCACCACCGGTGTCGCGGTCATGCCGGAGTACGTCAGCGGCAGATAGTCGAAGTGGTTGTGAATCAGGTCAAAGGCGTCGCCTTGCTCGAACAGCTCGGAAATATGCAGACACTCCCACACCTTGGGCAGCATTTCGGGGTCTTCCTCGTAACCTTTGAGGCAGACGCTTTTCAGCCGGGCCCGGGTTTGCGACTCACCGGTGGCAAACAGGGTCACATCGATCCCGCGCGCCACCAGACCCTCGGTCAGCAGGGAAACCACATTTTCCCACGGCCCGTAATGCCTCGGCGGCGTGCGCCAGGCGATAGGCGACAACATGGCGATCTTCATAGCTAACTCCAAAGCCTCCTGTCCTGTTGGGTGTGCTTTTCGAGCCAATCCAGCAACTCGGACACCCGCGCCGTGGCCAGGGCGATGCATTTGTCCGCCCCGCCGTAATACATCCGGATATCGTCTCCCTCGGCCACCCAACCGCAAGGGAACACCACCTTGTCCACGTCGCCGACGGTCTCATAAACTTCTTCCGGCGCGAACACCCATTCATCCGACCGGGCCAGAAGGCGGGTCGGGTCCGCCAAATCAAGAAGGGCCAGGCCCAGTCGATAGATGCACCCGCCGGCTGTGCTGCGGACGCCATGATAGAGGATCAACCATCCTTTTTCAGTGCGCAGCGGCGGCGGTGAAAGACCGACCTTGTTGGCGTCCCACCAGGCGCCCTTGCGGGCCGGCAGCAGTATTTGGTGATCGCCCCAATGCTTCATGTCGGGGCTGAAGGAGATCCAGATATGGGTGCCGACACCTGCAAATCCTGGAACCGGCCGGTGTAACATGGCCCAGCGCCCATTGAACCGCACCGGGAATAGGGCCGCGTCTTTGTCTTCCGGCGGCATGACGACGCCCTTGCGTTCGAAGGTTTTAAAATCCCTCGTCGTGGCCAGGGATACCAGCGGACCGCCCCGGGAGTAGGCTGTGTAGAGCACCACCCAGAGATCCAAGTCATCGACGCGGGTAATCCTGGGGTCCTCAATGCCCCAGATCTCTTCGGGATGATTTTCCGGATCGGCCGGCAAGGTGGGCCGGACATCGATCCGCCAGTCGGTCACGCCGTCCCGGCTGCGTGCCGCGGTGAGGTGCGACAGGCCGCGGCGGTCTTCCACGCGCAGGAGAAGCAGGGTGTCGTCGCCGCATCGCGTGGCCGCCGCGTTGAACACCGCGTTGGCCTGGTAGGGAAGGTTCCTTGCCTGGATGATGGGGTTGGCGCTGTGCCGGGTGAAAAGCTCCTTGAATCGTGTATCACGCATTTTCGATTCCTTACTTGTCTCCATTGTCCCTATTGCAAACCGGACTTCGCCGCATGGACCTCTGCCTCTACCAGATCCTTGATTTCCCGCAGTCGCGATTCCGATTCCGCTTCAAATCGAAGCACGATAACGGGACTGGTGTTGGATGCCCGGACAAGCCCCCAGCCGTCCTCGAAAACCACTCTCACGCCATCAATGTCGATTGTCCGGTAGTTGGCGGTAAGCGCCTGCTTTACGTTCGTCACGAGTTCGAACTTTTTATCGTCCGGGCAGTCCACGCGGATCTCGGGGGTATTGTAGGTTTTGGGCAGATCCGAAAGATAAGCGGACAGGGGTTTGTCATCCTTGGACAAGATCTCCATTAGACGGCAAGCCGCGTAAATGGCGTCGTCGAACCCGAAATACCGGTGTTTAAAAAAGAAGTGCCCGCTCATCTCTCCGGCAAGAAGCGCATTTTCCTCTTTTAGCTTTTTCTTGATGAGTGAATGCCCCGTTTTCCACATGATGGGCACGCCGCCTTTGCGTTCGATCTCGTCGTACATGACTTGGGAGCATTTCACTTCCCCGATGAACTTTCCTCCGGGGTTGTCCTTGAGGATCTCACGGGCGAAAAGGACCATCAGCATGTCGCCATAGATAATTCGCCCGCTTTCATCCACCACGCCGAGCCGGTCGGCATCGCCGTCAAAGGCTATACCCAATTCCAAATTTTGGTTAACCACGGTTCTCGATAACGTTTCCAAATTCCTTGGCACCGTGGGATCGGGCTCGTGATTGGGAAAGGTGCCATCGGGCTCCATGAACAGTTCGGAAAGTTCGCAATTCAACCGTTTAAAAATGGGTCCGGCCACCAAACCGCCCGTTCCGTTGCCGGCGTCCACGGCCACTCGTATGGGACGCGCCAATCGAATGTTGTCGGCCAGGTAGTCGCAATAAACGGGCAATATACTGTATTCGTCCAGTGATCCTTCGCCTGAAGAAAATTTTCCGGAGTCGATGATCTTTTTAAGGTTCTGAATGTCACGCCCGAAGAGGGTGTCGGCGCCTAAACAGATCTTGAATCCGTTGTATTCCGGTGGATTGTGACTGGCGGTAATCATGACGCCGCCGTCAGCTCCCAGATGCCGATTGGCAAAATAAAGAAGCGGCGTGGGACACAGTCCCACATCGATCACATCCACGCCTCCCTTGGTTATGCCCTTGATCAGGGCATCCCTAATCGCCTGTGAACTCATTCGACAATCACGGCCGACCACACATCGTCTGCCGCCGCGTTCCGCTACATAGGTTGCATAGCCACGGCCGATTTCTTCCGCGTCATCCACGTTAAAATCCTTATCCACGACGCCGCGAATGTCATATTCTCTGAAAATCAAAGGATTCATTTTTTTCCTCTACTCCGGTGTTAAAATTCCAAATCCAAAACAACGAGCCGGCCGGTCCGAACCGCCCTGCGCGCCAGCTTGTAGGCCTCGCTGTACTGCCGGGCCACCACTTCCCAGCAGACCACATGATCGAGGTAGCGTTTCAGGTTTTCTCCCAATTCCAGGCGCAGCCCCTCGTCCGTTGCCAGCTGAACCACCTTCCGGCGCAGCATCTCTTTGGTGGTGAAGAGCAATCCGCCCTCACTTTCCAGGGTCTGGGCGGTGAGCCCTTCCATTGGTGCGGTGGTGATATAAGGCTTGTTTAAGGCAATGATGCGCGCCAGGGTGCCGGACTGGGTTTCGTCAATGGAGGGAAGCACGATGAAATCGCAGACCGCCATTATTTTGTAATAATCGTCACCCCGTGGAATGAATTCATAATAATGGGCGATTCCCTTTTCTTCCAACATGTGCACTTCCGTCTTCCATTCTTCGTATTTCTGGCGATGATTGGGATCGCGCATGGTTCCGGCGGCCAGCAAGTCCCACTCCTGCCCGGTGCGCGACTTGATCTCGTGATGAATCTCTTCCCACATGGACAGCAAAATGTCCCAACGCTTGTTGGACTGAATCCAGCCTATCATGCCCACCACGTGATCGGCCAGATCCGTTTTGTTCAAACCGAGCGCTTCTCTAATATTGTGAATCTCATGGGTGCCCCACCGCTTGTCCGGGCGCGCACCATGGGGAACCACCATGATGTTTTTAGGCAGTGCCCACCCTCTGCCATGAAAGTTCCAGTCCAAACGCCATTTCTGGTAATGGCATTTAAACAGTGCCAGATGACTGCGCTGGGTCAGCTTGTAAATAAAATCGGCCTCAAAATCGGTCAGTCGTCCATGCACGGTGTGCGGTTCGACAATGAGAGGGAAATGACCGATCGCTTCCAATAGATCGAGGAAACCGTCGTTGCCGTCGCCGATGCCACGCGCATCCCGATATTCGTACAGGCCGTATTCGTGCTCGATATGAACGGCATACGGGTTCAAATTATCGATTTTTTCAGCCACGGGTTTCCACCAGTCGACCCGCTGCATATCGATGATCGGAAAGACGCCGTTCCCCTTGCCGTCAAGATGACTGATCACCAAAACTTTCCGATCCGGATTGGCTTTCTGAATAAACTCGCGCGCCTCTTCGCAAAAGGTGGCGATCCCGCACAATCTGGGCGGATAAGAACTGATCATGACGATGGGTTTATTGGCCATGGACGACAACCTCCTCTGAATTTTTAATTTCCCCAACCGCCTCCGCGGACAGCATTCGGCTGCGCAACCGATGCAGATAAAGGATCGACAGAAGACACACCAGGGTCGATTCAGCCCCTTGATTTTGGTTGGGGCCGTCTGCCTGTAGACCATCGCAACATCCGCCGGTTTTATGGTCGTACAGGGACATGTTGAGATCGTTACGGCCTAAAAACCATTCAAAGCATTTCTGTGCGTGGGAAATCCATTTCCGGTCGCCGGTGGATTCAAAAGCTTCGAGGCATGCCTCGATCATATTTAATGCCTCAATGGGTTGCTGATCAAACCGCGCTTTCGATCCCCCGCGGGGGTACCAACCGTTGTTTCCCACCGGCACAAAGTGCCCCTTGGGGTCGGTCTGAATTTCCAGAAGCCATTCCAGACTACGCAATCCGGCCTGCAGAATGTCGGAGCGCCCCATAGATCGGCCGGAAAGGATCATTGCCTGGGCGATTTTGCCGTTGGCATAGGCGAGTTGATCCTCTATCCAAGGCCAATCGTCGGTGGCGGTTTCCAGATATTTATTAAACATCTTGTCGGTAAAAATGTCACGCATGCGCCGGACCTCACTGTCGCCACTGAACCAACTCAGATAGGCGTGGAGCCCCTTCAATGCAAAAGCCCATGCACGAGGGGATGAAAATCCTGGCAGGGCGGCAACCGCTTTTTCGAACAACGCCTGGGCCGCCAATCGGATTTCCGCAGACGGGGCCAGCGCCACTGCTTCGCCAAGCCCCCAGACGGCTCGCCCGTGGCTGTCCTCCGAGCCGACATTTTCGAGCCAGCGCCGGTCGTACTCCATGAAATTGCGAAAACGGCCGGTCTCCTCGTCGAATGCGTGATGCAAAAAACTTAGATAGATGCAGGCCAGGTTGATCGTGGCTTCGTTGTCTGGAATTAAGTCCCGGGCCATCAGTACGGCGATGAGCGCCCTGGCGTTGTCATCGGTGCAGTAGCCGTGGTAGCGGTTTGGCACGATGAAATTAGCGTGCTGCAAAATGCCCGCGCCATCGGTCATGCGTATGATATGATCCAATTTAGGCTGGGGCAATTCCCTGGGAGAGACATTAAGGGTTTTGGCGTGAAAAACAGGTCTTGGGCATCGTTCCCTGTCTTGTTTCACTTCATTGAATATGCCGAGGTACTGACGGGCCACCTCCTTCCAGATCATATTCCGGCCGTAGGCGTAGGCCCGTTTTCGCATGGCATGACGTTCGAGATCATTGTCAAACAGGTCGATCACTTGCCGTGCCAAGGCTTTTGAGTCCTTGAAAGGCACCAGGCGCCCTCGGCCGTCGGCAAGCATCTCTTCCGCATACGAGTATGGGGTGGAGACGATTGCTTTTCCGCAACCCAATGCATAGGCAAGGGTTCCGGAGACAATCTGTTCCGCATTCGGATAAGGCGACACATATATGTCCGTGGCGCCTAAATATTCACACAACTCTTGCAGATTGACAAAGCGGTTATGAAAGATTAAATGACCCCCGACACCCAGTTCCCTGGCCCGACCCTGCAATTTGAGACGGTAAGATTCTCCTTGCTCTTTAATCACATGGGGGTGGGTTGCCCCTAAAACGATATAGACCGTTTCAGGATGGTGCGCTACGATGGCGGGAAGCGCTTCGATCATGGTTTCGATACCCTTGCCGGGCGAAAGCAGACCGAAGGTCATCAACACCTTGCGCCCCTCGACACCGTATTGGTCCTTAAAATAATTCGGGTCCCAAAACGGAACATCAGGAATGCCGTGATGAATGTGGACGATTTTCGCTTCCGGCACACCGTACACCTTATGCAAAACTTGCATCGCACGCCGGCTCATCACCACCAGGCGGTCGGAAAGTTGAGCGATGCGTTTGGTTCTGGCCAGTTGCCCGGCGGTCGGAGATTTAAGAACGGTGTGCAAGGTGGTGACCAGCGGCATGCGCAGGTTGCCGATCAGATCCAATACATGGGCTCCGTTTTCACCGCCGAAAATCCCGAACTCATGCTGAAGACAGGCCACCTCCACCCGGTTCATATTTAAAAAATCCGACGCCAAGCGATAATCCGAAAGAACCCGCTGGTTGATCTCGAACCGCACCTGACCGGGGTACCGATATCCTTCGGGGACATCATTCATCGCAATGACCCAGCAATCGCCTGTCGGGTTCTCCGCCGCAAGGCTTGCCAACAAGTCCGTTGTAAAAGTTGCAATACCACATTGCCTGGGCAGATGGTTCCCAATCAAAGCGATTTTATTCGCATAAGAAAGTTTTTGTTCAGATTCGCCCATAATATCCTCCTTTGATTGTCTCACTTGAATGCGATGGGGCTTAACCTTATGGCGCGATTGTAACCGCAACGCGCGCAGGCCGGATCAGCCGCCCGTTGAGCAGGCATCCCTTCTGATGAACTTGGGCCACAACATTGACCGGAAGCTCCCTGCTTTTCAGCGTCATAACGGCCTCGTGCCGTTCCAGATCAAATGGCAGTGCCTGCGTGTCGATGATCTCAATGCCGAATTCCGCAAGCACCGCCACTAGGTTGTTCAAGGTTATCTCCATGCCCCGTCGCAGGCCCTCTGCATCAGCTTCACTGCCGGCGGCGGACAATCCCATTTCCAGACTGTCCATGACCGGCAGCAAAGCTTCAAGCAGGTTCGAGAGGGCAAACTTGCGGGTATCCGCTATCTCCCGTTCGGTGCGTTTACGCAGGTTATCTATCGAGATCCGCCCTTGCGCGGAGCATTGACTGCAGGCGCTGTTCGGACTCCTGTCGGCAGGCATTGAAGGCCTGCCGGCAGTCATCCAAGCTCAGGAGGGCATCATCCGTGCCCGGTTCGCGACCTGGCTCTCTACGCTCTTTGGACATTTCCATGCCGGTTATTCCGTTGTCTTCCCGTTTTCCGATTCCTTCTGGCTTGATTTTACCGTGTCTTTTAGATACCCTTTTGTTTTGTTGAAAAATCCTTTACCCGATTTTCCGCCCTTGGTTTTGTCTTCAATCTGGTCGAGCTGCTTGTACAGATTCTTGAAATCCTTTTTGCTGCCATAGCCAAGAGCTTGGGCAAATTCCAACTCCGTGCGGGCATCTTTTAAAAGACCGGCAAGACGCTCGTTTTCCTCTTTGCTCCGATCACCTTTTTCCGCAAGCGTTTCCGCTTCTTTGAGGTATTTCTCAGCAGTCGTAACCGGCAATGGAATAATCGTATCGGTGACGACCAGTGTATTCAGCGCGAGCTGGAGTTCTTTTTTCGCCTCATCCATTTTATCTTCATCGATTAATTTGGCGGCCTTCTTGATCGCGTCGGGGTAGGTCGCCAGAGGGATATTGGTCACACTGATAACGGTCTCGCTCGCCAGATTTCGAATCAATCGGCGGGCTTGCTGCACCCGGCCGTCATCGAGTGCATCTTCAATCTCCTCTCGCAATGCTTTCACCGCTTCGATATCGGCCAAAATATCGTAAGTGACCACAGTGACGTCGGAAGGCGCCAATGCAAGTTCGGGTTCGCGACCGAGTATGATCGTCAGCTTGCCGGATGCCCGCTCTAAAGCGGCAAGCGCCTCATTTGCTTTCTTCTCGTCCAGAGCTTTCAAAGCATTCTTTGTTTCACGGATGGCGGTAGTGGCCTCTTCATAAAGCGCCTTGCGCTTTTCCGTTGTCTGGTCCTGCTGGGCCTTTTCCACCTCTTTGTCCGCAGCCTCCGTCTCTTTTGCGTCCGATGCGAACGATGGTGAGGCGAACGCCACCATCAGAGCCAGCGCCACAGCCATAACAAGGGCTGCAACGTTCAATCGTTTCATCATTTTTCACCTCCATTATTTTTTCAATTCTTTATTGAGGCGCCGGTCGATATCGACCATCCGGGCCTCGTCCCGGGCGATATCGAGAACCATGTCCTTGATTTCCAGTTTTTCGGTGATTTCATCCAGCCGATCCCTGGAAACTTTTTCGAACACGGCGTTTCCCAGTTCCGCCAGGCGCCGGGTCACCTGGGTTTCCAGCCGGGCTTTTTCGCGTCTTAAGCGGGTAAGCTCGATGCCTTCCCCCGCCTTTTCGGTAATCGTGTGAACCGCCGACATGGCGGCATCAAAGCCGGCTTCCATGCCCCTTTGGATTCTGTCCCAGAGTTTGACCTTGTTTTCTTCCATAATTACCTCCATGATTGAAAATCCATCGTCGTATGTCCGCTTCCCCGATCCTCATTGAAATACCAAACGATGTTCAACCGTTCCTCAATGCCGGAAAGCAGTTTCTCATGCAACTAAAGGAGACCCGGTTCTATCGGAACCGGCTCTCCGATTGAAAGGGGTTTAACCGGCCTTGACCGCGATTTGGCGCGGCACAGCTTTTTGGGCCTTGGGCAGGGTCAGTCGGAGCACCCCGTCCTCCAGTTTGGCATCGATTTTGTCCTGGTCGATGGCATCGGACAGGGTAAACTGGCGGTAATACTTTCCGATTTCGAATTCGACCAGCACATCTGTCTCTTCAGGCCCTTCCCACGGTGTGACGTCGCCGCTGATGGTCAGTACGCCGTCCCTCAGGTCGACAGTAACTTTATCAGCCGGTACGCCCGGCATGTCGGCCAGCAAAGTAATTTCCTGATCGGTCTCGAATATATCCACCTCCGGTGCAAAAACCAGTCCTGCACGGGTTTGCTCCGCAGGCGTTGCGACTTCCTGTTTGGTTTTGGCTTGGAGCTCTTTGGGTTCAGTCATTTTTATATTCCTCCTCGACAATTATTCACTTGTTTTGACGGTAATCTGTTTGGCCTTGGCTGCCGCTGATTTGGCAATGGCAATCGTCAGCAAGCCGTTGACCAGTTTGGCATCGACGCTGTCCGCATCCACTTCGCCCGGAAGGCCGACGATCCTGGAAAACCTGCCGGGTTCGCGCTCCCTGCGGTGATACCGGACGTTTTCGCCTTCGGAGTGGATTTTGCGTTCCCCGTTTATCGCCAGGTTTCTGCCGATGACTTCCAGTTTGATGTCCCCGGCCTTCATGCCGGGGAGTTCCGCGCGGACATAGTATTTGTCCTTATCCTCGGTGATGTTGATCGCCGGGAATACTTTCGGCATTGCCAACCGCGCGCCAGGTCGGCCGTACAGCGCATTGGTCAACAGATCCATCCGGCGGGTCAGATTTGCAAAATCCGCAAACGGATTTCGCCAGCCCATCGACGGTGAACCGAATACATTTCTTGTAAGCATGACGGTTTCCTCCTTTTGTAAAAACTTCATTAAATCGCTATGAGGCATCAGGCGGTTTTAACCTCGATTTGTTTTACATCCGATTTCGGCAAGGCCTTTCTCGGCATGGTCACGGTCAACACGCCTTTTTTAAAGGTGGCGTTGATCTTGTCCTGATCCGCGTCCTCGGGAAGGGAAAGCACCCGCTGGAACGAGCCGTAGGAGCGCTCCATCCGGTAATAGTTCTTTTCCTTCTCCTCCTTTTCCTGTTTCTTTTCGCCGCTGATGGTCAGGGTGTCGTTGACGATTTCCACCTTGACGTCCTTCTCATCCACGCCGGGTATCTCAACGGTAATCGTGTACTCCTTGTCGGTAGCGCCAAGATCCAGGGTGGGCTTCAGCATGCCGTCGGCCAGGCGCGGAAACAAGGGCTGGTCAAAACCGAATGAGGACAGCCCGAACCCGCGGAACACCTGGTCGAAAAGCCGGTCGATCTCCTGGTGAAACTGCTGCCGCGAATAGGCGGGCATGCCGCCTTGTTCCTTGGCGTTTTCGCGTTTTACCGGCACCATTTTACCGGTATCCTCTTCTTCCTTCTTGAACCAATTCCAGGGAACCCATTTTTTGATGTCCATCGCACACCTCCTTGATTAAAATTAATATTACTAAAACATATTATAATATAAAGTAATAAAAGGTACTGTCAATTTTTTTTGTGTGAAATTCTTTTCAGCCAATTCCTTGAAGAAAGGCAGGTTCTTGGCAACTTTTCCTATAGGTTTTGATCTCCAGTGAACTTCCATCTTCAGACAGACAAATGCAAGGAGAGTGTAGCAGGACCTTTCTCCTGCAACGATCTCCATCGGTTTCGTTCTGCGTTTGAATTCCTTGTTGAGTCTTTCAATGATGACATTGGTCGTGCGAAGACAAATCCATTCTTCCTGAGGGAAACTCAGGTAGGTCAGACAGGCATCCAAGGAGTTTTCAAGACATTTCACTGCCGAGGGAAGTTCAAGTTCCCATTTCGTTTTAAAGCTTGAAAAGAACTCCAAGGCCTTCTTCCGTGTACAGGCATAAAAGATGGAGCGGATTTCATCACCAATCGTTTTCTTGAGTTTCCTCGGAACCTTAGCCAGGACATTGCGGGCTACATGCAGTTGGCATCGTTGGACTTTGGCCTTCGGAAACTCATCCTTGAAGACGAGCTCAAGGCCTTTGAGCCCGTCCATAATACCCAGGGTGACTCCCTTTGCATTGAGGCCCCGCTTTTTCAGATCCTTGAAAAATTCGCGCCAATTGGAGGCAGACTCTTTGTCTCCAAACTGCAGACCCAGCACCGTTCGATGCCCTGCCTCTGTAACGCCTATAGCGACCAGAACGGGCACTTTATTGATGGCCCCATCTATCCTCATGGAGAAAAAAGTCCCATCGACAAAGATGTATTTGTACGTTTCACCTGAAAGGTCCCGTTCCCGCCATGTTTCCACTGCATGGGTAAGTTCCTTGCTGGCCTCACTGACCTCCATGGCAGAAATACTCCGGCCAATGAGCCTCTCTGACATCATCGAGAGGGTACGGGTGCTCACTCCGGCCAAAAACATGGCACAGAGGTCCTCTCGGATTGCATCCTCGTATTGGATACTTCGGGGGATAACCTGTGTGCTGAATTCGCCCTTGCGATCCCGGGGAACTTTCACACCCACCTCACCAATGCCCTTTAAGGTGAAGTCGCGAGGATAGGAACCATTGCGATGATTGCTTTCTCCCTCACGACGTTCATAGCGCTCCCTGCCCAGGAAATGGGTCAATTCATTGTCCATCAATGCGGACAGGTACTGACTGCCCTACGCTCTCTTGTATATTCACACGAATCATGTCAAAAAGGCTTCCCGGTTCCTGGCGGATTTCATTGATAAGCTCACGGACTTCTGGTACTGTCATCTCCAACTTCATTGGCGCTTCTCCTCTTTTTTTGGTTTTTTGGGCAAAACCTTTATAAAGGAAAAGCGCCTTTTTTTCGACCACTTAAAAATTCACACAATAAAGATTACACTACCCAAACCCGCTCGGCACCGTTTTCGTTCTCGGCGATCATGAAAAAGTGTTGAGCATGTCGAGCCAGATGGTGATCAACCCGTTCGTTGCTGTTCCTGAAGAGGAAAGAAACATTCTCGATCCCGCCTTGAAGGAGACGCTGCGGGAGTTTTCGAGCATTGACGGAGCGTTTATCATACGCGATGACGGTGTCATCCTGGCGGCAGGTCGGCACCTGGCACCATCGGTGGAAACATCCGAGTTGCCGCAAGGGCTTGGCGCTCGTCATCGAAGCGCCGCCGGCATAACGGCGCTGACCAACGCCATCGCGGTGGTGATATCCGAATCTACCGGCGATGTCCGGATTTTCAGTCGCGGCAAGCTCTATATGGAGATTGAAAAGGCCAAATAAGACAGCGGGGACTGCGTTAATGCCCCCTATTATAATTGATGGGCAGGAGGTGTTTAAATGACCTTAGCTCAAACATTACTTATGGTTGTGTGGTTCACCGTATGTTGCATTGCATTAAT
Organism: uncultured Syntrophales bacterium; assembly: GCA_964411235.1. Taxonomy (GTDB): domain Bacteria; phylum Desulfobacterota; class Syntrophia; order Syntrophales; family JAAYKM01; genus JAAYKM01. The sequence continues at coordinate 17,513 of CAYPKE010000038.1, forward strand.
TTGGTTCATGTATGACGCCCGGGTCGGACTGTCCAGAAGTCCGTCAATGAAGTGCAAAGACCGTGAACAGGTTCTTGAGATGTTGACAAAAGTATCCGACCAGTTTTCGCTATCGGTTTACAAAAGGGCTTATAATATAACGGATGAAGAAATATCAGAAAAAAAGAAGGCGCCTTGCACTAAGATTTGATGATAAAAGAAGGGGGTAGATGGATGCCTATGTTTCGAAAACACCACGTTTGATATGCAAGTGGGAATCGAACCCTCGTCCGTTCTCTATTTGGGGAAAATATGGAGAAAAGCATTTCCCGCAAGGGACGCGGAGAATGGTGCCTTGAAGCATCGTAAGGTGTTGTAATCAAATGGTTTTTGATGTGTCATCGCCTATGAGACGGATTTGCCGGAAGGCGGCGAGCCCTCCACCATTTAGAAAAGACAAACCCGTCCACTAACCGCGTCCGGTTATTGGACGGGTTTTGTTTTTCTGCGTATTG
>CAYPKE010000039.1:0-17239 GCA_964411235.1 uncultured Syntrophales bacterium
GTTGTTTGAGGATCAGGGCCCGGAGATTCCCCGCAAGGATCTCCGGGCCTTTTTTGTGTGGCCAAAGAACGTGCTGGTGATCTTCTTATGAGTAATTGCTGTAAACATGACATAAAATATCTTTGAATAATTAAGAAACGCCTGAATAGAGAATTAATAGCCTTAGAGAATTTGCTTGCCCCTCGAACCGATGCATGCTATAGGCCCTAGGGGAAAACCAGATAGGAGTCATAGAAGGAGAGGAAAACCTATTTTATGAATAAAGACGGCCAGTTGTTTTCTCTCCTTTTGAAGTTGAGGTGAAGGCCGAAAAGGAGAGAGCTGTTTGTACAGCGGAGTCTTGCCGATCAGAAGGGTAAGGTGCAGTGTTGGTCGAGAGGATAAGCGCTGATTAATAGAAACGTTTTCCTTGTTCTTTTCATCGCAGTAGCAGAAATGGCAGACTGTTCCGGGTAAATCCTTTGTTCATTGTCCTTGCCAGAGAGAAGAGAGCCCCTCAACCTATGAGAAGGGATTTCTTTATCGGCGGACTTGGAATCCAGGTGCTTGGCATTGAGATTCTCTTTTTGTTTTTTTTTGAAAAAGTCAATGAATTTCAGTGTATGTTGGCAGTACATGGGTATGCAGGGAATATCTCCTCCATTCATAAAAGGCCGGAGAAAGCCCTGTCTTGATAAGCGAATCTTCTGGGGGGAAGGTGAGTTTCTGGGTTTTTCTCTGAATTGCTGATAATGGAAAAAGGAGTTTTATAGTCTGAATCCGGCAGGGGACTGTGTGGAAGATCCAGGGATCATCCATGGCCTCATCCTCGGGGAACAAAAAAATGGTGTCGTGATCAGGGATATAAAGCTTCTTTAGTGTGATTGCCAAAGGAAGCACTGTATCCGGTAATCTGCCAAAATTAGTAAGGAATTGGGCCAGATCGATATGCAGAACGCTCATCACCTTTCTGATTAATATGCTTCCATGTGCTGCGGTTATCCTTTTTCTCATATTTCGGATGATCATACATGAATAAGGTTGCCCGCAGGGGGGCCTGGATGTCCCGAGGACGTTTCCGGCAAGTCGGCCGGAGAAAGTTTGGCTGGATCTATCCATTCCTAATAGAAAAGCATAAAATCTATCCTTCTTGATGTCATTCTGCAGATTACCGCATTATCGACGTCCAAAATCCTTCAGCGGGCAAACAGGGCATTGCCCGGACTCATGCAAGGCTTCTCTATGTGCAGAGTTGAGAAGCGGTGCTTTCACTCATAGCTTTTCAGATCGATGCAAGAACTGAAAAAAAATTAAAGATCAAAAAACATGGACACGCGTGTGTCCAGGGGGGAGGGAAATTCAGTGATTCGTGAATCAACAAATGCTGGCCTGGAAGAGTTCACAAGAGAACAGCTTGTGAAAGTCGATGAGATCATTGCCAGCCAGAAAGGCAAACCGGGCGCGCTGATCCCTGTACTGGAGCAAGTGCAGGATGTGCTGGGATATTTGCCTATGGCTGTGCAGCAGTATGTGGCTTCGGGATTGAATATTCCTGTGGCCAACGTTTATGGCGTTGTGACCTTCTATTCATTCTTTACCATGGTTCCACGCGGCAAGCACAACGTACGTGTCTGTCTCGGCACGGCTTGCTATGTGAGGGGCGGGCAGCGATTGCTCGAAACCCTTACAGCGAAACTCGGTATTGAACCGGGCGGGTGTACTCCGGACAGGCTCTTTTCATTGGAGACGGTGCGGTGTCTCGGAGCCTGCGGACTGGCACCGGTGACCGTAATCGACGAAGACACACACGGGCAGGTCAAACCGGCCAAGTTGGACGATATTCTTGTCCACTACAAATAGGAGGCGGTGATGGCAAAAGTAAACATTGAGGATTTGAAAAAAATCAAGGAGCGCGTGCAAAAAGAAGATCTCTTCCGCTCCGGTCAGAAGCGGGTTAAGATCAACGTGCATATGGGAACCTGTGGCATCGCTTCCGGGGCCAAGGAGATTCTCGATACGGTGATGGAAGAACTCGATGCCAGCAACGTCGATGATGTTGTCGTGACGACTTCGGGTTGCATCGGCATCTGCAGCCGTGAACCCTTGGTCACCATTGAGGTGCAGGGCAAGGAGCCAATCGTGTATGAGTATCTGACCAAGAACAAGATGCGTCAGATTTTCAAGCAGCATGTTGTGGGTGGTGAAATCCAGCGTGAATTTGCTATGGCACACGGCAGAGAACAGGACGGGAGGTAGGCGATGAAGGTTTTTCGTGCACATATTCTGGTTTGTGGAGGGACCGGTTGCCGCGCTTCCGAAAGTGAGGGTGTTCATGCCGAGGTCGTTAAGGAATTGGCCAAGAAGGGTCTCTCGGATGAAATCAGTGTCGTGGAAACCGGGTGTAACGGGTTTTGCGCCGCCGGACCCATTATGGTTATCTATCCGGGAGGCACTTTCTATCAGTACGTGAAGGCTTCGGATGTGCCTGAAATCATCAGTGAGCACATCGAGAAGGGCCGTCCCGTGGAGCGGTTGATGTATCGTGAGCCGGTTACTGAAAAGACCATCCCTCACATGCAGGAGATCCCGTTCTTTAAGAAACAGATGCTGATCGCCCTCAAAAACCGCGGGTTGATTGATGCGGAGAAGATCGACGAATACATCGCCCGCGACGGTTATCTGGGGGCGGCGAAGGCGCTGAACGAGATGACCCCTGAGGCCGTTATCAGCGAGGTCGAGAGATCGGGTCTGCGAGGCCGCGGGGGGGGAGGGTTCCCGACCGGCATGAAGTGGATGTTTGCCCGCAAAAGTCCGGGTGATGTGAAATATATCCTGTGCAATGCCGACGAGGGCGACCCCGGGGCGTTCATGGACCGTTCCGTACTGGAGGCCGATCCGCATGCCGTTCTTGAGGGCATGATCATCGGTGGCTATGCCATTGGTGCGAAGGAGGGATATATCTATTGCCGTGCCGAGTACCCGCTGGCCATCAAACGCCTTAACCTTGCCATCGCACAGGCAAAGGAATACGGTCTGCTGGGAGAAAACATCCTCGACAGCGGATACAGCCTGGATATTCATGTTTATCAGGGTGCCGGCGCATTTGTTTGCGGTGAGGAAACGGCGCTCATGACTTCCATCGAGGGTCGCCGCGGGATGCCGCGCCCCAGACCCCCGTTTCCGGCGACCCAGGGTCTCTGGGGCAAACCTTCCGTGCTGAACAATGTTGAGACCTTCGCCAATGTGCCGCAGATTATTCTGAACGGTGGCAGTTGGTACGCCTCGATCGGGACCGAAGGGTCGAAAGGCACCAAGGTCTTCGCCCTGACCGGAGCGGTGAACAATGTCGGTTTGGTCGAGGTCCCCATGGGGACCCCTGTCGGGGACATCATCTTTGATATCGGCGGCGGCATTCCGAAAGGCAAGAACTTCAAAGCGGCCCAGCTCGGCGGTCCTTCTGGCGGGTGTGTGCCGGCCTCTGCCCTCAACACCCCAACAGACTATGAAGAAATTGTGAAGCTCGGAGCTATTATGGGTTCCGGCGGCCTGATCGTCATGGATGAAGACACATGCATGGTCGATACGGCGCGGTTTTTTATGGAGTTCTGTCAGGAAGAATCCTGCGGTAAGTGTACCCCCTGCCGTGAGGGGACAAAGCGTATGCTGGAGATACTCGAACGCATCTGTAAAGGTCACGGCCAACACGGGGATATCGAGCTTCTGGAAGAGCTGGCCTATATCATCAAGGATTCGGCTTTGTGCGGGCTTGGGCAGACAGCACCGAATCCGGTCCTTTCGACCATCCGCTACTTCCGCCACGAATACGAAGCGCATATCTACGATAAACGCTGCCCCGCCGCCGTCTGCTCGGCGTTTTTCAAATCGCCCTGTCAGCATGCCTGTCCGATTGAGATGGATATCCCCGCCTATATCGCGCTGATCCGTGCCGGTCGGTTGCAGGATGCCTATAAGATTATGAAGCAGACAAACCCGTTTCCGGGTGTTTGTGGGCGGGTCTGCCCACAGTTCTGCGCGTTGAAATGTCGCCGCGGCCAGCTTGACGAGCCTATGGCGATCGCTTGGCTGAAGCGCTATATTGCGGACAACGCGGAGAAACCGGCATTGAAAAAGCCGGAGGTAACGCGCAAGCAGCAGATCGCTGTTATCGGAGCCGGTCCTGCGGGATTGACGGCCGCCCAGGATCTTGCGTTGCGCGGCTACAAAGTTACGGTTTTTGAAGAGTTGCCCAAGGCTGGCGGAATGATGCGCTACGCCATTCCCGAGTACCGCATGCCGCGCGATATCATTGATGAAGAAGTGGCTGACATTGCGGCCTTGGGGGTTGAGATCAGGACCAATACCAAAGTCGGTAGGGATATCAGCTATGACCAGCTCCGGCAGAACTATGATGCCGTGCTGATTGCCATCGGAGCGCATAAGAGCTGGACCCTCGATATTGAGGGTGAGAACTTGAAGGGTGTTTACGGTGCGGTGGAATTTCTGCGGGAAGTGAACCTGGGCCAGAACGTACGCGTCGGCTCCCAGGTCGCCGTAGTCGGCGGCGGCAACTCGGCCATCGATGCGGCGCGGACGGCCTTACGCCTGGGCGCCAAGGATGTAACGATCCTTTATCGCCGTGAACGCAAGGATATGCCGGCGTGGGAGAATGAAATCGTGGCGGCCGAGCAAGAGGGTGTCAAGATTGAGTATCTGGTGGCGCCACTCAAAGTCATCGGTAAAGATGGTAAGGTCACAGGTGTGGAATGTGAGCGTATGGCATTGGGCGAATTTGACAACTCCGGCCGTCGCCGGCCGAAGGCCGTCAAGGGGAGCAATTTTGTCCTTGCCATCGATACGATTATTCCGGCAATTTCGCAGTCGGCGGATACGGGTTGGATTGACAGCACATCGGGCATCGCCGTCACAAAGAACGGCACAGTGGCGCTTGCGCCGAACACAAAGAGCGCATCCACGACGGATGGCGTCTTTGTCGCTGGCGACGCGGTCAAGGGGCCGGCCACCGTGGTCGAAGCCATCGCCATGGGGCATCAGGCAGCCGCCGACATCGACGACGGTATCCGGAAGAGGAATGGGGAGTCGGCTTACAAGGCACCCGAAGATGAAAAGATCGACATTCCTTTTGAAGTTGACGAAGATGTCAAGGAAACGCCCAAGTGGGCTATGCCTGAGCTGCACATTCATGAACGTGCAGGCAACTTCAAGGAAGTTGAACTGGGCTACGATAAAGACATTGCTTACAGGGAAGCCTGTCGTTGCCTGCGTTGCGATGCCGAGCTGTAAGGGTTAAGTGTAAAAGGAGATTTTAAATGATTAATCTGAGCATTGACAATATCAGAATCAGTGTGGAGGACGGATCTACAATCCTGCAGGCGGCCAAGGCTGCAGGCATCAATATTCCTACCCTGTGCGCATGGCCCGAGATCAGCCATACGCCGGGGGCCTGCAGAGTCTGTATGTGCGAGGTCGAAGGTCTCGGACAGAGCAAACTCGTGGCGGCGTGTGTGTTTCCGGTTACAGAAAACATGGTGGTGAAAACCAATACGGAACGTGTACGCCGAACCCGCAGGCTCAACGTAGAACTGTTGCTCGCCAACCATCCGACGGACTGCAACATCTGCATCCGCAACGGAAACTGTGAACTGCAGAAGGTGGCCGAGGCTGTGGGGCTGAGGACCATGCGCTTCGAGTATTCCGCAAGGAAGGAACAAAAGATTGACCGGTCGAGTCCTTCGATCGTCCGTGATCCTGCCAAATGCATCAAATGCTATCGCTGCGTGACCGTATGCGAGGAAATCCAGACGGCCTGTGTACTTCAGCCGTCGTTTCGGGGTGACAAGGTTTTTGTCGGACCTCCTTTTGACCTGCCGTTGATCGAAACCAACTGTACCATGTGCGGCCAGTGCGTACTGGCCTGCCCGGTAGGAGCTCTTTATGAAAAGGATGATACCGATGCCGTTTGGGCGGCCTTGAGCGATCCGTCCAAGCACGTGGTGGTGCAGGAGGCGCCGGCCATCCGTGCGGCCCTAGGCGAGGAATTCGGCCTGCCGGTGGGAACTCTTGTGACTGGCAAAATGATTACGGCGTTGCGGCGTCTGGGATTCGACAAGGTTTTTGATACGAATTTTACCGCCGACCTCACCATTATCGAGGAAGGCAACGAATTGTTACAGCGTGTGAAAGAAGGGGGTAAGCTGCCCATGATCACGTCGTGTTCTCCCGGCTGGATCAAGTTCTGCGAGCATTTTTACCCGGAACTGCTGGATAACCTCTCCACCTGCAAGTCCCCCCAGCAGATGCTCGGAGCTTTGGCGAAGAGCTACTATGCCAAGGAGGCGGGCATTGATCCCAAGAATATCGTAGTCGTTTCGATCATGCCCTGCACGGCCAAGAAGTACGAATGTGCGCGTGAAGAGATGAATGACAGCGGGTATCAGGATGTGGATTATGTCCTCACGACCCGTGAGCTGGCCCGGATGATCAAGCAGGCCGGCATTGATTTTGTCAATCTTCCGGACGGCGAGTATGATAATCCTCTTGGGGAGTACACGGGAGCCGGGACGATTTTCGGTGCTACGGGTGGTGTTATGGAGGCGGCCTTACGAACCGTTTACGCAGTCGTGACCGGTAATAACCTTGAAGACTTGAATGTGACCCCTGTTCGCGGTCTGGAGGGTGTGAAAGAGGCCGCCGTTGAGGTAGGTTCCCTGGGAACCGTTAAAGTTGCGGTGGCGCATGGTCTTGCGAATGCCCGAATTCTGATGGACAAGATTCGTGAAGGGACGGCCAACTATGCTTTTATCGAAATCATGGCCTGTCCCGGTGGTTGTATTTCGGGAGGTGGACAGCCGATTCCTCCCAGCAACGAGACCAGGATGAAACGGGCGGCAGCTCTCTACCGGGATGACGGGGCGGTCCAAAAGTTCCGCCAGTCCCATGAAAATCCGTCTATAAAGCGAATCTATGAGGTTTTCCTGGATAAGCCGCTGGGCCATAAATCTCACGAGCTGCTCCATACCCATTATAAAAAACGAGGCACCGAGATGCCTCATAGGCATGGAAGCGGTGACTAAACATAAGTAGGAATACCTGAGAAGCCTGCGAGGGAGGTTCGGAAGGGCTGACCTTAAGGGGAGTAATCGGATCTTTTTGAAAAGACCTTTACCCTTTATCTGCGGGTAAAGGTCTTTTTTTTCGGGGAGAAGAGGGTAAACATGGAAGAGGGTGCGAAAAGAATTGGAGTTGTAAGTATTATCATTCGCCGGCGCGAGTTATCGGCGATGAAAATCAACGAAATTCTCAATGAATACGGTAAGATCGTAATTGGGCGCATGGGCATTCCTTACGAGGTCGGAGCAATCCATATTATCGCCCTCATCGTAAACGGTTCGACCGATGAAATCGGTGCTTTGACCGGCAAGATCGGCAGCTTGCCTTCGGTGGAAGTCAAGTCGGTTCTTACGAAAGCCCAGGAGATGCATTATGCATGATTTTATCGATGAAGCGCGAATTACCGGGACACTGAACCGGGCAACGCATGCGGATAAGATCCAAATCCGTGAAATTATCGGAAAGGCCGGAGAACTGAAGGGATTGACCCCCGAAGAGGCGGCCGTTCTCATCCAGACCGAAGACCGGGACCTCATCATCGAGATTCAGCAGGCTGCCCGCGCCGTCAAGCGGGAGATCTACGGAAATCGTCTCGTCCTTTTTGCTCCGCTTTACATATCAAACTATTGTTCCAACAATTGTCTCTATTGCGGTTTTCGAAAAGATAATCAGGATCTCATACGACGGACACTGTCCCAGGACGAAATTGCGGAAGAAGTGCGAACTTTGGTAGATGAAGGACACAAGCGCCTGCTGATGCTCTGCGGCGAGAATCACCGGGAGAGTTCGCTGGATTATTTAATCGAAGCGATCGGGACGGCATATTCCATCACGACGGGAAAGGGCGGTGAAATCCGTCGCATCAATGTCGAAATCGCCCCCTTGTCCGTTGATGAATTCAAACACCTTAAGACTGCGAAAATCGGCACGTATGTTTTGTTTCAGGAGACCTATCATCACGCGACATATCGGCATATGCACCCGACCGGTCCCAAATCCGACTATCTCTGGCGCCTGACAGCCCAGGGGCGGGCCATGCAGGGAGGAATCGATGATGTCGGCATTGGCGCCCTTTTTGGCCTTTACGACTATCGTTTTGAGGTTCTCGGCCTGCTGATGCATGCCCGGCATCTGGAAGCCGCTTACGGCGTGGGGCCCCACACCATTTCCGTGCCCCGTCTCGAACCGGCGCTCAACGCTCCAGCCGCGATCAAGCCGCCTCACCCGGTCAACGATGATGAATTCAAGAAGCTTGTGGCTGTCCTCCGTCTTGCCGTTCCGTACACGGGCATGATCCTGTCCACGCGTGAGACGGCCGATCTTCGCCGGGAGGTTTTCGACCTCGGCATATCCCAAATCAGTGCTGGTTCCCGGACAAACCCCGGGGGATATCAGCAGGGCGACAGCGAAGGGTTTCGTGCCGCCCAGTTCAACCTGGGAGACACGAGGACCCTAGACGAGGTGATTTTTGACATTGCGACTCATGGACATATTCCCAGCTTCTGCACGGCCTGCTACCGGTTGGGAAGAGTCGGGGAGAGCTTCATGGATCTGGCCAAACCTGGACTCATTAAAAAATATTGCCAGACGAATGCGATCCTTACTTTCAAGGAATATCTGGTGGATTATGCAAGCCCTCGGACCATGGAAGCTGGAGAGGAGCTTATTGCGCGGCTAATTCGCGAAACCGAGGACGTTAAAGCAAAGCGGCAACTGGTCGAGAGGTTGGAAAGGATAAGCGGGGGAGAGCATGACCTCTACATCTAGGATCGCGAAGCCTCCGAACGACCTCGTCGAGAGGGCCGAGCGGGGCATTGTTTTGTCCCGTCAGGATATCGTGGCGCTCCTGTCTCTTTGCGACCGGGAGGCCTTGGCAAGTCTTTTCCAGGCGGCGGACTGGGTGCGTGCCAGGATGGTGGGGGAAGAGATTTTTCTTAGGGGGATCATCGAATTTTCCAACTACTGCCGCAACAATTGCCTTTACTGCGGGTTAAGGCGCGACAATCATTCGGTGCATCGTTACCGAATCCCCGATGACGAGATCGTGATGCTGGCGGAATCCGTCCGCATACGGGGATGCGGCACTGTCGTGCTCCAGTCGGGGGAGGATCCGCATTATACCGGAAAACACCTGAGCCGTCTTATTTCCCGCATCAAGGATGTAACCGGCCTGGCTGTGACGTTGTCCATCGGCCGGAGAAGTTATAAGGATTATCAGGCGTTTCGCGCCGCCGGTGCGGATCGCTATCTGCTTCGGCATGAGACGGCCAACCCGGAACGCTTTGCCCGCCTTTGTCCGGGAAGGACTTTGGAGGAACGCCTCCGGCCCTTGCGCTGGCTCAGGGATCTGGGCTATGAGGTAGGCACCGGATGCATGGTGGGATTGCCGGGACAGGGTGTGGAAGATCTGGCAGATGATGTCCTTTTGATCAGGGATATGGATGCGGACATGGTCGGCATCGGTCCCTTCATACCCCATGAGCAGACCCCTCTCGGGTCTGAACCCCCTGGGGATCCTCTTATGGTTCTCAAGATGCTGGCGGTTGTCCGTCTGGTAACACGCAATACCAATATCCCCGCCACCACGGCTCTTGGCGTTTTGAACAGTGCGACCCGGCGGGAGGCTTTTCTTGCCGGAGCCAATATTTTTATGCCGGTTTTCACACCTCAGAGCTATGCCGGCCGATACGAGATCTACCCCGGCAAAGGAGACCTTCCCAGGGCGGACGGTGCCCTGCAGGATTTTACGGATTTCTTTCATTCCATCGGAAGACCTGTTGGGGACGGTCCGGGTAACCGAAGATACACAAACTGAGAAATAATAAACTACACCTTGAACCGGCACTCCCATAGCATGAGATGAGGATTGGAGGTTACAGTTAAAAAAAGCGGAAATGAGATTCGCTGCTTTTCACTTAATTTCAGTGCTTGGTTCAGGAATCAAAGTATTTTGTTTTGCGAATAACGGCTTCAATACTGGAACTAAATTAGTTGGCCAGGATTCTAGAAAACTTCTGGATAGCCGATTTCTAAAAAAACATTTTCCAGCCGGGTTTTGTGGCCCAACTCCATTCCCGCCAGATATTCGAATTGATTTTTCACCTCCGCATCCTGACTGATGGCGGCCATACCGCGGTAAAAATTCACGGCTTGTTCTTCTTTTTTCATTGCCAGGGCAATCGCCTCTGCAGGTTTCATATTGATATCGAACTTCGGTAATTCCGTCGCCTCGGCAATCTTATAATCCTTTGAAGGAATATTGATTTTTGCTAACAGGACCGGGTCGCTTTTGAAGCGGATCAGGAGCTCCTTGTGACCCAATTCTTCCTGTGCCAGGCCCGCAAAGGTAGTTTTAACGTCCGGATTGGTAACTTTTTGGCTGACGGCCAGATAAAACTCATGGGCCTCGATTTCCCGTTCAATGGCTGCAGAGAATATCTCCTCTAATTGTGATTTATCCATTTTTAATTATCCTTTCCTCACGACAGGAGAAATCTGTGGTTAAGAAATACAGAACCACCCTTCACTACCATAGCCGATCGTTAGGGCCGGGCCTGCCGCGGCACCCAACTGACCGGTTCTGTACCGTCCGCCAATTTTTCAATCCTGATGGCGCAAACTTTGTATTCCGCTGTTTCAGTCAAAGGGTCGAAACGGTCAATGGTCAACCAGTTTGCGCATGCCTCGACGAAATGGAAAGAACACCAGCATACGCCGGGAGCGGATCGCTCGGTAACCCAGGCTTTCAATGTAATATCACCGCGTCGGCTGGTTGCCTTAACCTGGTCACCGGATTTTATCCCCAGCCTTTCAGCGTCTATCGGGCTGATTTCGAGCAGCTCTTCCGGGAAAAGCGCTTCCAGGCCGATGGAATTCCGGGTTTGGGTTGCCGTATGATAATGCCACAGGCGGCGACCAGTGGATAGGTAGAATGGATATTCCGCATCGGGCATCTCCGCAGGCGGAATATGATCCGTGTGATGGAACAACCCGCGCCCACGGGTAAAGTTTCCGGATGTGTGAAGCAGGGGTGTCCCCGGATGATCTAAGGTCGGGCAGGGCCACTGCAGCCCAACATCGTTGATACGTTCGTACGTGATCCCCGCATAGGAAGTGGACGTTTTTCTCATATCTTCAAAGACTGTCTCTTCCGAGGTAAAGCCGAGGTCGTAACCGTTGATTCGTTTGGCCAATTCCTGAAGGACCCACCAATGGGGGCGAACATCTCCAGGTGGTTCTAAAAACTTGCGGATTTTCTGAACGCGGCGTTCCGTGTTGGTGAAGGTCCCGTCCACCTCGCCCCATGAACAATCCGGAAAGATTACATCCGCATAGGCTGTGGTAAGGGTAGGGAAAATATCGACGGCAACGAAGAACTCCAACGCCTCGATTTCCCTGATTGTATGTGCCATATGGGGTTCTGACTGAATCGTATTGTCCGATACAATAGAGGATTTTAGTTCCTCCATCCAATGCTTTATGCAGCATTGTGGGCATTTTGTAGCCGGGCTTTTCGGAAAGTCCGGTAACGCCCCATGCTTTTTCAAACTTTTCTTTGACGGTGGGATTATCAACCGCTTGATAGGTTTGATAAACGTTCGGCAGGGCGCCCATATCGCAGGCTCCTTGAACATTGTTCTGGCCTCGCAATGGATTTAACCCTCCAGCATAGGAACCGATATTCCCCAGAACCATTTGAAGGTTTGCCAGGGTTTTCACGTTGTCGGTGCCGCAAATATGTTCCGTTATACCGAGAGTGTAACAAACGCTGGCCACCTTGGCCTCACCCAAAATCTTCGCCACCTTTTTCAGGGTCTCTACCGGCACGCCGCAAATCTCGGAGGCTTCTTCCACCGGGTAATCCTTTACCCACTCACGCATCTCATCGGGATTCTCGGTATGTTCCGCGAGGTATTTCTTGTCCTCCCAGCCATTCTTGAAGATTTCGTTTATCAAACCATTAATGTAGGCGATGTCTGTTCCTGGTTTGTGCTGGACGTAAAGGGTGGCCCATTCGGTGAGGTCGATTCGACGGGGATCGCTAACAATAAGGGTTGCCCCCTTCTTCACGGCCCGCTTGATGTAATAGGAAATAATCGGATGGGCTTCTGTAGTGTTTGAACCGATCACAAAAATAACTTTTGCATCTTCCAACTCACGGATGGAATTCGTCATGGCACCGCTACCAAATGCTGCCGCCAGACCGGCGACCGTAGGAGCGTGTCAAGTACGTGCACAGTGATCAACATTATTGGTTTTTATCACAGCTCTTGTAAATTTCATGATGGCATAATTTGTTTCGTTAGGAACACGTCCCGAACCAAAAGCCGAAAAGACATCAGGTCCGTCACGATCAATAATCGTACGGATGCGGCCTGCCGTATAATCCAGAGCCTCATCCCAGGAAACGGGAACATGTTTTCCGTTTTTTTTGATCATGGGCTGGGTCAGACGGTTCGGGCTTGATGGAAATTCATATCCGTAGCGTCCCTTAACGCAGAGCATGCCGTCATTGGGAGGTACTTCCCGGCCGGTGACTTTGACGATACGATTTTCCGCGCGGTTGACGTGGACTGTAACCTGACAGCCGACACCGCAATAGGGGCAGGTTGTATTATATTTTTCCAGTTCCCATGGTCTGCCGCCACCACGGGCTTTCTTGTCGGTAATGGCACCGACAGGGCATAGCTGGACACATTCACCGCATTGCACGCATTTTGAACTACCCATGGGTAAGTCGTAATCGCAGACGACCTGCACATCGGTGCCGCGATTGGCAAAGCTAAGAACCTCATTGACGACGGTATTGTTACAGGCTTCGATACAACGCCCACACAACACGCATTTGTTAGGGTCACGGGAAATCATGGCGCCCGTTGTGTCAGGAGTGAAGCCAGGTGGCTTGATTTCAAAACGGGGCTTGTCAATCTTGAGCCAGTAGATGAGATCCTGCAGTTCACAGGCTCCGTTCTGTTCGCAGGTCAGGCAGTTGTGGTCGCCTGAGGACCAGAGCAGCTCCACAATGAGGCGCTGGGCATCCCGGACTTTTTTGGTGTCGGTTCTGATGACCATCCCCCGGCTGATCGGCATGCTGCAGGAGGCCGCCAGAGAGCGGGCGTTTTCTATCTCGACCACGCATACACGACAGGCACCGATTTTCGGTATTTTACGGTGATGACACAAAGTGGGAATAAAAATTCCGTTTTCCCGAGCTACCTCCAGAATGGTCTGGCCCTGACGGCCTTCAAGCCTGCGACCGTCAATGGTCAGCGTTATTTTTTCATCCATAGTTGTCCCCCATTTTGATGTTATTTAACGCTGTGTGGCAGACTATGAAATCACATCGCAAAGCGTACTATAAGAATCATGAAAAGCCCTCTCTCCCCTGATGGGCTTCCCTGTGCCAAGACGTGATATGCTCTAAAAATAAAACCGGCCACTGCCACGACAACGCCTGTTTGTCCTCTGAGATCAATAAAGAGTATAACCATATAGAGTCTCGCTTGCGTATCACGGTTGAAAATATATGACAAGGCTAACTTTTGTGTCAAAGGAAAATATAATTTTGCTTTGGCCCTCATTCGGCCAGTTCCTGCAATCCTTCCTTTATGCTGCGTCGGAGCAGTCGGACGACTTCCCGGTGGTTAAGAGGAATTTCTCCCAGTTCGGACCTTATCTCCCGTGTATCCAGGGTATAGACACGCTCATTGTGAAGATGCCGGTAGAGAATGTCGATCTCGGGTTTGGCCAGAATCAGGGCAACGATGGTGCCGGGCAGATCGCCGATAGGTTGACGGTCGAGATGGCTGTTGACGAATTCGGCCCTGATCCACGTGCCGATGTTGGGAGCGGATTCAATGGAAAAAGTTCCGCCTGTGATTTCGGCGGCCTGAGAAAGCATGGGCAAACCGAGTCCGATGCGGCGCACCCGCTTTGTGGTAAAGAATGGGTCCAAGGCCCTGGCAAGTTCGGCGTTGGTCATGCCGCGACCGTTATCACGAATTTCGATGACCAGCCGATCCCGATGGAGGTCCTCCGCAATGGTGATTTCGATCAGATTGGCTTCCGCTCGAATCGAATTCTCGGCGATGTCAAGCACATGGAAGGCCAATTCTATCATGGGCTCTCTCCGATACGGCGTCCATCCTTGTCCAGCAGGGCGCTTCCGATTTCCGTCAGGGTGGGGGCTGCAAGATACATCATCGTGGAGGCCCGGCCGATTTCACACAAATCATGGGCGTCTGAAGACTTGATGAACGCGTATCGCTTCAGTTCGGGGTAACGCCTCCGGGCGCCGGCGATGTCCAGAGCGGGGGATATTTCCAGGGCGTCGAACGCGGTTTTCGGAGGGACGAAACCAAGCTGGCCGATAATGCCGAAGACCTCGCGATCTATGTGGGATGCAATAGCCAGACCTCCGAGGGCATGAACGGATTCCACGAGACTTGTTAGCGAGAGATCGGTGGCGCCGATGAGCAGACGTTCGTTAATCTTTTCAACTTCGCCTCTCTCATTGACAACGGCCTGAACCCCGAACAAGGCTTCGTTGTTCAAACCGCTGAGATGTCTGTAGATATGGCGCTGCAAAGTCAGGGTGCGGCGAAGCGTCGGCATCAGTACGACCACATGCACTTCTTCACGGGTTGTCACTTCCATGCCGGGGATGACCTTCAGTTTCTTTCCCCTGGCCGCACGTATGACATAAATGGTATTTTCCGCGGTGTTGTGATCGCAAACGGCAATAATGTCAAGATTCTTGGCGCAGGCGGCCTCGACAAGGGCTTGCGGATGCATGTCAAGTTTCCCGCAGGGCGACAGGCACGTATGAATGTGCAGATCACAGGTGTAAGGCCGTATCATTGGTATTTCGGAGCGGATACTCAGCCTTGGTGGAGGAGAGCATAAATTCTACCGATAACCTCAAACGCCGGCAGGGGGCTGCTCAGAATCGCCAAACCCTCTTTTTCTGCTTTGATTAACGTGTCCTGGTCAGGTTGTGCTCCCTGGATGATGACAACGGCGGACAATTCCTTTAAAACGGCCACGGCGACAATATTCTGGTGTACCTGTCGTGTGACCCATAACTGGCCTGGATTGCCGTTCGCCATGACCTCGCTGAGAAGATCCCCGGCGTAACCGCCCGTTACCTCCAAAAGCGCAGCTTGATCGGCCCCAGAGTGCTGGGTAAGGCCCACTTGATCGATGATCGTTTTCAGATTCATGATTATTCCTTTTCCTAGAATTGCGTTCGTCCGGGGATCTTCATTTCGCTCCGCAGCCGAAGATCATTCGAGACCCTGTCAGTCTCAGTTCTCCGGTGCCGGTTGGGGCAAGTTCCGAATCGTGGCGGTGACGTGCGTTGAGCCGCCGGGAATAGAGCAGATCCGAAAATCATCGGAAAAACGCTTGGAATTTGCCAGGCCCATTCCGGCTCCGAAACCCAGGGATCGGATCCAGTCATTCGCCGTCGAATAACCCTCCCGGACGGCTTCTTCCACGTTTTCAATGCCGGGTCCGTCATCGATAGCCTGTATGGTCAGGATATCCGGTTTCAAGTGGAAGATAAGCTTGCCCCCGTGGGAGTGGATTACAATGTTGATTTCGAGTTCATAGGCAACGACGGAGGCCCGCCGGACAATATCGGAGGGCAGCCCCCGGTCCTTCAGGACTTTCTTGATGGCATAGGAAGCTCTGCCGGCGTTCTCGAAATCTAGGCTCTTGATAATAAACTCATTGTGGTACTCATTGCGGACCACTTTAATCTGTTCCTGAATTTTAGCTTCCAGTTCCCTTATTTCCTTGTCCATTTCCCGGACAAGGGCGGCCAGGATACGTCTGCTGGTGATTACGCCGACCAAGCGTTTGTTTTTGTCGATAACAGGGTAGCGCCGGTAAGAATATTTGTTGAGGTGGGAGACGGCAAAGGTCAGCGGCATGTCCTCTTCCAGCACGATCAGGTTGCGGGTCATGGTTTGGCCAACAGGCTCATCGGCCCTGCCGAGGTCCAGAGCCGTCAAGATGTCATCCAGACTGACGAGGCCCAGCAGGCGCCCATCCTCCACGATCGGCATTCCCGATATTTTCTTTTCCTTCATTACTTCTTTAAGGTTCCGGAAGGTGTCGTTGCGCGAGGCACAGTAAACCGTCCGGCCCATGGCATCCCGGACTTTGAGCCTCAGAAGAACATCCCAGACAGCCGCGGCGGCGCGGTTGGCCTTAAGGGGGAATGCCTGATTCACGATTTGACGCCCCCGTAGATCATGGTTCCAATACGGTAACATGTTTCAAAAAGGGAAAGGGGGGTCCGGCAGAGGGTGATATTGAGTTCACGTGCCAGTTGCATGGTATCGCGGATCAGGGGTTCCTGTGTGGTAAGCAGGATGGCGCTTGCTTCTATGACATCCGCCGTGCGGACAACCTGCGATGTTGTGAGATTTGAGATCAGGAGAACGTTTTTTTCTTCGATGGTCAGGACATCGCTCATGAGGCTGGACGCGACCACGGCTTCAACGCGGTTCTGTGCTCCGGCGTAAAGCAACTCACCCTGGACAGTCCGAATAATATCATCCAGGGACAGCTGTTTTTTCAGGGGGCGATTCAACTTTCTAATCACTTGCCTCCGGCCTTCTTTTGCAAATCAGCATGCTATAAGTGACCCCGAAGAGGTTTCCGGAGTCCGGAAACGCGGAGCGGGGCATCGGTCTTGTGCCGTATGAAGGAAAAGCCACTTCCGTACAAGGTCACACGGCTTAGAAAAAGCGGATCGGAACAAAATCCGAGTAGTATGGCGCCGAATCCGGAACGGCGGCCAAGCCATCACGTTTTGTCTGGAGACGGCCGTAACTTTTTTTTGCAAAACCCTATGAAGAAGAACGATTTTTTAGCAGTCGGATTATATGAAGAAAACGGGGGGGGTGTCAAGCGCAAATGCTCAGCGTAAACGGTTTAATGCGGCACCATAAGGAACGTAAAATAGGATTTTCTTGTCTGCAAGTCATGACAAAAATCGATGCCGGAGGTCACGGACCGCCATGTTGGACAAATACGCATTATTGCTGCGGTTTGAGGGTGCAGGGTCATTTTTTTCTTGATTTATTTTTTGTTTGATATAAAAGGGCGAGGTTCCACAGGT
>CAYPKE010000040.1:0-16951 GCA_964411235.1 uncultured Syntrophales bacterium
CTCGGGGGTGCTCTTGGTCAGAATCGGCGTTTCGATCTCGATGAACCCGCGCTCATCGAGAAAATCCCGGACACACTTGTTGATCTGATGCCGCCTGATCAGGTTGCGCTGCATGGAGGGCCGGCGGAGGTCAAGGTAGCGGTACTGAAGGCGCAAATCCTCCGACACGGCGGCGGCGCTTTTCGTGAGTCCCGCGAGCATGGCCTTTTCCGACACCGGGAAGGGCAGCACATCCGCCTCGCTGAGGACGGCCAGATCCCGCGCGGCAACTTCCACGAGACCGGTCTGCAGGTTGGGATTCTCCGTTCCCGCCATGCGCGGCACCACTTCTCCGGTCACTGTGACACAATATTCGCTTTTCAGGGATTGGACCCGTTCATAGGCCCCCGCAGACATCTTTTCGGGGCTGAACAGAACCTGAACGATCCCGCTGCGGTCCCGAAGGTGGATAAAAAGCACATCGCCGTGATCCCGCAGGGCATCCACCCAGCCTGCGAGACGGACCTCGCGGCCGATCTCGGCAAGGCCGAGGTCACCGCAGTTTGAACGACCGATCGCCATCATTATCTCACCTTCCAAGCATGCGGGTCCTCCGGCCCTCAATATGGGCCGGCAGGGCACCCGCGAAGTCGCCGCTACGTTAGCAAAATGTCCGTTCCGTTTCAAGCAATGAATCGTTTGTCGGCTCGCCCCGACAACGCTGTAACCGCAGGCGCCGGATGGCCGGTCTGCAGGAGAAAACAGCTTATCCGTTCTCCCCGCAGCAGGCACGCCAGGCGGATGCGACGGCGTTGCGGTTTGCCAGCAGGAGATCCAGATAATCCAGTTCCAGGCCGATCATGTCGGCCTCTTCTTTCCGCAGCCATTCCGACAGCCAGGCAAATCGCAGCGCCATGACCAACTCCGGCAGGCATTGCAGGGACGGTTCACTGTAAAGGCCGCGTGCTCGCAGACGGGAAAGAAGCGATTGGACCAGGGGTCCTTTCAGCGCCCGGGGATCTTCCACGCCGACACAGCCGATCAGGAGGGCCAGGTCATAGGCCTCGGTTTTACAGCCGCAGAATTCCCAGTCGATGACGGAAAGGATTGCCGTGTCCGACCAGACGACGTTCAGGGGATGGTAGTCTCCGTGACAGAAAGCCCGGGGCAGGGTGTCGTGCCGCCCGAAAAAATCCGACCGCAGGTAATCGCCGAGGGGTTGCAGGCGCGCCGCGATATCAGGCCGATGGCGCTTCACCTTGCGGGTAAAATCACTGATGAAACGGACGATGGAGAAGGATTCCGCCGCAGAGCTGGAACATCTTTCCGCGGTTGCGCCATGCAGGGCGATCAGAAAGTCCGCCAGCGCATGGCCACGCCAGGCGTCCTCGAGGTACTCGGGGCGGGGAAGCAGCTCCCCGGGAACATATTCCCGCAGTTGCCAGCAGCGGCTGTCCCGGACGGTAACCAAGCCGCCCTGCCGATCCCGCAGATAAGGCTGCACCTGACGCAGTCTCCGCCTCGCGAGCCTCTCGAGCAGGCAGGCGAGCTCTTCTTTCCTCGGCGCCGACGACGGGGATATTTCCTCGAGAATGAAAGCCCTGTGGCGCGCATCTGTGATGACCGTCCGCAAGAGGGTCCGCTCCGGGCTGCCGGCAACGAAGGCATCGGGAAAGACCCGGGCAATCGTGATCCCCCAGTGCTGAAGCAGCGGCGCCAGATAATCGATGTCGAAACTCGTCATAGAAGCAATCTTCTCCGGCTCAGTTTCGATTTGTCCGGGAGGCACATCCCCGGCGTCTGCCTAAGTTCCCTTGCAAACCGCGGCGGTCTCAGTTCTGCGCCCGCAAAAACGGCAATCCCGCCGTGCCGTCTTTTCAGACGGGAATTTGCGTGCCGGATATGCTAGGCTGGTGACAGCCATTAACCCGATAAAGGAAAATGCCGTAAATGGGAAATCAGCCATGGTGAAACCCTGCATTTTAACGGCCGACATCGGAAACGCCACACTCTCCTACCATGATTACAGGGGAACGGGGCCGACCCTGATCCTCATCCATGCCACGGGCTTCAACCCCTGGCTGTGGCATCCCGTCGCCCGCCGACTGGCCCCGGAATACCGCGTCATCGCGCCCTTTTTCTGTGATCACCGCGACGCGGACCCCCACCAGGGTGGTTTGAACTGGCGCATCCTGGCAGGTGACCTGGTCGGGCTTTGCCTGCGCCTCGGAATCTCCAGGCCTATTCTGGCCGGCCACTCCATGGGCGGAGCGGTGTGCGTCCTCGCCCACGGTCTTCATGTGGACCTGGCGGCAAAAATGATCCTGCTCGAACCGATCCTGCTTCCCGAACACAGCTATCGCAAGCCCGTCACCCTGGAGGATCATCACCTGGCCAGGCAGGCCCTCCGCAGAAAGAATCACTGGCCGAATATCGCTGAGGCGGAAGCGTATTTTCGCTCCAAGCCCCTTTTTCGCCACTGGGACGAGGAAATGCTTGCGCTTTACCTGCAATACGGATTGGAAACGGGACCGGACGGGGGCCTGAAGCTGGCCTGCTCGCCCCGGGGCGAAGCGGCGATCTTCATGGGCAGCGTATCGGAAAACCCGTGGTCCCTCCTGCCGAAAATCACCTGCCCCGTCATGATCATGGAAGGGGAAAACAGCGAAAGCCGCTTCCTGCTTGATCTTCAGGATGCCGCCCGACGGTTTCCCAATGGCCGGCATCGGCTTGTCCCCGGTGCGGGGCACCTGATTCCCATGGAAAAACCGGACCTGACGACTGCCCTTTTCCGGGAATACCTGGCAACCCCCTGATAACGAAGCGACCAAAAAGCAAAGCCCCTAGGCCGATCCCATGGTCACCCGCCGGGTGATGTCGCTCATCTCCCCGAGGCCACGGGCGAGCGTCATGAACTGATCCGGCAGGGGGAAATCGCGGTCTGCCATGAGCAGCCCCAGCTCGTTTGCCTGCCCCAGGATCCAGGCGCTTTCGATTCCTTCCTGATTGTCGCAGATAAACTGCACCCGCAGGGCATCGGTGACGGGGATTTTCAGTTCCGGATAAGCGGAGGCCAGGAGGCGCAATTCCGCTTGGATCAGGGCGTCATTTTCCCTGTTGAAGGTAAGAAACGGTTCATCTTCATTGAGCGTCCCGAAAAGCCGGTTGATCATGGCTCCGGTCAGCTTGTTGATGAAAGCCCGGTCCCGGCCGGCAAAACGCTCACCCAACCCGGGCCGGATTTTCTTATAAAGAAACATCTTGATGACATGAATCCCCTCCCTCATGACGGGAATCAATCTTTTCTCATATGCCATGACCGCCTCAATGACTGTCCATGTTCGTCAAATGCCCGGCTCCGTCTTTCATCCCCCGATCATCAGGAACAAAGGAAAAGTCCGCAAAACACCCGCAATCGCGCCTTCCCGTGTTTATCTCCCGCCCTTTTCATCGTACCCGACCTGCAGGCACGCATCCCGAGACACGGGAGAAAAGCCGGGTCTCCGTTATGCTTGCCCTCGGATGAAAGGCGTCATTTCTGATCGATGATCTGGCAGCCAAGCTGAAAACTTTTTTTGATCGCATCCTGCTTGGTGTCACAGAAAACGGGAGCGCCGTTGACCATGACATGGCACGGCTGGATTTCCTTAAAACCGCTGTCGGTGGTGATAATGTCCAGGCCCACCAGCCATCTTCCGGACTGGCCGACCACTTCCTTGAATGCGGATCTGATGATGCATCCCTTGTACAGCATCTCTTCCATGCTCTTCACCCTTTCCTTTTCGAACGGTCCGGCAATCACACAGCCCTGCAGTTTCATTCCGGCCGGTGCTTCCTGTCCGGGGAACACCCGTGAACCTTGAAGTAATACCCGCTGTTTGTCAAGCCTTAATCCTTCCATGGTTCTCACGGTAACGCCTTGCTGTTTTTCACCGCACATTCAATAAAGGGGCGTCCGGGGAAAAACGGACCCCGAATACGCCCCGACTTTCCATGCATCTCTTCAGGATATCGTTTCCCGAAGAAGTCTCTACAGATTCTTTTTTTCAAACCACCGGAACAACAAGATTCCCGCGACGATCATGAAGGCGATGACGAACCAGTGGTTGACCCCCAGCAACCCGGGAATGGTAATTTTGCCGAAGTCTCCCCAGGTCAGCACCGTCGCCTCGAGGAAGGGATAAGTCTCGGCAAAAACCGCCGCCCCCAGAAGCATCCCTAGGATACCCCAAAGAGCGTCCCATCTCCCTTCGCCGAGGGCGCCCAGCTGGGTCCCCGGGCAATACCCGAGCAGCCCCCAACCCAGACCGAAGATCAAGCCCCCGAGGATGTTGGCCCCCAGAATGGTCGACTTGATGGACAGCTTGACGAGACCGAGATCGTAAAGAAGATACACCCCGACCATGGCAACCAGAACCGTGCTCAGCATGAACTTGACGATCGTCATGTCCTTCAGGCGCAGGGCCCCGAGCTGCTTGTCGTAACGGATTACCCGGGCTTTCTGGAGGAGGAACCCGAAAATGACCCCTGTGGCGATGCCGTAAATGAGCTCATTCATGATTTCTCACCTCCCCTGTAAAGCACCATGGCGACAATGACCCCACCGATGAAGAAACAGATCAACGCGATATACCCGCTGACGGCTAACTGAAGCGACCCGCTCAGTCCATGACCGCTCGGTCACCCGTCGGCCAGTCGGGCGCCGTACATCGCGATCGCGCCCCCCGTAAAGGCCACCAAGGCACGTTTGGCCTTCCCCGGACCGAAACGCCGCTCCCACATAGGCGGCACCGCCTTCAGCTTGAACGTTCCCGAGGTCGTCGAGGCGATCAGAGCCCCGAAGAATATCCCGATGACAAACATGAACTGCCAGTCGATCTTGGGAGCCTGTTTCATGAAATAGGGCATTTGCGCCACCCGCTCGGCATCGAAGACCTGCTCGATGAACCCGGCAGAGCGCACGAACGTGGTGGACGCGCCGACATATTTGCCCGTAAACCAGACGGAAAACACGATCAGCAACCCCGTCAAAGCGCCGGCGAGATACGGATTCCAGCCTTTCTTCTCCTGCATGTCCTGCATGTTACCCTCCTTTCTCCTGATTTTGCATTGATGGGGCAACCGGTTTCGGAAACCCCTCCCGACGATCCCTAAAATCGCATCCGAACCCGGTAGGCCACGACGGTCTCGCCGTCCTTCTTGACCGGCACGGTTATCTCCAAACGGGCTGACGCCGTCTTGAAGACGTCATGGGTCGTATGGATCACCTGCCAGTCCCCCGGCACGGGCTCGACCAAACGAACGTGAATGTCTTCCTGCTTGCGGTTCCGGATGCGGATTTCAAAGGCCGCCTCGTATGTATCGGCGGCCAGTTTCTGCCAGGCCGTCTGCTTTCTCGTTGCCAAGATGTCAAAGGCCTCGCCGAGCTTGATCCGGATCTTTTCGTTCTTGGGCGTGTGATCGATCGAATCTTCACCGGTAAACTGCAAGCTTCCCTCCGCATCATGCTTGTAAACGCGGATGATGCCCTTCGGTACAGGCAGGCCCATGCCGTTTTCGGCCGAATTGTCGAACTCCAGGAAAACGCCGACCTTCCTTTTCTGCTCCGCCTCCCTTTGCGCGGCCCGAAAATAGGTTTCCTCGCCCTGGAGAACGAATTCCTTCGTCAGCCGGACAGCCGGCGCGGAAAGCAGGTTGATCTGCTTGGTCGATTGGTCCTTGAGTGTCGTCGGTCTGTCCAGGGTATAGAGATGATACTCGAAAAAGGCCTCTTCGCGAAACGGCTGCGCTGCTGCTTCCGCCATCAGGGCCTTGTAGCGCATGTCAGGCCTCAACGCCTCGGGCTGCACACGGTTGATGTCCCCCGCGACGAGCTTGAGCTTCGCCTTGGTGTAGGTTGCCCCGCTGCGGTTATTCAGGGTCACCCAGCCGGAAAGGCTTCCGCTGCGATCCTCTGCGTCCAATGCCAGGACGTAGTCGGCACGCCAGCCGATGCCGCCGGTCAGGTAGGCGACTTCGATCTCCTGGGCAGCCGGCATCTCATTCCGCAGCAGCCAGACCAGGGTCGGGCGGGCAATGAGATTGTCCGGAACCCGGGGGAAAATAATCCGGCCGGGATGGCCGAAGGTCACCTCGTCTTCGATCTGGAAGACCGGATGGCCGCCGTTGTTGGAAAGGACCCGGGCGGTCACGATCTCTTCCCGCTCCGTGTAGGGGTTCTTCGAATAGAGTTT
This sequence comes from uncultured Syntrophales bacterium, assembly GCA_964411235.1. Classification (GTDB taxonomy): domain Bacteria; phylum Desulfobacterota; class Syntrophia; order Syntrophales; family JAAYKM01; genus JAAYKM01. Next base: position 6,213 of record CAYPKE010000040.1, read on the forward strand.
CACATCCTTCCCCACATATTTATCGAGCAGTCGCGCCGGGCTGAGCAGGTCGTATTCGTAATTCTGTTCGAGAACGGACAGCCCCTTTTCAACCGTCAGGGACCGGATATGCACCGTCGCCGGGTTGATGCCGGCGGCCACATCCGTAAAACGCAGTTCCGTAACGCCTTCCGAAAGTACAATGCGGCGCTGATCCCGGATCAGGCCCAGGTCTTCATTGTAAGCCGTCACCTCCACGGCAATCTGCTGGTCCGCCCCGGATGTGCCGACTTCGATTGACGCTGCGCCCGTCGGGAAGATCATAGTGAACCCGACCGTCAAGGCCATGACTAACCGCAACCACCGTTTTCCCGTCCGTCTCATGTTTGTCTCCTCAACTTTTCAATTAGAAAGGTCCGATATATTTGAGTTTTCTTATCTTGCCTTTTTCCCTGCCATCTCGGCTTTCTCCCTGTCATTTCACTTTTTCCCAATCATTTCGACCGCAGGGCACAATCCTGAAGTTACGTTATTTCAGCATACGAAGATTTCACGCATTCGCTCGAAATGACCATCAATCATGTCATGCCGGACATCGGAAACGGTGTCGCAATTGACTCTTCGTCATTCCGTGCAAGCGAAGCGCAACACGGAAACGCGTATTATCAGGCAGTTCTGGATACCGGCTTTCGCCGGTATGACGACCTTGATGTTGATTTCTGACATTACGACACAGTCTCCAAGTCCGGCATGACAACACGGCATTTACAAGACCGCTAAAAAGTATCACAGATATCCAGAATCCGGTCCACGTTGAATACCCGAATCTCCCCGCGGAGACGACAGTAGGCCTCCAGCCCCAGGAAGGGATGTCCGCTGTAGGCCATCTCCCGCACCACAACCGGAAGAATCGTCCGTTTCGTTTTTTCGTCCTTGGCCTTGAGATAGACGATGTCGATGTCCCGCTCCTCGCTGATCGCCCGGTCGAGCAGTTGCAGCTTGTCCCGGCGGGAAAGCTTCTTCTCGGCAACCCGGTACTGGCATCCCGTGAGAAACTTCATCACCTGCCAGTCCACCATGATGTGCCTTTTCTGGATCGGCCGGTGCAGCACAATTCCCTCCAGGGACGTGCACCGCGACAGGGCAACGTACATCTGGCCGGGAGCGAAGGTCCCCCGGCCGACGTCGATAATGATCCGATCGAAGGTCTTCCCCTGGCTCTTGTGGATCGTTACGGCAAAGGCCAGCCGGAACGGGTACTGGGTGAAGGAACCGATGGTTTCCGAAGCAAGCTGACCGTCCTTGACGACGAACCGGAAGATCTGCCACGTGTTGCGGGCGATCTCCACCTCTTCGCCGTCTTCCAGCTCCGCGCAGATGAGCTCTTCCCCCTCGTCGTCCTTCGTCATGCCCGTGATCCGGCCGATGGTCCCGTTGATCCAGCGCCCGAAGGTGTCGTTGTTGAGCAGCATGATCTGGGCGCCGGCCTTGAAGCGCAGTTCTTCCGCCGTCGGCAGATACTCCCTGCCGAAGTTTCCGTCGATATACCCCCTAACGGTGCGGAGTTTCCCCGGTAAGCGCTCCAGGTGCTCCTCGTTGATCCGGTCCGCGAGGTCGTTCGTGCTGGTCAGGCAAAGGTAGCAATCCTCGGGCGGGGAGGCAAAGCTCGGATCGACCCTGCTGTTCAGAATTTTCAGGTCCTCGTCCGTGACGCTCCGGTTGCGGATGGCATTGAGGAGGCGGATGAATTCGCCGTCCTGCTGGCGGTAAACCTTCTCCATCTCCACAAAAGTCAGTTCCAGTTCACCGAAGACAGCGGCACTGAAAAAGTAGGGCGTCCGGTAGCAGAGGCGGAAAAGGTCCTTTTCGCTGCTCCCAAGCACCGGCGGCAACTGGTAAAGATCCCCGATGAAGACCATCTGGACGCCGCCGAACGGTTTCTTTTCGGACGGTCCGTTCAGGCGCAGGAAGCGGTCCACGCAGTCCAGGAGATCCGCCCTCACCATGGACACCTCGTCGATGACGATCGTATCGAACATCCTGTAGATGCTGTCCCCGTTTGTCTTGCGTCTCTTTCGAATCGACTGGAGGGTTACATCAGGCTTGAACCCGCAGAAGGAGTGGATCGTCTGGCCACCGACATTGACCGCCGCCACCCCTGTAGGGGCCAGAATCGCAACGTTCTTTTCCGTGTGGCGATGGAAGTAGTTAAGGAGAGTCGATTTCCCCGTGCCCGCCCGGCCGGTGATGAACAGGTGCGACCGCGTGGTTTCCATCAGGTCCAGGGCGCGCTGAAACTCAGCATTGAATTCGATTTTCGTGGCTGTCCGGGTATCCATGAAATCCTGCCTGAAAAGGGTTATCCTGAGATGAACGCGGCTAAAGTCCGTTAATGTCATTCCGGGGAGCGTCAGCGACAAAGAATCCTTTTTTATAATCCTTCGCTTTGCCTGGGATGGCACTTGACATGGCTTTCCGACTTTTCCATGCTCAACATCTTTAATAAGATTCAGTCTTTCTGTTTATATTCCGAGACCTCGTTCAAGTCAACAGAAGACCTATGATCCAGCCATTCCGGCAAAGAGACTGTGTCGTAATACCTGTTTTTACGTTCGTGGTCATTCTGAACAAAGTAAAGAATCTAATAATTCCTGAATGTTAAAAAACATGGATTCTTCGGCTGGCGCCCAGAAGAATGACATGGGGACACAGTCTCTAAAGGGAGAAATCTTGCTCTTCCTCTTTCATTTCGAACGAATGTGAGAACTCCTTTGCTGTCTTCAGGCTTTCCCGCCGCCTGCATGCTTCTGGGCGAAGTCCGCGGCAAAGGCGGCGATTCGGCTCAGATATCGTCGGCGATGATATCCTGGGTGATGATTTTGGTAATCAGGGTCTGGACCTCCCCGTGCGGGAAATGACCGAGTTCGACGTTGATGAAGTTGACCAGTTCGGGAATGTCTTCATCGCTTCCGACAAAGATGTACTTGACATCGTCCGGCAGAAATTTCAGCGCACAATGCTTCGCCGCAAGCGCGTTCGCCCGGTCGCAGGAAACCCGGTCATCAAAGTCCTGCTTCATCAAAAACCTGGGTATTTTCTTGTGGCCGGCCAGATAGCGCCATTCCGACTCCTGATAGAAAACCTTCGCAACGGCGTTTCCCTTGATGATCATCTTACCTTCCAGGGGTTTGCAGAAACCGGCAAGACGCCGGTAGTTGTCGAGATGTTCGTCGTTCTTGTCCAGGTTATAGGCGGCGACGCAGGATTTCGAAATGCGCTGCATCAGGTCCGCCAGGTCGCTGGTTTCCGACACGTAGACGATGGGGTTGAATCCCTTCCTGATGCCCCAGTCCTGTTTCATGCCAATTCCGTATCGGCCGTAGAAGTTGACATGATCGCCGATTCTGCTGAGGGGGATATCGCAAAAACTGACGACCGGAAAGGCGACTGCATCGATCTCCTGTGCGATAAACCAGGCGATATCCTCGAGACTGTATTTAGGGAAAAATCCGTGCTTGAGGATGCTCTTCAGGACGTCAAGATTCTTGGTGAAGTGAAACAGGGTTCGGGAACGCGGCGTAGTCATTATTTCCTCTTTGAAATAATATCAATATGAAACACTCTGGCAATGGACCCCTGGTCGGTGAGCCTGTGTCGCAATACCTGTTTTACGTTTGTTGTCATTCTGAACGAAGTGAAGAATCTAATAATTCCTGAATGATAAATCCATGGATTCTTCGGCTGGCGCCTCATAATGACATTGCGATACAGTCTCCGGTGCCCGGGGTGACGCATCAGAAAAGTTTTTTTACCCTGCGGCCGTAATGCAAAACAGATTGCATCACTTAAACTCCCCTTCGTTGAAGACGATGGCCTGGAAGGTGGCGAATTGGGCGCCCTGGCGCCAGGCGTTTTTCGGCAGGCCTGCCTTCACACTGAGCTGGCCCAGCATCATGTCCCGGTCCCAGCCCTGCTCCGGCGCCACCTGGGGGAGAAACACGGCGGAGCGGCCTTCCTTGCTCAGCACAACCCCGTCGCGGCCGACGACGATGTCCTCCCAGCCGGAAACGTTTTTCATGGGCGTCAGGACGGAGATCTCGATCTCCAGCTCCGCAAGCTCGGAAGCGCTCACGGGGGAAAACCGGTGATCCTGGAATGCGGACTGCAAAGCCATCGCCCCGACCAGCTTGCCCAGCGCCGCATCGGGAACCAGACGCCCGATGCATCCCCGCAGGCGCCCCTTTCTCTTGAGGGTGACAAAAACACCCCGCGGCTGCTGCAGAAGAGGCGCAAACCCGCGGGCCAGGGGAAGGGTTTCCGTGGTGAGATAGCGGGAGATGGCCGCCCGGGCGAAGGCCAGGAGCGCCTTCTTGTCCTCGGGCCGGAGATTCGTTCCGGCGGTTACCGGCGCGGGACGCTCCAGATAGCGGGTGTCGATCCGCTCCGCCTCGCCGGTGAAAACCACGGCGCCGTACCCGACAACCCGGTTCTGCTCGCCAATGATCGTGTCCCCCGAATGGGCGTAGCTGACGACCCTTGCTCCCCGGGCGCCCAGGGCGGTGGCCGCCACCATGGCCGTCATGACGGGTCCCTCGCCGCAGGCACAGGTGTGCAGGTTAGGCAGGCTGCGGCTCATCTGAGAACGAATGGTCTCCTGAAAAAGGCGCGGGTCCATGCTCACCATGGCATCCAGAACGGGCAGATCCGTCGACAGGGCATCCTTTGCCGAGGGATAATGCGAGAGATCGGTGCTGGCGATCATCAGGGCGCGGCGCCCCTGCAGAACAACACCCAGCGCCCGGCCCAGGCGCACGCAAAGCTCCCTTTCCGGCGTGCCGATCAGCACGGGAACGATCCGGGCCGTGGGGAAAAGGATCTGCACGAAGGGGACCTGGACCTCGATGGAATGCTCTCTGGCATGGACGGCCCTGTCGGCCACAAAGTCCGGGTTCTCCCGCATCAGCGCGGCGTTGATCTCCTGATCGATTTCGGCAATCCCCAGGGGCGTCCGAAACCCCCTTCCGGGGTAAAGGCCGACCTTGCGGAAGTCCGCCGTGGCATGGTTTGTCCCCAGCAGTACCACCGCGTCGTATTCCCGCCCCCTGACCTGGTTGTAGCCGTCGGCCGCGATCTGGCCCGAATAAACGTATCCCGCATGGGGCAGAATGAGGGCGATGGGTTCCCGGATCGCCGCAGGAACGGCGTCCTCCATGTACTGCTGAATTCCCAAAGCCAGGGCTTCCGCCGAATCGGAATAAAACTGCCCCGCCACGGCGGGGGAACGCACCTCCCCCGACGGTTTTCCGTCTGATTCCATCATCACTGCACCCCCTCATCGATAAATCGGGGCCGCCCGGCCCCGCCCGGCTGACCATCAACCCCTGGCCGTACAGGCCCTTGCCTTTTTCTTTCCATCCCGGTCTGTTTTTCCCGCAGCACCTTGCTTCCGTTTTCCCCGGCGTCGGAACCGGCCCCGTCACATCTGCAAAGAATACGCCGGCCAATCCTCGCCGGCCTCTTTCCTCCAGCGGCCGAGGGCCGCGCACGTCATGCCTGTCCCGTTCCTCCGGCGGGCATTTTTTTCTCTTCTCCGGCCTTCATCATCAGATAGGTCTGCACCTTGTCGCGAATCGAATCGGGGAGCTTGATCCCCAAGTGTTTCAGCCGCTTTTCGTACTTTTCAAAAGACCGGGTGTGCTGGGAGGTATTGATGAATATCTGCAGGAACGACCGGATGCTTCCCTCCAGTTCCCGCCGGAATTCCATATCCCGGTTCAGCATGTCCTCCACGGGGGCGAGGGCGCGGTAGTTGATCGGCCGGCAGATCGCCCGGTAGGCAACGAAGCGCTGAAGAATGTCGGATTCGTAATCCTTCTCGCGGATCGCCTGCTCCACCGCGTTCAGGTTGATGCAGTCCATGATCTGGAAATCGTATTCCCCGCCGATGATTTCCTGAATGGACTTTTGGGCCTCCCGGTAGCGGTCGCACTGGTTGAACTCCTTGTCGCACCCGCCGACACAGCGCACATACAGGACGAAGTCGATGTCGGACCCAAGCTGCGACAACCCCATGTTCACGGACCCCATGACGTCCATGGCGATGTCCTGCTGGATCTTCTCGTCGAAACGCAGGGCGACTTCCTCCAGCTGCTCCAGGCGCTCGTCCGTCTCCGCCGTCTGGAAGGAACGGTAGAAATTCTTGATCTCGTTGTAAAGCTCGAACTCTGGAATATGAGAATACTTTTCCACGCGGGCGTCGTAGTTTTTCCCCGCCTTGTGCGCCGCGTACCGCTCCGGGTCGAGAACCCGTTCCTGCCACCGGCCTTCCTCGCGAACATATGCGGCGATGTCGTAAACCCGCTCCTCCACCAGCTTCCGATAGCCGACATGCCGAATTTCACGGCCCTCCAGCTCGACCTCGTAAAAGAAGCCCCCCTCGGCCACCCGGCCGGAAAGCTCCGTCACTTCCCCGAAGATGGAGGGATTCAGATAAACGGTCCCCTGCGCCTCCTGGAGCCCCCATTCGTTGTGGACATGGCCGAAAAGGCAAAGGAGCACATCGTACCGGTCGCAATAGGCCCTCAGGGCCGGCGAGCCGGACGTTCCGTAGGTCGTGACCCGGTCCCGGATGCCGTGGGCCGGCTGGTGCACCGCGACGATGTCGGGCACGGTGGCCATGAAGAACCGGTAAAGCTCGTTGTTTTCCACATCGACGCCGATCCCGGCATTGTGGCGGATGACGTATTTCTCCGGAACACCGGGCGTCCAGAGATCGGCCCCTCCGTAGCCGGCGAGCGTTAGCCCCCCGATGTCGTACGCGTGCAGGTGGAGGTCCCGTTCGTGGAGAGCGGTGAACTTGAGGTTCATGTCGTAGTTTCCCGGCAGACAGTAAACCTTGGCCCCGGGGTGGAACGACATCATGTTTTCCAGAACCCGGTATTTCTGGCGCATGACCCGGCGGGCGCGGTCGGTGTACTCTTGGTACTTAGTTCCCTTGGCCCGAACCTCTTCGGTGATCTCTGAAGAATCCAGGAGGCTGTCGATGAAATCCTCGATGTAGAGGTCCTCCCGCCCCATCTTCCGGCGCAGGCTGTGGAAGAAGGTCTGGAGCTCATGGTAATTCATGGCCGTGCCCATGGTATAGAAGGGAATGTCGATCAAGTCTCCCGCGACGACGTACACATCCGCCGGCACCACATCCAGGAGGATCTTGACTCTTTCGAAATAACCGTGAACATCGGTGGCGAAAATCAGCTTCATATGAAATGCGCTTCTCCTTGATCAGCCAGCATCAATCCCCTTCGGGGCATCCGGCCGACACCGTCTCCATCTCCCTTTCCCGGAACCAGCAGGCCGCACCCAGCAGGGCCGTCCGGGGCTCGAGAACAACGTGCACCGGAATCCTCGCCATCAGGTCCGACATCGGCGCCTTGTCCCGGAAGGCGCGGAGAAACCCCTCCTCCTTGAGAAACGGCAGAATGCGCGGGGGAATGCCTCCCGCCAGGTACAACCCGCCCGTCGCCAGTATTTTCAGCGCGAGGTTTCCCGCCTCCGCCCCCAGCATCCCCGCATAAAGACGCAGGGTTTTCACCGCAAGGGAACAGGGATCGACCGCCCGCAGGGCCGCCGCTACGATTCCCGGCACGGGATCGGCGGGGTTCTCCGGGTCATTCTGCACACGTCCTATCGCCTTTTCCAGGCCGGTTTGTCCCAGTATGTCATAAATCCGGGCGATCCCGGGTCCGGAGCAAACCGTTTCATAAGACACCCGCCCGGCGCGTTGAACCATTTCCTGCCGGAGCGCCAGTTCGTCCCCGTTGCGCGGCGCAAAATCCGCATGCCCTCCTTCGGTCGCATAGGCCCGGGGCCGGTTCCCATCCCGGGTAACGAAGGCTTCCCCCAGTCCCGTGCCCGGGGCAATCACCGCGATGTTGCCCCGCGGGTCTTCCCGGCCTTGCTGCAGGGTCTCGATCGCCTCCCGCCTCAGATGGGGAATGGCTGCCGCCGTCGCCAGGAGATCGTTCAGAAGGATCACTCTCTTCAGCCCCAGCTCCGCTGCCAGGCTTTTCCGGTCCAGCACCCAGGGCAGATTCGTCAGTTTCGCCCGCCCTCCGACCACCGGACCGGCGACGCCGAAAACCGCCGCGTCAACGCGCTGATCGCCCAGGGACAGGAACGTCCGGACCAGTTCCGCAAGGTTTCCGTAACGGGAGGAGGGAAACACGGCCTCCCGCAAGGGCGCCGGCAGGGACGTACCGGCACGGAATATCGCCAGGCGGCTCTTCGTTCCCCCGATATCACCGACCAGAATCACCTCAGCCCGCTCCTTTTTCGCCGCGCGTTTCCTGCTCCAGCCAGAGGCGATAGGCCTCATCCGCGTAGACGATCTCCGTCGCCACAATCTCGGGAACATCGTAGGGATGAAGGCTGCGGATTGCCGCGGCCACTTCCCCGAACGTCCTGGACCGGCATTTTGCCGTCAGGCGCCATTCCCGGGTCTCCTCCACACGTCCCTGCCAATGGTAGCGGCTCGTCAGGGGGCCCTCGATCTGGACACACGCCGCCAGGCGTTCCGCCACAAGATGCTTGGCGATCCGGGCCGCCTGCTCCGGTGTTTCCGTTGTCGAAACCACCTGGATGAAGTCGCTCATAACACCGCTCCCTCCCATCAAATAACTTCTATTTTACACGCTTGACCCGATTTCGCAACTTGTAAGAAGCGCATAAACTGTCCGGTCTTGAAAGAAACCCCTCGGGGAAACGGCGGAGTATGGCAAGCTACCGGGGAAATGCCATTCTTATATTGAATATATTCTCATGTGTTATAGCTTTTAGTTATTTGACACGCCGCGGCTCCGGGTTGTAGAAATGACCGAAAAGATTGACGAAAGAAGAGCATCCATGGACCTGATCTATTTCGACAACGCCGCCACCACCTGGCCCAAGCCTCCGGGAACCCTCGAAGCGATGATCCGCTACCAGGAAACCATCGGGGGCAGCCCCGGCCGGTCCGCCCACCGCCTGTCCATCGAGGCGGCCCGCCTCGTGTACGACACCCGGGAAGCCGCGGCGGAACTGTTCGGCATCGACGACCCCCTGCGGATCGTCTTCACCAAGAACGCGACGGAAGGCCTCAACATCGCCATCCGGGGCCTCCTGAATCCCGGGGACCACTGCATCACCTCCGTCATGGAGCACAACTCCGTCATGCGCCCCCTGCGGGCCATGGAGGCGAAGGGGGTCGCCCTGTCCGTCGTTCCCTGCGCCGCCGATGGAACCATGGACCCGGAGGATATCGAGGCGGCCATCCGCCCTGAAACCAGGCTGATCGCCCTCATCCACGCCAGCAACATCACCGGGACGATCATGCCCGTCGCCGCAGCGGGAGCCATCGCCCGGCGGCACGGCATCCCGCTCCTGGTGGATGCGGCTCAGACGGCGGGCACGGTGCCCATCGATGTCGAGGCCATGAACATCGACCTGCTGGCTTTTACCGGCCACAAGGCCCTTTTCGGCCCCCAGGGCACGGGAGGGCTCTACATCCGCAAAGGGCTCGACGCGCAAATTGAGCCCCTCATGATGGGCGGCACCGGCAGCCGCTCCGAATTCGAGGAGCAGCCGGATTTCATGCCCGACAAGTACGAATCGGGAACGCAAAACGCCATCGGCCTCGCCGGCCTGGGCGCCGGGATCGCCTTCATCCGGACCGAAGGGATCGAAACGATCCGGCAGTGGAAAACCGAACTGACCCGTATATTCCGGGAAGGCACCGCCCCCCTGAAGGGGGTGCGCCTGTACGGACCCCGCGACGCCGGCATGACAACGGCGGTGGTGTCCTTCAACATCGACGGCATGACCCCGTCCGAGGCGGCCATGCGGCTGGACGACGAGTACGGCATCCTCTGCCGTCCGGGGCTGCATTGCGCCCCCCTGGCCCACCGCACGGTCGGCTCTTTCCCCGGGGGAACGCTCCGTTTCAGCTTCGGGCACTTCAACACCCGCAAACAAGTGCAGCGGGCGTTAAAGGCCATCGAGGAGATCAGCCGGGGATAAAACGGGAGAAACAACTTTCCTTGCCAGGCGTTTCACGCCGATAGGAAGCATCATAAGGAGAAAAATTATGGCAAAAGAGATTGATGCACGGGGGCTGGCATGCCCGCAGCCGGTCATCCTGACGAAAAAAGCCTTGGAAACGGAAAGCGGCATTACGGTCCGGGTGGACAACGACATCGCCATGGAGAATGTGAAACGCCTGGGGGCAAACATGGGATGCACCGTCACCGTTACCCAGGAAAATCCGGAGTCCTTCCGGCTGGATTTAACCAAGCCGTCCGTAGAAAGCGCGACGGCCCCGGCGCTGCCACCGCAGGGGCCGCTGGTGGTCGTCATCGGCGAAGACCGCATGGGGCGAGGAAGCGACGAGCTGGGTTATCTCCTGATCCGGAGTTTTGTCCATACCCTGCTGTCCCTGGAGCCCCTACCCGGCGTCGTGATCCTCTTCAACACGGGGGTCAAGCTGGCGGTGCGGGACTCGGACGTCCTCGACGACCTGCAGGCCTTAGAAGCACAGAACACGAAAATTCTCGTCTGCGGCACCTGCACGAATTTCTTCGGCATCACGCAGGAGATCGCCGCGGGAAGCATTTCCAACATGTACGACATCGTCGAGACCATGAGCAGGGCGGGACGGATCATCGCCCCCTAGGGCATGCCGGCAATATCGCGAAGCGGCGACGCTTTGGTGCGGCGCTGGGCGATGG
>CAYPKE010000041.1:0-16531 GCA_964411235.1 uncultured Syntrophales bacterium
ATTCATGCGATTTGGGATTCCAGTTCCGCACGGGATAATAGAGGACACCTCCCGTCAAAAAAATGATAAGAAGAATGCCCAGAAAAGCGCTGATATCGGAAAATCTGTTTTTCCCCCCTTTTATTGTATAATAGGCGTCAAGTTTGTCCTGAATGGTCTGAGTTATTTTTTCGCCTTCCCTGACGATCATTTCGTTTTTGAGCACCTGAAAGTAAGAAGGTTTTATCGTTTTCAGTGCGTCTTCTTTTGCCTTTTCCGTTACAGATTCATTCAAGGTCAGATTAGGACGGATGATTTTCTGCAGGAAGGAAACGGCGGCCCAATGAAAATCCTGGTCATAACCCGTCAGGGCGTTTACGGCATGGCCGGCAATCCGGCTTTTTGCCGTTTCAAGGGTGATGAAGCCATCGAAATCACGGATGATGGATTCTGTACCCCGGGCAACATCATATAACCGAATGCCGCGCTCCCGGTCCGTTTTATTCATTTCATTTTCTGTTACGTAATTGCCCGTGTAAATTTTGTCGATGACCTTGCATAATGCTCGGGCGGCGGCTTCAGAAAAGTTCTGTCTGTAGAAGACAGCGAATTCCTTATCATTCAAGACAGTGCCCAAGTGTTTTGCTGCATAATCACGAAAGATATTCGCGTAAAAGACCCTTCTGTTTTCCTGGTCGTCAGGGTATCTGGGTGTCTTGGCAGGGGGCTGCTTCATGGTGTCGGCGATGACTTTAAAAAGTTCGGTTATCTTCGCCTGGTACTTGTCCGGGAGCGTGCTGTCGTAATCATAGACAGCCGGCGTCATTTTGAGAATGGCGGCACGCTTCATTTCCGTGGACAGTTTTTCCTCCACCAGGAAATCACGGTCGGCCTTGATGTCCTCCTTGGCTATCATGCCGGCGCGATGATCGGATTCCATGAAAAGGAGGGACGGCGCGACAAGCATCGACAAAATAAACGTCATGAACACCGCCAGGAGTACCTCCAGTCTGAGAAGCCGCGGGGCCTTCGTCCGGAAGTAAAGTCCGGCCTTCTCGCGGATTGCGTTGATAAGGGTTTCTGAATCGATTTCGGATCGTTTCATTTCGCTTTCACGGCATGGCGCTTGCGTGACTGATCGAGGTGATTGTAAGCGCGGATAACGGCCTGTACCAGCGGGTGTCTCACCACATCCAGATCGGAAAAATGGATGAACTTGATTTCGTCAATATGCCCGAGGATTTCTTCCGCTTCGATCAGGCCGGATATTCTATCAAAGGGCAGATCGATTTGGGTGATGTCTCCCGTAATGACTGCTTTCGAGCCGAATCCGAGACGCGTGAGAAACATTTTCATCTGTTCGCTTGTCGTGTTCTGTGCCTCATCGAGGATAACAAATGCGTCGTTAAGCGTTCTTCCCCGCATGAAGGCCAAGGGCGCGACTTCGATAATGCCCTTGCTGATCAGGCTGGAGGCACGGTCAAAATCCATCATATCGAAAAGGGCATCGTACAAGGGCCTCAGGTAAGGATTGACCTTTTCGGAGAGGTCCCCGGGGAGAAACCCCAATTTCTCTCCCGCTTCCACCGCCGGTCTGGCCAGAACGATGCGGCTGTATTGCTTGTCAAGCAGGAAGGAAATGGCTACGGCCATGGCCAGGTAAGTCTTACCCGTACCGGCCGGACCAATGGCAAAGACCATATCATGGTTCCTGATGGCGTCGATATACTTTTTCTGCGTACTCGTTTTGGGCCTGATCAGGCGGTTTTTGGCGGAAAGAAAAATCTTGTCGAGAAAAATCTTTTCCAGGTTTTCGGATACGTTTTTTTGCAGGATTCGATTGGCATGGTCGATATCCGCGGGGAATAGCTGGTAGCCCTTTTCGATCATGCCGTAAAGCTGCCTCAAAAGCGCTGCGGATTGTTTAACCTGTGTTCCGTCTCCCTGAATGGAAAGGTGGTTGCCACTGACGGCAATTTTGGCGCGATTCAATTTCTCTATCAGCTTGATGTTGGCATCATGCTCACCCAGCAGAAGTTTGAGACAATGATTATCGTTAAAATCAATCGATTCAATCTCGTGTGATGAAGAAGTTTTCATGACATTCGGAACCGGTTTGTATCAATCATGTATCCGCGCCGACGGGTTTGCAAATGCCCAGCGAAGAGCGATTCTATGACAGTGCGGACAGCTTTGCAACGACTCGTGCGCTTTACTACTGTTCCATGGTCAGGTATTCTACCCCGGGTCTTGAAGCATCATATGGGCAAAGACCTTGGCATTTCCGACCATGTTGTCGATCAGGCAATATTCGTTGGGTTGATGGGCCATGTAGTTAATTTTGCTCCAAACGGCGGCTTCGTAACCATGCGATCTCAAGGCGGCAGCCACGGTTCCTGCACCGACACCGACAGCCCTTCCTTCGACCCGGTAAACATCCCGAATGGCCTCCTTGAGCGCCTGGACCACAAGGGCGCTTTCCGGCGTGGGGACCGGCGCCTGCACCTGCTGAACCGGCGTGATGTCAATCCGGACATGAAAGCGCTTTGCGATTGTCTCGGCGATTCTTTCGATTTCTGCCATCACCTCATCCAAGTCATAAATAGGGAGAATACGGCAGTCGAAGTAAAAAACATCTTCTCCGGGAATGGTGTTGATGCTGGCCGCATTGGACTCCTTGCGGGTCGGTTGAAACGTGCTTTCCGGCGGGTTATACAAACGGTCCAGGGTGGGAAATGTCTGGTGGAGCGACTGCAGCGCAACAATGAAGTTCGAAGCTGCCAGCAAAGCATTGCTCCCCAGGGAGGGTCGGCTGCCGTGACATTGGCGGCCTGTGGTGACAAAGCGTAACCAAAGCATGCTTTTTTCTGCGATTTCAATGGCACTGCCGTCCGGCTCTCCCGAATCGGGAACAACGATCAGATCGTTCTTGCGAAGAGGGTTTTCCGGGTGGCGAAGGACATGAAAAAGACCGCAACGGCTCGACGTTTCTTCATCCGCAACGAATGCCAATCCGATCGATGACTCCGGCAGCTCATTTTCCTCGAGAAATGCCTTGGCGGCAAAAATTGATGCCACAAGGTCCTGCTGATTGTCTTCGGTGCCCCGGCCGTAAATGCGATCATTCTCGACATAGCCTTGATAAGGATCTGTTTTCCAAAGGCCGGGCTCTCCGGGCGGGACGATATCCGTATGGGTTAAAATCCAGAGTTTGCGCGCGGGATTCCTTCCGGGGCAGGTGACGAGGAGGTTGGGTCGATAGCCGCTGGGAACCCGTTCGTCCGGAGCATTGATTTTCAGGATATTATCGAAGCCGCTCTTTCTGAGATAGTTTTCCAGGAAATCAGCCTTCTCGGCTTCTCCTGCTCCCTGATAATCGGGGGACAAGGCGGGTATGCCCGTCAGGCGAAGCTGAAGCTCCACCATTTCGCCGCGCATCAGGTCAATTCGGCGAAATATCTTTTCCCTGGTTTTAACATCGATCATAAACTTTCCTACCGTAACAAATCTCACTTTCGGAACAAGCGCATGGCGTGGAGAAGCCGTACGCATTGGTGAAATCAATCGGGAATCCCGGGCGGTGAAAGTACACGTGCTCTCGTTCCCAGGTGCCACGACCGCCCTTTATGGCGACTAGTTAATCCTTTTGAATCTTTTCGTCAAGACAAACTGTTTCGGACCAAGACGCCGGCAGCGGCCGGTTATATGATAGTCTTTTGATACGGCTTGAAGAATAAGGGATTCCGAAACGGAAAATGAGTATAACGCAAAAAAAGAAGTATTGAAAAACCGCGGAAAAGAAAACGAGGATTCGCTTGACAGCTAGAGGGCAGTCCAATATAGCGGTTCTGATAATAATGCATTTTGCGAGGCGCCATGGAAGCCAAGTCATGTTCCCTGAAAGGATACTGCCTGCCTCTGACACCGGAAGGACAGTCTTCGTTGGTGGATGCGCCGCCCTGGTATTATGGCGGTGAGTTGATGCAATTGTTTTTTAAGACGGATCCCGATCGAGCCCGCTCTTTCATTCCCGCTCCCCTTGAGATGGGGCCCGATCCGGGCTCAGGCATTGTCTGGTTCGTCGAGTGGATTTCCGTCAGCGAATCCCATCCGGATATGGCGTATGAGAATCCGGAAAGGGCGATCTATAAAGAGTGTATCGTTCTCCTGCAATGCAGTTACCAGGGAGAAACGGGATATCTCGTTCCCTTTATCTGGGTGGACAATGACTTTACGCTTTTGAGAGGTTTTATTCAGGGTTTTCCGAAAGTGCTCGGACGGATATACATGACCAAGCTTCACGCCCTGAATCCGAAAGTCGGCGGCAGGCGGCCGGGAGCCAAACTGAAGGGTATCTGTGAGGCCGGTGGCGAAAGACTCGTTGAAGGATCCCTGATTCTGCGGGAGAAAATAGAAAGAACTCAATTGCCGCAGGTGAAATTTTACCTGCTCCGTCATTTCCCCAGCATCGAAGAACCGGGTAAAGCGGTGGTCCATGAAATCGCCACCAGCATCGCCAGTCTTGAAGTGGACGACATCTGGCGGGGCGAGGCAGACGTGAATTTTTCAGGTGTCTTTGCCCGGGAACTGCAGCAACTGACGCCGCGGGAAGTGAGCGGCGGGTTTTACCACAGCGCAGGGTTGACGATCACAGGCGGACGCGTCCTGCACCGCTATCAAACCTGAGAGAAATCTGGCAAAAGCGTACAGGAAGCATTACCAGGTACTCACCTGCGATGTCAGCTTCCCTCGTAATATTTCATGACGGTGGGAATAATGGCTTTGATTCTCTGCATGCGCGTCTGGTCCGAGGGGTGGGTGCTTAGCCATTCCGGAGGAGCCTGACCCGATTTGGCCGCAGACATGCGTTCCCAGAAGTCAACGGCCTTTCTGGGATCATAACCTGCCATGGCCATGAACGTCAGTCCCAGCTCATCGGCCTCGTTTTCATGCAGGCGGCTGTAAGGAAGAAGGATGCCGACCTGTGTGCCGACGCCGAAGACGGCCATCCACAGCTGCTGCGTCTGCTGCGGCCGCGATGCAACCGCCGTGGCCAATGCCATCCCCCCCAACTGCATAGCGAGTTGTTGTGACATCCGTTCGTTGCCGTGCTGGGCGACGGCATGCGCAATTTCATGGCCCATTACCACCGCCAGTCCCGTATCGTCGACGGTAATGGGAAGGAGTCCCTCGTAGACCACGACCTTGCCACCCGGCATGCACCAGGCATTCAGTTCTTTCGATTCGACGAGGTTGTATTCCCACTTGTAGTCTCTCAGATGGTGGCTCATGTTCCTTTCGGCAAAGTATCGTACGACCGCACGTTCAATGTTTCTTCCCACCCTTTTGACGCGTTCCGTCTCTACGGCATTGGTGCTGAGCTTGTTCTCCTTGAGGAACTGGTCGTACTGCTGATAGCTCATCGAGAGCATGGATTCCGACGGGATAAGGTTCAACTGGGATCTGCCGGTCACGGGAACCGTCGTACATGAATAAAGCATAGACAGACAGAAAAGCAATAAAACGGCAAATAAGGTCTTTCTTTTCATATCAGCCTCGGATCCTTTCTTTTTATTCTTGGTACCTATAACATATCTCCGGCTGAGTCCGTACAATATTTTTACAATCCGGATGCCTGCAAGGCGTGGATGACCCAGCAGGAGGGCTTAAAAGACGTTTTCCCCCAAATAAGGCTTGACCGCATAAATTGAAATAAAGTAGGTTCCATTCGCGTGAGCATAATCTCAAACAACCGGTATGTTGGGAGAAGAAAAACATGGCAGTAGCTAAGAAAATTCACGATTTTGTGACGCAGGCCTCCTGGATCAGGAAGATGTTTGAAGAAGGGCTGCTCCTGAAAAAGGAATACGGAGCGGAAAATGTTTTTGATTTTACCCTGGGGAATCCCAATGTCCCCCCGCCGCAAGCATTCAGGCAGGCCCTGCAGGATGTCGTTGCGGAGGCAACGTCAGGTATGCACGGCTACATGTCCAATGCGGGTTTTGATGACACGAGGGAAGCCGTTGCCGCCTACATTCGAAGGGATCAAGAGGTGGACATCGCCAAGGAGCAGATTATCATGACCTGCGGCGCTGCCGGTGCCCTCAACGTCGCCCTGAAGGTCCTTCTCGATCCGGATGACGAAGTCATTGTTCCTTCACCCTTTTTTATGGAATACCGTTTTTACATCGACAATGCAAATGGGAAAATGATTCTCGTTCCGACAAAGGAGGACTTTTCACTGGATATCGGGGCGATCGAAGCGGCGATTACGAAAAAAACCAAAGCCGTTTTGCTGAATTCTCCAAATAATCCGACGGGAAGGGTTTACGATGGCGCCTCCATCTCCATGCTGGCCTCCGTATTAGCGGAGAAAAGCCGAGAATTCGGTCAGGCCGTTTACCTGATGGCCGATGAACCTTACCGCGAGATCGTTTTTGATGGTGTCCGTGTGCCGAGTATTCTGGGGGCTTATCCCCACAGCATCTGTGCCTCTTCCTATTCCAAAACGCTCTCAATTCCCGGGGAAAGGATCGGTTACCTGGCCGTCAATCCGAACATCGCGGATTACAAGGAACTGATGGACGGTCTGATGCTTTATAACCGGGTGCTGGGATTTGTTAACGCGCCGGCCGTCATGCAGCGCGTCATCACGCGTATGCAAGGTGTTCATGTCGATGTCGAACAATACCGAAGAAAAAGGGATCTCTTATGCGACGGGCTTATCGCGGGCGGATATGCCATCACCAGACCGGACGCAACCTTCTACCTTTTTGCAAAATCACCGATCGAGGATGACGTGGCGTTTGTGAGGGCGTTACAGCAGAGGCGAATCCTGACCGTTCCGGGACGGGGATTCGGTGGCCCCGGATATATACGCATTGCCTTTTGTGTTGATGACGAAACAATCGTCCGCGCCATGGACGGATTTGCCGAGACCCTCAAAGAATGCCGCTGACTGGGCGGGAACAGTATATGGCCTGCGTAAAAGAAACGGCGGGGGAAAGCCGGTTGCTTCTAAAATGTTCTGGCCCGTGTTGGGTTGTGCCATGCCGCTGAGACTTTCTCGCCGGAGCAATTCCGGCCCGGTTTGAAAAGATTTGCTTCGCTTTTCTTAATCAAAGACGATCTCAAAATCGGAGAACCGCCCAGTTGCCTCTTCATGGATCAGTGCGATGTCGGAAATCCGGGCGGCAGGGGGGCCGGTTCGGCACCATTCGATCATCTGCGTTACCTGTGATGCTTCTCCTTCGAACACTGCCTCAACGCGGCCATCCGGAAGGTTCTTGACCCAACCGGTCAGCCCCAGGCGAAGGGCGTTTTTCCTTGTATGATGCCGGAAGAAGACCCCCTGCACCACGCCGGAAATCACAATGTGAACACGTGTTCGATCCGGTTCCGTCATCTGCCGATCAGTTCCAGAAATTGCGCTTCCGTCAAAATGGTCAATTTCAAAGCGACTGCTTTATCAAGCTTTGTCCCCGGCGCTTCGCCCGCGACAACATAATCCGTTTTCGGAGAAATCGATGAAGGGACCATGCCGCCTTTGGCGAGCACCAGGCGCTTTGCCTCATCTCTGACCAGGGACTTCATTGTTCCGGTGAAGACAAAGGATTTTCCCGCGACGAAGGAGGATGCGGAGGACGGCGCCATCTCGAAATAGATGCCTGCGGCCTCCAGCTTTTCCAAGACATGTAAATTCCGGTGTTCCCGGAAGAATCCTGCAATGCTCCCCGCCACTTCAGGTCCGATGTCCCGGATGGCCAGCAATTCCGATTCATTTGCCTGAGCCAGTTGTTTGAGCGACGGGTAGTGATTTGCCAAAATCCGTGACACATGCTCACCAACATGGCGGATACCAAGAGCATAGATTAACCTGTCCATTGTTGTCGACTTGGATTTTTCAATGGCCGCCAGAAGATTTTCGGAGGACTTGTCTCCCATTCTTTCCAACTGAAGAAAATCCGCTTTTTTTAAAAAAAAGAGGTCTGCCGGATCTCGGATCAAGTTCCGGTCCACCAGCTGTGAAACGAGCTTATCTCCAAACCCTTCCATGTCCAGGCCGCTGCGGGACGAAAAATGCCTGATCCTTTCCTTGATCTGCGCCGGACAGGCCAGGCCAATACAGCGATGGGCCGCCTCGTTTGCCAGTCGAATGACATCTGAACCGCATTCGGGGCAATGGGTAGGCATGACGAAGGGCCTTTCCCGCCCCGTTCGGCGTTCGGTCATGACACGCACAATTTCCGGAATCACGTCCCCCGCACGTTGCACGATGACCGTATCGCCGATCATGACGTCTTTTTTTTGTATTTCGCTGAGATTGTGCAAGGTGGCCCGGCTGACCGTCACGCCGCCGACCGCCACCGGCTTCAGAATGGCAACCGGAGTGAGAACGCCCGTTCGGCCGACCTGAACGGCAATATCCTCTACGGATGTGGAAACCTGGCGCGAGGGAAACTTGCAGGCAATCGCCCATCTGGGACTGCGTGATACCTGGCCGAGTTGAGACTGGATCGCGTAGGAATCCACTTTGATGACGACGCCGTCGATTTCATAAGGGAGGCTTTCTCTCAAATCAATCATGCGGTGATAATAGTCAATGCAAGCGGTGATATCGGGTGTGCTTTCAATCAGAGAATTGACGGGAAATCCCCAATCCGAAAGCCGCTTGAGGACCTGCGATTGGCTCGCAAAGACAAGGCCGTCCGCGTGTCCGATGCCGTAAACGAAGATCATCAGGGGACGACGGGCCGTGATTTGGGCATCCAATTGGCGCAACGACCCGGCTGCGGCATTGCGGGGATTGGCAAAGGGAGGCTCTCCCGCCTCTTCCCGGCGCTGATTCAGTTTCCGGAAAGCTTCGGTTTCAATAAAAACTTCCCCCCGGACTTCCAACTTTTCCGGTGCCGGGGTGCCGTTGATGGCGTCTATCAGGAGCGGCACCGTGCGGATCGTTTTGATGTTCGGGGTTACGTCTTCCCCGGTTTCGCCGTCGCCGCGGGTTGCCGCCTGTTTCAGGACGCCGTTTTCGTAGATCAGGTTGACCGCCAAGCCATCAAGTTTGGGTTCCACAACAAAAGAGAAGGGCTCTGTCAGGCCGCCGATGCGTTTGATCCGCTCCGAAAACTGCCGGATCTCTTCATCGGAGAAGGCGTTGGCCAGACTGAGCATGGGTGTCAGGTGTTTAATCGGGGCAAATTTGTCGAGGGGTTCCGCACCGACGCGCTGAGTCGGAGAATCAGGCGTGAGCAGGGAGGGGTAGCGTTTCTCGAGCTGTTCCAGTTCAATCATCATGCGATCATACTCGGCATCCGGTATCTCAGGTGAATCGAACCGGTAGTACCGTTCATTGTGGTGGCGGATTATTTCTCTCAACGCTGCGGCCCTTTCCCGGGCCTTTTCGTGATCGGTCATTTGATGATTCTCAACTCGGGTTTCTTTGGTTTGGTCTTTTTCCCCGCGCCGTTGCGGCCGGTTTTTTCTTCCTGGAGAATCTGCTCGTTGAAAATGTGATTCTTGGCCCGTACAGCATTGATGATAAAGAAAATAATGACCGATTTCTCCCATTCTTTTGTCCGGTCAAAATGGTCCATTCTCATTTTGTATTTTTGCCAGAGCTCTGCCAGAGAGGCTTCGTCCAAACCCAGTATTTTTTCGGCAATCCGGTCGAGTGTTTGTTCAAGCATGATCATTGACCTCATTGAAATCTCGCTATTCATAGCCGCCGAGGTGTCTAATGTCAAACAGATTCATTGGGCTTGAAGGGTTCATTCTCTAAAACAGACAGGACAAAAAACTTGTTTTTTCGAGGCATGTCGTTATAATCGGCATGCCTTGGCGCAGAGGAGTTTTTTTTGTGAAAATAGGCGTTCTGTCCGACACGCACCTGAACGGTTATAACAAAGACTTGGCGGACTTTCTCCATACATGTTTTCGGGATGCCGATTTGATTGTTCACGCCGGGGATGTCGTTGCACCCGAAGTCCTGGATATGTTTGGCAATAAGGAGGTGAAGGTCGTCTGCGGGAATATGGACCCCATCGGATTACGCAAGCGATATCCGGAGAAGGCTGTCTTCGAAGTTGGGGGATTCCGGTTTGCTCTGGTGCATGATATCAATAAAATCAAGGGCTGGGGTATGTCCGCCCATCTTCCGGAAAAGATCGCCAGGTTTTTCGGTCGGGTTGACTGTCTGATCCATGGACACACGCATGATCCCGCCATTACCAAACAGGACGGTATTTTTCTCTTTAATCCGGGTTCCGCAACCGACAACCGTTATTTGCCTTTTAATACCGTCGGCATCATTGATATACAAGACAGCATTTCCATCGATATTTTGGAAATTGCCTGAGAAAAGAACGGAGCTCCCATGAAAGCAATCTATGCGCCCTGGAGGATGACGTACCTGAAAGCCGATAAGCCCAATGGCTGTGTCTTCTGCAAAGACTCCCTCCGCCAGGAAGATTTGATTCTTCTGGAAGGAAAAACCGCGTACGTCATGTTGAATTTATATCCATACATCAACGGACATCTTATGGTTATACCCTATCGTCACGTCTGCAAACTGGAGGATCTGGGCGTGGAGGAGAAGCTCGAACTGTTCGACCTGGTGGATTTGTCGGTGAGGTCGCTTTCCGAGTGCCTTTGCCCGGAAGGCTTCAACATCGGCGTCAACCTGGGCAAGGCGGCCGGAGCCGGTGTCGACGACCATGTGCATATCCATGTGGTTCCGCGGTGGCTGGGGGATACAAACTTCATGACGATTATCGGAGAGGTCAGGGTTATTCCCGATGATCTGGTCAAAACCTGGGGAAAGCTTCTGCCGTATTTCAAGAAAAATTATCAGGAGGTGTAAGATGAAAGTGATCTACACAATTCTCGTCATGTTGCTGATTTTATTTGTTATCACGTTTTCCCTGGAAAACACCCTTCCCATGAAGCTCAAATACTATGATTTCTTCGATGTGGAATGGCCCAGTTACATGCTCCTTTTCATTGCATGTCTTGTTGGGGTCGTCTTTATGGGCTGTCTCGGAATCGTCGAAAGGTTTCGTCTCAGCCGGACCATTGCTCATCTGAATAAAACCATCCGCGATCTGAGAAGGGAAGTCAAAACGATCGAGGAATCGAAAATTGATGAGGATAAGAAATCAGAGGAGCCATTCTGAACTGCTTCGATTCATCACCGACCAAAACCTGGCCAAGCTCTCAAAGTGGCTGCGGCTGGCCGGCTATGATACCATTTGTCATCAAGGAAAAACCGACCGGGGTCTATGGGACAGGGCCCTCAAGGAAAACCGGCTTGTTCTGACGCGGAAGAAGAATCTGCTCGATTACCCGAAGCAATTGACAACCATTCAGGTGCCCGAAACTGACGTCCAGGAACAACTGGCGCATCTTGCGTCTCTTCTGGATTTGGGTTCAACGGAGGAGTGCTGTCTTAAACGCTGCACCGTCTGCAACAGCCGGTTGGAGCAGGTTGATCCAGAGACGGTAAAAGACAGAGTTCCCCCTTATGTGGCAGAAACTCACGGCCGTTTTGAACGATGTCCGGGATGCGGAAAAATCTATTGGCAGGGGAGCCACACCGAACGAATCCGGAAGGCTCTCAGGAAGCGCACTCCGTAGGGTCTCCCTTGATTTTTTCTATGGCATGTTTCAGGGCAGGCAGTACGGTGGTCAGGTTTTCCCGTACACCCTTGGGGCTTCCGGGCAAATTAATGATCAAAGAGGTGCCCCGGATGCCGGCCACAGCGCGGGAAATCATGGCATGTGCCGTTATGTGTGCACTTTCCCGCCGCATGGCTTCGGCCATGCCGGGAATTTCCCTATCGAGAATGGCCAGTGTTGCCTCCGGTGTGACATCACGTGGGCTGACCCCGGTCCCGCCGGTGGTGACGATCAAGTCGATCCGTTCCTTATCCGCATAACGACGAAGGGCGGAGCTGATTGCGTCACGTTCATCCGGCACAATAACATAATCGGTCAGGGTAAAACCTTCCCCTTCCAGGAGTTGACGAATTTCCTGGCCGCTCGTGTCGAGCCTTTCTCCGCGTGACCCTTTGTCACTCACGGTAATGATTCCGAAGGAAAAAGACACGTTAATCCTCTTCTTTATCCTTTTTCGATTCAGCGATGATCTTTTCCGTAAGATGCACCGGCACCTCTTCGTAATGGGAATGGGTATAGGTGAAGGTTCCCCGGCCGCTGGTCATGGAGGTCAGGTCGGGGGCGTACTTCAATATTTCCGCCAGTGGCACCTGCCCCTTGACGATCTGATTGGCCCCTTTTGAATCCATGCCGAGAACGCGTCCCCGACGGCTGTTCAGATCGCCCATCACGTCCCCCATGTATTCATCGGGTATTTCAATCTCAATGTTCACGATGGGTTCAAGGAGAATCGGCTGGCAGGACATAACCCCCTTTTTGAATCCCATCGATCCGGCGATTTTGAAGGCCATTTCGGAGGAATCGACCGTATGGTAGGAACCGTCGACCAGGGATACCCGTAAATCCACAACGGGATAGCCTGCAACGACGCCTTCATCCATTGCCTCGACAATACCCTTTTCGACAGCCGGACGGTACTGCTGGGGAATAACGCCGCCGACAATCTTGTCGACAAATTCGAATCCTCCTCCGCGGGGGAGAGGCTCGATATCAAGCCAGCAGTCACCGAACTGACCGCGGCCTCCGGACTGTTTCTTGTAACGGCCCTGCACATTCGTCTTGCCCTTTATGGTTTCCTTGTAGGGCACGCGCGGTGTTTTCAGGTTCACTTCAACCCCGAACTTGCGCTTCATTTTTTCCATGTTGACTTCGATGTGGACCTGACCCATGCCGGAAATGATCATTTCTTTCGTCTGGGCATCGCGGTGGAAAGAAAGGGTCGGATCTTCCTCGACCAGACGGTTGATGGACGATACGATCTTCTCTTCGTCCCCCCTTGATTTGGGCTCGATGGCAAAGGAAATGATTGCCGGTGGGGTTGCGATATTTTCATATAGAATAGGAGCTTTTTCCATGCAGAGAGTATCGCCGGTGAAGGTGTCCTTCAACTTGGATATTGCGGCGATATCTCCTGGGACCAGCTGTTCCGCCGTTTTTTGAGCTTTTCCCTCCAGAAAGGAGATATTGCCCGTTCTTTCGGTTACTTTTCGGGATGCATTGTAAAAATTGCCTTCAGAAGTCAGGGTGCCCGAGTAGACACGGAAGATGGTGAGCCTGCCCGCGAAAGGATCGGCGATTGTTTTGAAAACAAGACCGGAGAAGGGGGCCGCTTCTTCAGGAGCCCTTTCTTCGGCGTCCCCGGTTGCGGGCTTTTTCCCCAGAACCTTGCCGCGGTCGATGGGTGAGGGCAGGGCTTGAACAATCACGTCCATGAAGGGCATGATGCCGATATTTTTGATCGAGGAACCGCACAGGACGGGATACAGGGATCCCGACAAAATCCCCGTTTTAAGGCCTGATTTCATTTGCTCGACGGATAACTCGCCGTTTTCCAGGTACTGTTCCATCAGCGATTCGTCACATTCGGCAATATCCTCCACCATCACTTCCCGGAATCTTTCAGCTTCATCTTTCATGTCCGCAGGCACATCCGATGTTTTGTAGGTTCCCTTCTGATCATCGAAGATCAGGGCCTTCATATTGATCAGGTCAACCAGGCCCTTGAAACCGGCTTCCTTGCCAATGGGAAGGAAAATCGGTGTTCCCTTCCTGCCGAGAAGCGTTTGAATGCTCTCGAAAGCCTTGTGGAAGTCGGCCCGCTCCCGGTCCATCCGATTGATGAACATGACACGGGGCAGATTGAAAACGTCGGCATATTCCCAGTTCTTTATGGTTTGGAACTCGACCCCGCTGACGGCATCGATGACAACCACCGCGCAATCGGCCACACGAAGGGCGTTTTTCGTATCGTAGGCAAAATTTGAGTCACCGGGTGTGTCGAGTATATTGACTTTGTGCTTGTCCCATTCAAAAAAATTGACGGCGGTGCTGATCGAAATGCGCCTTTTATGTTCTTCGGGCTCGTAATCCATGGAAGAGGTGCTCTCATCGACGCGTCCCAGGCGGTCCGACTTGCCGCTCAGATAAAGAAATGATTCGCAAAGAGAGGTTTTCCCGGTTCCTCCATGCCCGACAATGACAATATTCCTGAGGGTTGATGAATCGTACTTTGCCATGGAATCTCCTTTCTGGTCAAAACAGCGCGAACTTTATTGAAAGGGGGTGTTTAGCCCAACATCCTCGATAAAGTCAAGACAATTTTCCCGCCGGACGGTCCGGAGCAAAAGGAGATAAGCATTCTATTTTCAAGGGAAAGCCGCTTTCCGATTTTCTGAAGGGGATTGACTTATGGCGGAGCTCCCTGTATAAGGGCTGACAAAAAGACCTGCTTTCAATTTGAGAGATTACAAATCTTTTTTGTGACCCGTGAGGCGGGCTGCTGTCGGCAGAGGGTGAATTTATGTTCGAGTATCTCATCAAGAAAATTATCGGAACCAAAAACGACCGTGAAATAAAACGCTTTTCCGTTATTCTCGAAGAGGTCAATCATTTCGAGACCTCAATTCAGCCGCTTTCCGATCATGACCTGAAAGTCAAAACGGATCATTTCAGGGAAAGGCTTTCCCGGGGGGAACCCCTTGATGATATTCTTCCGGAAGCCTTCGCTGTTGTCCGTGAATCCGCCAAAAGAACTGTCGGCATGAGACCTTTCGATGTCCAGATCATCGGAGGGTTGGTCCTGCACGAGGGAAAAATCGCCGAAATGAAAACCGGGGAAGGCAAGACCCTTGCGGCGACACTTCCCCTCTATATGAACGCCTTGCAGGGGAAAGGCGCACACCTGGTGACGGTCAACGATTACCTTGCAAAGCGCGATGCGGCATGGATGGGACCGATCTACAATTTCCTGGGTTTGTCCGTGGGTGTGATTGTTCATGGCCTGAGCGATCAGGAGCGGAAAGATGCGTACGCATGCGACATCACCTACGGTACGAACAACGAGTTCGGCTTTGATTACTTGCGTGACAATATGAAATTCACGTTAGAGGATTACGTCCAGAGGGATTTTCATTACGCCATTGTGGACGAGGTGGACAGCATCCTCATCGATGAAGCCCGGACGCCGCTCATTATCTCTGGTGCTTCCGATGAATCTACGGACAAGTACTACCGGATTAACCAGATCATCCCCAATCTGCGCCGAGAAAAAGATTTCACCGTCGACGAGAAATCGCGCACGGTGGTTCTGACGGAAGATGGCGTGGCGAGGGTCGAAGGTATTCTGAATGTCCAGAACCTTTATGAGCCGAGAAACATTGAGATCCTGCATCATGTGAACCAGGCTTTGAAGGCACATATCCTTTTCAAGAAGGATGTCGATTATCTGGTCAAGGACGGTCAGGTGATCATCGTCGATGAATTCACGGGCCGGGTTATGCCGGGAAGGCGCTATAGCGACGGGTTGCATCAGGCCCTGGAAGCCAAGGAAAAAGTCAAAATCGAACGGGAAAACCAGACCCTGGCCTCCATCACTTTTCAGAATTATTTTCGGATGTACGCCAAACTGGCCGGCATGACCGGAACGGCTGACACGGAGGCGGCGGAATTCAAAAAAATCTATGATCTCGATGTCGTCGTTGTTCCCACGAACATGCCGATGATCCGGGAGGATCATTCCGATGTCATCTATAAGACGGAAAAGGAAAAGATCAATGCGGTGATCGAGGAAATCAGGGAACTTAACCAGGAGGGGCGTCCTGTCCTGGTGGGGACCATTTCCATCGAAAAGTCCGAATTGCTCAGCAGGCATCTGACCCGCTCCGGCGTCAAGCACCATGTCCTGAATGCGAAGAACCATGAAAAGGAAGCGGAAATCGTCGCCAATGCGGGCCAGCGAAGTATGGTGACCATTTCAACGAACATGGCGGGGCGCGGTACGGATATCAAACTGGGGGAGGGGGTCGCCGAATTGGGCGGCTTGCATATTCTCGGCACCGAAAGGCATGAGAGCAGACGGATCGACAATCAGTTACGGGGACGATCCGGGCGGCAGGGAGACCAGGGATCTTCCCGCTTTTTCCTGTCTCTGGAAGACGATCTGCTCCGTATTTTCGGGGCGGAAAAAATATCCTCCGTCATGGAACGCCTTGGAATCGAAGAAAATCAGCCCATCGAGCACAAATTTATCTCCCGGGCCATTGAAAACGCTCAGCGGCGGGTGGAGGGACAGAATTTCGAAATCCGCAAGCACCTTCTTGATTACGATAATGTCATGAACCGGCAGCGCCAGGTCATCTACGAGCAGCGCAAGAAAGCGTTGAAGGGGGAAAACCTCTGGGAAGACATCGAAGACATGATTGACGAAGTTGCTGAAAATCTGGTGGATGATTTCGTTGATGAAAAACAGCATCCCGAGGATTGGAACCTCAAGGCCATGGATGACATGATCTTCAAACAGTTTTCGCTGAAGACGGGACATGAAACCTCCGATCCCGAAAACCGCCAGAAAGCCGTCATCAAGGATGAACTTGTGACG
>CAYPKE010000042.1:0-16475 GCA_964411235.1 uncultured Syntrophales bacterium
TCCGTGAGGGGATTCGCGATCCGGACCATTCTAGCCCGGTCATCTTCCTGCGAAATCCCCAGGATCTCGCAGGACCGCGGGGAGATGAAGCTGTAATGGATGACCTCCGAGAATCCGCATCCGTTCAAGGTCCTCCGGATTTGCTCGATCAGAACCTGTTTTATCTCTTTCTCCACCGGTTTCACGGAAACCTGCGGCATCTTCAGTGCGACCTGATCGTATCCGATCAGCCGCGCGACTTCTTCGACAAGATCTATCTCGCGGGTGATATCGACGCGATAGGTTGGCGGATCAACCATGTAGACCCCCGCTTGTTCAGTCCCATGGACAGCCATGCCCAGCCCCTTCAGGGCACCAATGACGCGCTCCGCCTCGAAAGCGGACCCCAGGATACAATTCACCCGCTGGATACGCAGAGGAATGGCCTTGGGTATCGGGATGGGATTCGGATACGTATCGACAATGCCCAGGCAGATCTCGCCGCCTGACGTTTCTGCAATCAGTTGGGCCGCCCGGTTCAAGGCCCGCACCAAGCCTTCGGGATCGATACCGCGCTCAAAGCGGAAAGCGGCATCCGTCCCCATGCCCAGCCATCGGGCCGACTTGCGGATTGATGATGGATTGAAATAGGCGCTCTCCAGGAGTATCGTTTCCGTGTCGTCCTTGACCTCCGAATTGAGACCGCCCATAATGCCGCCGATGGCAACCGGTTTGCTGCCGTCGCAGATCAAAAGAGTATCCGGCCGTAACGATCTTTCTTTGCCGTCCAGCGAAACAAACTGCTCTCCGGCAGCGGAGCGCCGAACCACAATTCTCCCCCCTTCCAGAAATCGGAAATCGAAAGCGTGCAAAGGCTGACCGAATTCCATCATGACAAAATTGGTCACGTCCACGATATTGTTTATCGCCCGCAGTCCCACCGCCTCAAGACGCTGCCTTATCCAGAAGGGAGACGGCCCGATCTTGCATTTTTGCAGCATTCTCGCCGTGTAACGTGGGCAGAGATCCGGATCTTGAATGGTCACGGACGTCATTCCCCGGATGTCTTCCTGATTCTCCCGCAAGGCGGTTTCGGGGTATCGGAGAGATGCCCCGGTGAGGGCGGCGATTTCGCGGGCAATTCCGATGATGCTGAGGCAGTCTGAGCGGTTGGGCGTGATACCGATATCCATGACCGTATCAGAGAGATCGAGGGCCTCGGACAGGTCCCGCCCGAGGGGAATATCGGCCGACAAGATCATGATACCCGTGTTGTCCCCGCCGATACCCAATTCTTCTTCGGAGCAGAGCATCCCTTCAGACAACTCACCCCGGATCTGGGAGCGTTTGATCGTATAGCCGCCGGGAATGGTCGCCCCTACCGCGGCCAGGGGCACGACATCTCCTTCCCTGATGTTGCCAGCGCCGCAGACGACGGGATATTCGCTGTCTCCCGTTGAAATGCGGCACAGGGACAGCTTCTCTGCGTTGGGGTGTGGGGCGATCGACAGGATCTTCGCCGTAACAACCCCCCTGAACCGGGCGGTTTTTCTT
This sequence comes from uncultured Syntrophales bacterium, assembly GCA_964411235.1. Lineage (GTDB taxonomy): Bacteria > Desulfobacterota > Syntrophia > Syntrophales > JAAYKM01 > JAAYKM01. Next base: position 1,534 of record CAYPKE010000042.1, read on the forward strand.
TCGATGGCCTCCACTTCGAGACCGGCCATGGTCAGTTCCGCGGCCAGTTCTTCCGGTGTCAGATCAAAATCGATGTAATCCTTAAGCCACTTGATGCTAACCAGCATATATTTACCGTCATTCCTTTACTTACTCCGCGCGAAAACACGCGTACCCGAGGGTTCTGCCGGAAAGCGAATGCAGCGTTCAGAACTGCTCGAGAAATCTCCAGTCATTCTCAAAAAACAGGCGAATATCCGAAATGCCGTACTTGAGCATGGCGATACGCTCCAGCCCGAGTCCGAAAGCAAACCCCGTGTACGCCTCCGGATCATACCCCACATTCCTGAAGACTTCCGGATCGACCATACCCGAACCCAGGATCTCCAGCCATCCCGTCTGACCGCAAACGCGGCAACCTTCGCCACGGCAAATGACGCACTGGATGTCCACCTCGGCGCTCGGCTCCGTAAAGGGGAAGAAACTGGGGCGGAACCTCAGGCGCGTGTTCTTTCCAAAGACTTCCTGAAGGAACATTGTCAGGATGCCCTTCAGATCGGCGAAACTGATGCCCCTGTCAACCAGGAGTCCTTCAATCTGATGAAACATCGGGGTGTGCGAGACATCCGAATCGGGACGGTAAACGCGGCCGGGAGACAGAATTCTGACAGGCGGCGGCTGTTTCAGCATCGTCCTGATCTGGACCGGGGAGGTGTGAGTTCGCAGAACGATATTGTCTTCGATATAGAACGTATCCTGCATGTCTCTTGCGGGATGGTCTTTGGGGATATTGAGAGCTTCGAAATTGTAATAATCCAGCTCGACTTCGGGACCCTCCACGACGGAAAAGCCGAAAGCTGCGAAGATTACGCAGATCTCTTCCCGGACTTGGGTTACTGGATGCAGTTTCCCCGGCCTGATGCGCCTGCCCTCCAAAGTGACATCAAGCTTTTCCCGGGCCAGGGTGTCACCCTTTTCAAGGACAAGGATCCCCTGAAGACCCTCCTCGATACGCCGGGCAAGGATTTCTTTAACTTCGTTACTCTGTTTGCCGAAAAGGGGCCGCTCTTCCGGGGAAATGCGCCCGATATTGCGCAGTAACCCGGTCAGCAGACCCTTTCTGCCGAGATAGCGTGTTTTTATTTCCAGGAGTTCTTTTTCGCTGCGTACGGCGGCAATCTCAGCTTCGGCTTTTTGCTGGAGATCTTCCAGTTCCGCAATCATGCCGATTACTCACCCTTGGCCACAGCCGCGATTTTCGAGAAAGCGTTGGGATCGTGCACTGCCAGATCCGCGAGAATCTTCCGGTCCAGAACCAAGCCTGCCTTTTTCATTCCCGCGATAAAACGGCTGTACGTCACATCATTCAGTCTCGCCGCCGCATTGATCCGAGCGATCCATAGCTGGCGAAAATCTCTCTTCCGGACCCTCCGGTCCCGATAGGCATATTTCATGGAGCGATCGACGGCTTCTGTGGCCGTCCGCAACAAACGGCTGCGCGAACCAAAGAAACCCTTCGCCCACTTCAGGATCTTTCTTCTTTTCTTTTTCGCTGTAACACTTCTTTTTACCCTCGGCATTGTAATCTATCTCCTAATCTATCGCGATTGCTTCCATGGAACGTCGGACTTACATATAGGGAATCAATCTTTTGATTCCCGCCGTATCGCGCGCGTCCAGGATCGCAGATTTTCTCAGATTTCTTTTCCGCTTCGCCGTTTTCGAGGTCAGGATATGGCTCGCGTATGCCCTGCTTCTCTTGATCTTTCCCGTACCCGTAACGGAAAAGCGCTTGGCGGCTCCTCGATGTGTTTTTACTTTCGGCATTCCCCTACTCCTCTTCTTTTTTATCTTATCCCTTGTTTTCTTTCTTCGGCGAGACGATCATGATCATGTGCTTCCCTTCGAACTTCGGTTCCTGATCAAAGACCGCCAAATCGTCCAGTTGCTGCTTGACGCGTTCCATGATTTTTCTGCCGTCGTCCTTGTACACGATTTCGCGGCCCCGAAACATCATGGAAATCTTGACCTTATCCTGCTGTTCAAGAAATTTCCTGACATGTTTTATCTTCACCTCCAAGTCATGTTCATCGGTCTTGGGGCGAAACCGGATCTCCTTGACCTGAACCGTCGTCTGGTGCTTTTTGGCCATCTGCAGCTTTTTGCTCTGCTGGTATCTGAACTTTCCATAGTCCATAATCCGGCAGACCGGCGGCTCGGCATTGGGTGAAACTTCGACCACGTCCAAACCGATCCTGGCCGCTTCCGCCAAGGCATCCGTAAGAGAAATGATACCGAGCTGCTTTCCCTCCGCGTCAATCACCCTTACCTGGGGGGCCCTGATTTCACGATTGACCCTTAAATCCTTAGCTATGTGACACCTCCTGTAAATAATGGTTTTTCTGCACCGGCGGGGACAGCCATCCCGTTCGCCCCCTTCACCCCTTCATGCATTTACTGATATTGACGGCACTTTTCCTTAACCAGGCGGATGAACGCTTCTGCCGTCATGGCGTCGAGATTATTCCCTTCCCGCAGGCGCGGGGCAATGGTCTCCGTTTGTACTTCCCGGTCGCCGATAACCAGCATGAAGGGTATTTTCTGCATCTGCCCCTCCCGGATCTTGTATCCCAGTTTTTCGTTCCGGAAGTCTCTTTCCGCACGAATCCCTGCGTCGATCAATTTCCGGTATACGGTTTCGCCGTAAGGAATCTGGGCATCCGTCACCGTTACCAGAACCGCCTGCACCGGGGAAAGCCAGACGGGAAAAGCCCCCGCATAATGTTCGATCAGAACTCCCATAAAACGCTCGATGGCGCCGAGAATAACCCGATGCAGCATGACGGGGCGATGTTTTTCACCATCCGGTCCAATGTAGGAGAGATCGAAACGCTCTGGGAGCGTAAAATCACACTGGATCGTGGCGCACTGCCATTTCCGTTTCAGGGCGTCTTTCAGTTTGAAATCAATTTTGGGACCGTAAAAAGCGCCATCGCCTTCGTTGACCTCATAATGCATGCCCTTATCCTGCAGGGCACCGATGAGGGCCGACGTGGCGAGTTCCCAATCGCTGTCACTGCCGATGGAGTTCGCAGGCCGTGTGCTGAGCTCCACCTCATATTCGAAACCGAAAATTCCCATAGCATAATCGATAAAATCTGTCACGGCTTTGATTTCATCGTTCAGCTGGCCGGGTGTGCAGAGAATATGTGCATCATCCTGGGTAAACTGGCGAACCCGGAGCAGGCCATGGAGAACCCCCGTCTTTTCATGGCGGTGGACGGTGCCCAACTCGAAATACCGAAGCGGCAGATCCCGGTAACTGCGGATTTTCGATTTGTAAATGAGCATGTGGGAAAGACAGTTCATGGGTTTGATTCCATAGGCCTGCTCTTCCACCTCGGTGAAGTACATATTCTCCTGGTAATGATCAAAATGACCGGATTTCTTCCACAGATCCACCTTCAGAATCTGGGGGCCCATGACCATATCGTACCCCCGCTTCAGATGCTCTTTCCGCTCCCAGTCTTCAATGATGTAGCGCAGGAGCATACCCTTCGGGTGAAAAATGATCAAACCGGCACCCGCTTCGTCACTCACCTGAAAGAGGTCCAGTTCCCTCCCTAAGCGGCGATGATCCCGTTTTTTGGCCTCTTCCAGAATGCGGAGATGCTCATCCAGATCCGCCTGGTTTGCAAAACCCGTCCCGTAGATGCGCTGGAGCATGATATTGCGCTCATCTCCGCGCCAATAGGCACCGGCCACATTGAGAAGCTTGAAGGCCTTGATCATCCCCGTTGAAGGGATGTGGGGCCCGCGGCATAGATCAACATAATCACCCTGCCGGTACAGACTCACCCGCTCCACCTCGGGAGGCAGATCACGGATCAGTTCGATCTTGTACGGCTCGTCTCTTTCCGTAAATACGGCAACGGCCTCATCGCGGGATAGTTCCTGACGGATGAAAGGATAGTCCGCGGCAATGATCCGGCGCATCCGCTTTTCGATTTTTTTTAGATCTTCCGGGGAAAAGGTCTCCCTGTATTCGAAGTCATAATAGAACCCATCCTCGATGGCGGGACCGATGCTGACTTTCGCCCCCTCAAAACCTTCCTGCACCGCCTGGGCCATGACATGGGAAATGCTGTGACGGAGAATGTTGAGCCCTTCCGGCGACGCGGCATCCACAAAACCTACCTTTGCGCTTGCCTGCATGGTATGGCCCATGTCAACCAGAACCCCGTCGATTTTTGCCGCAACCGTTTTCGGCAAAAGCTCGGCGTCCCAGTCCCTAAGTATACGACTCAAGGTTACCCCTGCCTCATACTCGGCTACGGCAAGGTCCGGCAGCGTGACTTCAATCTTTCCCATTTCTCCTGCATCCACGAGTCAAAATCTTTGCTTTATGACCCTCTATCAAAGGGCATGGGCTTCATGAAGAAAGGGCATCACCCTTGACAACCGTTGATGCCCTCATCCTACGCATGAACCGCACATGCCTGTCCGTGTCTAGCAAATGGTAGGCACGCAGGGATTTGAACCCTGGACATCCACCGCGTCAGGATGGCGCTCTCCCCCTGAGCTACGTGCCTACAAGTATCCCAGCCTTTGAAAAGATGAGATTTCTAGCAACAAAAGAATCTTCTGTCAAGAACAAATTATTGATTACGGCTGCTTTTCATCCCTTATCGCCGCTCAGCGGCATGGTTGTAATGCGCCAGACCAATGGAAATATACTTCAGCCCGGAAATGATCGTAAAGATTGCCGTCAGCCAGTACAAAATCAGAATCCAACTGTATTCAAAAGACCCCGGCAGGCTTTTTAAGAACAGAACGAGCAGCACCGTCGAAAGCTGCAGGGCTGTCGTAACTTTGCTGACAAGGATCGGCTTGATCTCGAAAGAAACCGACATCATGAACAGGATAAACGTTCCCGTCAGAATGATGACGTCCCGGCTGATCACGACCACTGTCAGCCAACCGGGGATGATCTGCTCAATGGAGAGGGTCAGGAAGCAGGCAATCAGCAAGGCCTTGTCCGCCATGGGATCGAGATAGGCCCCCAATACTGTTTTCTGCCGAAGAAGTCGGGCAAGAAACCCGTCGAGCGCATCGGTTATTCCTGCGACGAAGAACACGATCAGTGCCTTGAGAAACTCCCCATTCATCAAGAATATGACGATAAGGGGAACCAGCAGTATCCGCAGGAGCGTCAGAAAATTCGGGATGTTCATAAGTCGTTTAGCCCGGCGTTACGATTTCACGGTAATAGATTCCGGCTTCGTATGCAGCCCGTTGAAAAAACGGCTATCTCAGCCCACCGCACCCGGACCTTCCGGAAAAGTTTTCATCACTTTCTCCAGTATTTTGCCGATCGCCGCTTCATAATCCTGAAACGACTTTCTTTCCAATTCCCGGCGCGTGAAACCAAAATTACGTTTGGTAACACCGTGCTGCGCCTTCCAGATGGTCTCACCGGTCTGTGCGCTTCTCAATTCCAAAAAAACCGTTACCTGTGTCGGTGCATACATGAAACGATAGGAAGTCCTCATCTCTTCGAGCTTACAATACAGCACGGCTTCGGCGCCCGTCACCTCACCGGCAACCGCCGGAGAAACCCCTTCACCGGAAAAGTCCCGGCTTCCGTATATCCCGGCCAGCCTGGCATCAATGTCGCCGGCGGAGATGCGCGGATATCCCTTGAAGTACAGCTCGTCTATCAGCCTCTGACGAAGAATCCGGCCGATTTCCGGATCGGCAACCTGATTAATGACGGGCAAAACGGCAATGGACGCCGGCGGCTCCTTCTGCGGCTCGGTTTTTTTCACCGCCGCCTTTTTCGCACCGCAGCCTGCGATCAGGAACATCATGACCAGAAGGAATAAAAATAAGATTGTTTTCCTCGGCATAAAAACCTCTCTCCCATGGTTAGCGAATTATCACCTGCAACAAATGAATCGGGCTCTTTTACAGCCCATCCCCTAATTCGGACGGCTGATCACGCCGGTCACGTCATCTCCAGTGATCTGAACAACGACAAACGGTCCTTCAGCCTGGGTGATGCATTCCGCCTCGCCCCGGAGCGTCAAGCGGAAGCGTGCCTCACGCCAGGCAAAGCGTATCGGCATGCTTTGCCGCACACAGGGAATCCCTCGCCTCAGAAATTCGCGGACGGCGGCATACTCTTTATAATTCTGTAAATCCTTTATGGTCAGAATTACTTCCCGGTCCACCCACGCTGCCCGAAGGGTTTCATAACCCAGGGACCGAAGTTTTTCCGCCATAGCATGACCGGCAAAAACCGCGTTGATTTCCACCCGGTAAATCCCGGAATCGGCAGATTCTCCGATCATGACATATTTAATGATGAAATCGGCACGCTGCGGGGAAACAGCACACCAGGCATCCTGAAATCTGGGCGGCGGCGTATGGGACGGCATCGTCTGCGCAACGGCCGTTTTGAAGGCCTGATTCAGGGCATCTTCCACGGCATTCTGTCTGGCCCGGGAATAATCTTGTCTTTCGACAACAGCGCTTCCTACAGCATCAACAGCAATCATTTCACGACCAGGTGCCGCCCAGACGGAACCGGCGAAAATATAAAAAAGGGTCGTGATGATCACCGGCAAAAAGGGGAGTATACCGGCCGGGGATAAGGATACCATAGGGGAAACACCCGTCCTGTCAATGGTTTGCCGCCGGGCGCTGCCCACCTTTTAACTTCTCGATTTCCTCGCGGATGATACGCTCGGCGATTGCCGGGAAAAGTTCCCGGGACACGCTTTCCGCTATGGCCATGACCTGCTTCCTGATTTCCTCATCCATGCCGGACTGTACCGGCATGGGTAGCGTGTCCTCCTTGACTGCGGGTGCCTGAACCTCGACCGCAGCACCCGCCGCAGACGCTCCCGCAACGGAAGGCGCCGCTTCATCGACGACAACGTCAACGAGTTCATAGACGGTCTTTCTCAGAAGGGGAGCCTGACGGTCCATCACATCCTCTTCTTCAACGACGTCGATGAGATCGAAGACCCTTTCTTCAGGTCCTGGTGCAAGACTTGGTTCGCTCATGATGGTTCACCCTGTCAAAAATTTTGATGTTGATTCCTGTCACATCCGGCCGTTTCCTCAATAAAAAGGACGGCGAGAGACTCTTCATGGGAGTTAGCATAACTGGGAGGCCAGTTCAAGCGATTATTCCCCGGGACGCGCCGACCATAACACAGAGGCTTGGGGCGATCTAGCCGCCACAGAGACGATTGACGGCACGATAGACCACCTTTCTCGGCAAAGACAGGGCTTCGGCAATCCTGTCGACCATGTCCCTGCGCGAGGTAACTCCCCCGACGGATAGGCATTCAAGCTGCGCCTTGATTGCTGCCTCCGGATCAATCATCGTTTCCTCCTGCTTTTTTCCAGCGACCAGAAGCGTAATTTCTCCCTTGACCACCCTGCCCTCCAGGATGCCGACCACCTCTTTTACATCGCCTCTGATGACCTCTTCATGAATCTTTGTAAGTTCCCGCGCGACGACCACTTCGCGATTGCCCAGGATATCCCCGATCTCACTGAGGGTCGCCACGAGCCTCTTCGGCGATTCATAAAATACCTGTGTCCGGGATTCCGTGAGAAGCGATTCGAGAATGATCCGTCTCTTCCCTCTTTTCACCGGCAGAAAACCCTGAAAGACAAAGTGATCCATCGGCAATCCGGAAACGCAGAGAGCCGTTATCAAAGCGCAAACACCGGGAATGGCCACAACTCCGATGCCTTCGTGGATCGCATGACGAATGAGGACATAGCCGGGATCCGAAAAGGCCGGCGTTCCCGCATCGGTTACGCAGGCAATGCTCAGGCCCTCTTTGATCTTCGCCAAAAGGGCCGCGCTTTTCTCGGATTCGTTGTGCTCATTAAGGCTGGTCATGGGCGTCCTTATCCGGTAATGATCAAGCAGAATGCGCGTTCGACGCGTATCTTCCGCCGCAATGAGCGCCACTTCCTGCAGGGTCCGGATGGCCCGCAGAGTCATGTCCTCAAGATTACCGATCGGCGTTGCCACAACAAAAAGTTTTCCCGGTTCACTCATAATGATCCCATCATGCGGTTCGGCCTTGCCATCGGGTTCAACGCGCCTTTCCTGTTTTGTGCTTCGCTGACGGATCGCGTTCCCGGCCGGTTTTGCGCCATCTTTCGAGTCTTTTACGAATCTCGTTTTCAAATCCGCGATCGGTCGGCACATAGAAATGTGCATCCCTGAGATCTTCCGGAAGATAATGCTGGAACACGTAACCCTCTTCGTAGTCATGGGCGTATTGGTAGTCCCGGCCGTAGCCAAGCTCCGCCATGAGCCGCGTGGGCGCATTGCGCAGATGGAGGGGGACCGGCAGGCTTCCCGTGTGTGAAACCGTGTCACGCACTTTCCCATAAGCCTTATAAAGGGCGTTGCTTTTGGGTGCCGCAGCCAGGTAAACGGCCGCCTGGGCGAGGATAAGTTCCCCTTCGGGAAGCCCGACCAACTGAAAGGCCTGCATCGCCGAAACCGCGATGACCAGCCCGTTCGGATCGGCATTTCCGACATCTTCCACCGCCATCCGGACCATGCGCCGGGCAATGAACAGAGGGTCTTCCCCTGCGGCCAGCATCCTGCCCAACCAGTAAAGAGATGCATCGGGGTCGCTTCCCCGCAGGCTTTTATGAAAAGCGGAAATCAGGTTGTAATGTGCCTCTCCGGATTTGTCGTAAATAAAGGCTTTTCTATCCAACTGCTTGGCTACCGTCTCCACAGTCAGCATCACCACTCCACCCGGTGCGGAATCGGCAGCCAGCGCCACGGCCTCCAGATTGTTAAGAGCCGACCGTGCATCACCGTCACATCGGGAAAGAATCAAATCCAGGACACCTTCTTCGATTTCGAAGGACCGGTTTCCCAAGCCCCGCTCCCGATCATGGAGGGCTCCCTCTAAAATCTGCCGGATTTCTCCATGGGAAAAGGGGTTCAGGACCATGACCCGACACCGGGAAAGGAGCGGTGCGATGATTTCAAATGACGGATTTTCCGTCGTCGCTCCGATCAGCGTGATGAGACCGCTCTCGACATGGGGCAGAAAAGCGTCCTGCTGGGCTTTATTGAACCGGTGGATTTCATCGACAAAAAGGATGGTACGTCGGCCATGATAGGCGTGCTGATTTCTGGCTTCATCGACAACGGCCCGGATATCCTTTACCCCCGAGAGAACGGCGGAAAAGCGGATAAAATGCGCCTTCGTTTCCCGGGCAATCAGAAGCGCCAGAGTGGTTTTTCCGGAGCCCGGGGGACCCCAGAAGATCATCGAGAAAAGACGATCCCCGTCTATGGCCTGGCGCAGAAGACAGTTCTTCCCAAGGAGATGGGGCTGGCCGATGTATTCCCCCAGATTCCGCGGCCGCATCCGGTCCGCAAGCGGTCGGTCTTCCCGATCCCGATCTCTCTCCGTCATTCCTTCGAAAAGGTCCATGCGTCATCCTTATTCCGGAACCTGCTTCGCCCTGGCGATGAGATCGATGAGGCTGGTTATCTTGTCCTTCTGTCCCTGCCCACGGAAGCTTTTTCTCTCTTCCGGGGATAGAGATTCATCGAGCCAGGCCTCAACGGGGAAAACCAGCCGCCAGCAGGCGACAATCCGTGAACAGGGCGTCGGCCCGCCTTCCTGCCGGCAGTAGGAGAAGGATACGGGATGTCCCAGACGGGGACAATGATGTTGCAGGTGGTCATAACTGTTTAGCATAGCGTTTACCTTTGCGGAAAAAAAGAGGAGCCGTCAAGGGAAACTTTCCTCTCGACGGCTCCACCGGTAGAGCCTCAGGGTTTCGGAAAACCCCGGATTGCACGCAGAGCCCGCTCAATCTCTTCCTCCGGCAGTTCGTACGGAGAAAGTTGCCCTGCAAGATACGCATCATAGGATGAAAGGTCGATCAAACCATGGCCGCTCCAGTTGAATAGAATAACCTTTTCCCTGCCTTCTGCCTTGGCCCGCATCGCCTCCTGCACAACAGCGGCAATAACATGATTCGTTTCCGGTGCGGGGACAAATCCTTCACTCCTCGCCCATTTGACACCAGCATCGAAGGTTTCGATTTGATCATAAGACCGCGCCTCGATGAGTTCTTCGACCAGAAGATGGCTCACGATAGGCGCCATCCCGTGATAACGTAATCCCCCGGCATGAATCGGCGCGGGCACGAAATCATGCCCCAGGGTATGCATGGCCAGCAGCGGCGTCGTCTGGGCGATATCGCCGAAATCATAGGCAAAGGGACCGCGGGTCAAACTGGGACAGGAACTTGGCTCAGCCGCAACCACGGAAATCTCTTTGCCATGGATTTTGTCCCGAACAAAGGGGAGAGAAATCCCGGCAAAATTACTGCCGCCTCCGGCGCAACCCATAACCACATCGGGATACTCTCCGATTTTCGCCATTTGCTTCTGAGCCTCGAGGCCAATGATCGTCTGATAGAGCAAAACATGATTCAGGACACTGCCCAAACCGTATTTCGTATCCGGACGGGTCACGGCATCCTCGATCGCCTCGCTGATGGCCATGCCGAGACTACCCGGCGAATCCGGGTTTTCCGACAGAATTTTCCTGCCTGCTGCAGTCCTGTCGCTCGGGCTGGCTATACATTCCGCTCCCCAGGTGTTCATGAGCATACGGCGATAGGGCTTCTGATTATAGCTGACCTTGACCATATAAACCCGGCAATCCAGGCCGAACATCTGACAGGCCATGCTCAGAGCGCTCCCCCACTGACCGGCGCCGGTTTCCGTTGACATCCGCTTTGTGCCGAAAACCTTGTTGTAGTAGGCCATCGGGATGGCGGCATTGGGTTTATGCGATCCGGCGGGGCTGACACCCTCATTCTTGTAATAAATCCGAACCGGCGCATCCAGAAGTTTTTCGAAATTTCTTGCCCGATAAAGGGGTGATGGACGCCAAAGCAGGTATTTCTGAAGAACTTCCTCCGGGATGTCAATCCAGCGCTCGCGCGACACCTCCTGCTCAATGATGTTCATGGGAAAAATCGGCGCCAGGTCTTCCGGGCCGACCGGGTTTCCCGTTGCCGGGTGCAAGGGGGGGCGCAGCGGGTGCGGCAAATCCGCCTGAATGTTGTACCACTGCCTCGGAATCTCATAATCCTCCAAAATGACTTTTAACTGTTCCATCATGCTTCTCCTTTTCTGGTTTCGGAATGATTGACATTACCCTGCACAATTCATCCGCCGGGAAATAAAAACTCAAACAAAAAGGCCATGGGATTTTCCCATGGCCTTCATCCGGCAATTTCTGTCGAGTCATGGGAGGTCCTCCTGCCCACAACTCATAAATGATGCTTTATTACACAGGTGGGCAGACAATGTGTGCCTGCCACCACCATATTCCCTTCATTCCGATCTGTACTGGTTTCATGTCAACTCGTTCCTTAGCGTTTGGTTTGATTGCATCCTACGCGTTGTCGTTGTTTCTGTCAATAGAAATTTTGATCATATATGCAGGTTCGACAAAAATCCCTTGTGCCTTCTGTACCAGAGATTGGGAAAGAGTTTATACAGCACCCGGGAAACCGGGCCGATATATTCCTGCATTCTTTTATCGAACTGGCAGGCCTGAATAACCATCTCCCGGATGTTCCGCTTGGACCCCCCTTCGTTGAAAATCTTGTAAGCGCAGTGAAAAAGCGGGCTGTACATATTCTTCTTCTCGAGGTACTTATGAACATTCCGAATGGTATTGGGGCCTTCAGGGGTTCCGTCGATCTTTTCAAGCACCTTGATGTGCGTGTCAATGGGATTGCCGTCGAAGGTCGCATAAAAATATTTTCCGTACCGGTAGTTTTTACTCGCCATGGAAGAAACGGTCACATACATATCCCCTACGCCGGCCTGACTGTAAAAAGCCTGAAAACTGCCTCCCAGAAGCTTGGAGAGGGAACGGATTTCAACCCCGGACCTGGCAAAGATTGTCCCGGGAAGGGAATCCCCCATTTCGAGGCAATCGGTCACCCCCTTGATATTGGCCACGATATTTTTCAGGGATCCACATGCCTCGATGCCGACCACGTCAAAATTGTAATACGAGGTCAATTCCCTCCGGTTGAACCGTATCAGTTCCTCCTTGATCAGCTTGGAAATATTTTTTTTCCCTGCCACGGTGACACACACCGGGTTGCCCAGAGCGATATCCATGTCGAAAAAAGGTCCGCCCATGCAGACCACTTCGTATTTGTACTTGAGATGGGACAGGTTGCTGTTGATGAGCTGAGAGGGGGTGATCAGCTCCTTGGTGAACTCGTCCGAGGATAAACCCTTGATAGGTGAAATAAGACAGGTGTCACCGGGTTTTCTTTCGATGATGGGCTTCAGATAATCCAAAAACTCCGGCAAACGGTTCATCGTCAGGGAAAGAAACACGAAATCGTTGTCCCCGATCACCCGCTCCAGATCATTGGTGGCATACACCTTGGGTGACAGGCGCGGCACCTTGTCGATGCTCCCCAGGCGGTTGATCATGTCCTGCGTCAGATGCCGCGGGTTCAGATGATCCTTGTTGATTTCCCGGCATACGTCGGGATCATGATAATAAAGGGTGACCCGCTTGTTGTCCCTCCCGAATTTATACGCAAAAGAGGTGCCCAGGCGTCCCGGCCCGATAATCCCGATTCTGCTCGTATCCAGATTCGCCGTGATCATCTGCGGATCATGTCCTCTCACAAAAGAAGGCCGCACCCAAACCGGTAACGTTTGGCTCCGGTTGCAGGCAATAACCATTCAGCAAAAACTGTTTCATCCCATTTTCCCAGAAAAATCAACGAGTCCCAAAAAGTTGGTGGATTATAGGGAAAAGCACAAACCGTGTCAAACAATAATCACGGCCGGATTGTGCATTACCGGGAATTAAGAAAAAAAGAGGCGACCCCCGTAAGCGGATCACCTCTTTTTTTATCGCCTGATTTGCATACGCGATCAGGATTTTTTTGCTTATTTGTTTCCGCCTCCCGCCATCTCCTGGTAGCTCCCGCTGATAGTCTTGGGCGGCCAGGGGAAGAGCTCGTCCACTTTCACCTTGACAACGTAGTTCGCCTTGCGGCTGAAATAACTGAGGGCCTCGCTCATTTCGTCAAAGAGATCTCCGGAATTCAGCATTTCCGCCGTACCTTTGATCTGACAACCTCGGTTTTTGTCCTTGTCATAGAAGTAAATCGCGATCTTCGGATTTTTCAGAAGATTTTCCCGCGTATGGGTGGACATGATTTCTGCAAATATGAATGTTTCATCATCAATGATGCTGAATGTACTTTTGGGAGACACATTGGGAGCACCACTTGCATCTACGGTGGCAATATATGCCAGCTTATTGGTTTCGATCAGCTCCTTTATTTCCGACGACATCTTGGCCATAATTCTGTCCTCCTCGTAAATTATTTTCTATACTCCGGGTTAATCATCTATTTGGGTCCGAAAACTTAGCAGGTCAGGCTCGGCACATGGAGGAAATCCATCAGAACCAGACGATCGTTTTCCTTCGCAGGCGCGTTCAACATCTCTTCCCCGATACGGACCTGATTGTACACGATCATGTACTTGCTGTTGACCTTGCCGTTTTCCATGACCATGAGATCAAAGGCACTTCCCACTCCCGGAACCTCTATCGCCTTCAACCAGTCCCCCAGCGTTGCACCCTCCGGAAGCACCATCTCAGTATTGTGCCAACCCAGCAACCTACGTACACCCAGTATCGCTCCTACAGTTACCTTCATAGCGTGCCCTCCTAATTAAAATTGTTATGCTAAATTAAAACCGTGTCCCTTCCTTGTCAAGATTAATTCTTAAGCGGACCCCCCCGCTTATGATTTAATCTTCCGATACGTCTACGACAACATGCTTTTTCTTTCCTTTTCTTAGCCTTATTCTTCCCTGCTCATCGCAATCCTGCCAGGTAATCTTCTCGTCAAAAGCAGCGATGGGGCGATTGTTGACGTAACCGCCGCCCTGTGACAGAAGACGTCTGGCTTCGCTTTTGGTGGTGCAGAGGCCGGCCTCGAAAAACAGTTCGAAGGCCGCGATCCCCGCATCCATTTGCGTTCGGGTCTTTCTGATTGACGGCAATGCCGCACCGTCCCGGCCTTCCACCATCCGGGGAATGGTGCTTGTCGTAAATAACTCCGCCGATACCGGTTTGACTTGAAAGGCTTCCACCGCGGCCTTCCAGGCGGCAAGTGCAGCCTCCTGACCGTGGGTCACCTTGGTCGCTTCATAGGCCAGCACGGTTTTCGCCATGTTACGTTCCGCCCCATCAAGGGACCGTACCGCCCTGATCTCCTCCATCGGAAGAAACGTAAACAGTCCCAGAAAACGCTCCACATCGTCATCTTCCGTATTGGCCCAATACTGGTAGTATTCGTAAGGTGATGTCAGGCTGCCGTCAAGCCAGATCGTTCCCTTTTCCGTTTTTCCCATCTTGTGACCCGATGCGGTGGTAATGAGGGGAAACGTCATGCTGAAGGCATTCTTGCCCGTGACACGCCTGATGAGGTCGCTTCCGGCCAGCATATTCCCCCATTGGTCATTGCCGCCCATCTGCAGGACACAGTTGAAACGGTTGAAGAGATAGAGGAAATCATAAGCCTGAAGCAGCATATAGTTGAATTCGATGAAATTGAGCCCTCTTTCCAGACGCAAGCGGTAGCTTTCCGCAGCCAGCATCTTGTTGACGCTGAAATGCCGACCGATATCGCGCAGGAATTCGATATAATTCAGTTTGACCAGCCAGTCGGCGTTGTTGAGCAGCATCGCCCGCCCATCGCTGAAATCGAGGTAATGCGAAAGTTGCTGCTGCAAGCAGCGGGCGTTATGATCGATCCGATCCCGGGTCAGGATCTGTCGCATTTCCGTTTTCCCGCTCGGATCCCCGATAAGGGCGGTGCCTCCC
>CAYPKE010000043.1:0-14285 GCA_964411235.1 uncultured Syntrophales bacterium
TGAAGCCGGTGCGCATTATTCCGGCTGGTGCTCTCTGCGCAGCAGGTCCTCAACCGACTTGACGGGATTGAATGTGATAAGGGGCATTTCCACGAAAAGCGTAATCCAGCGCGCCATGGAACCGTTCCAGAGGCCCGGCAGCTCCAGCGCCTTCAGGGCCCTCCCCTTCTCGGTTTTGCGGGATATGCAGACCGCATTCTGATCGGCGAACGCCGACAGATCGAATTTTCCCCCCTGCCAGTTCCGGGTCGCGCAGACCAGGTCCACCGGGTTGAAATGGGTGGAGGACGACCAGATGGCCTGCTGGCCGGGGGATTCCTCATTCACCTGAAACTGCTCGATGATCTGCCTGGTGATGTCGCCGTTCCGTTCCCTCACCCAGAAGGGGCCGCCGCCGGGCTCGCCCGTGTTCCGCACCATGCCGCAGACCCGGATGGGACGGTCCAGCCTGTCCTGCAGGAACGTTCTCTTTTCACCGGCGGAAAGGGTCCGGTACCCGTCCGGCAATGTCATGTGCAGGATATCCCGGCAGAAGTCGCTGATTTCGGACAGGGTGCGCGCAGCGGCGTTCGCCCGGGCGAGGGCTTCTAGATACCGGAAGATGCGTTCCCGCCTGATCAGGAGAAATCCGGCCAGGGCTTTCCGCGCCGCATAGGACGGCTCCTTGAAGCGGTCGTGGGCCACGTTGTCGATGTTCTTGATGAAGATGAGATCGGCCTCGAGGGCGTTAAGATTATAAAGCAGCGCCCCGTGCCCCCCCGGCCGTAAAACGAGACAACCCCGTTCGTCCCGGAACAGGCGGTTGTCCGGATCGACGGCGATGGTGTTTGTCGCCGGGCTCTGCACCGAAAGGGTGATGTCGTAGCGAACCCCGAATTCCGACGCATAGGCTTCCGCGACGTCGCCGACATGGCGGCGCACCGGGTCGATGAACTCCGGCGAAACCGTAAAGTGAAGCCGGCACAGGTTTCCCCCGGAACGGGCATAACCCGCCGCCTCAACCAGATGCTCCTCCAGGGCGGTGCGGCTTCGATCGCCGTAGCGGTGGAACCGCAGCAGGGCCTTCGGCAGCCGCCCGTAATTCAGGCCGTGCTCCAGAAGGACCGCCGCCATTGCCTCCCGGATCCTGCCCAGGGCCAGCCACTGGCGCAGGTCAATGCCGTGCTCATGGAGGATTGCTTCCAAATCCGCGCTGAAGGCATAGTCGTAAGCTCCGGCGGCAAAGCGTGCCAAAACACCGTCCTGATCGTCGTTTTCATCGATTGTCTTAAACCAGTCCTTGAACATTCTCGTGGCCGCACCCGATGCGGGGACAAACTTCAGGATATCCAGAGATGGCGCCGCCGTCTCATACCGGGCGATGCATTCGGCCTTTTCGGTCTCCGACAGATCTTCAATGCCGTCGCCGGGTGTGCAGGGTTTCAGCAGGGTGACCGGCGTGGTGCCAAAGCGGAATTTCTCCAGTTGCGATGTCACATCCTCCCGCGTCAGGCCCTCCTGTTCCAATTGACGGAGATCCGCCGGGGTCAGTTCACTTTTTGTCATTTTCTTCCTCCCTGCGCGCCCGCACCGGATCGGAAACCCGTATTACACGTTGAAGCGGAACGTGATCATGTCGCCGTCGCGGACGACATAGTCTTTCCCTTCCAAGCGAACCTTTCCGGCTGCCTTGGCCTGGGCCATGGCGCCGTATTGATCGAATTCGTCGAACCCGATCACCTCCGCCTTGATGAAGCCGCGCTCGAAATCGTTGTGGATGACGCCGGCCGCCTGGGGCGCCTTCGTTCCCTGGGGGATCACCCAGGCCTTGACCTCGTCTTCGCCGACGGTGAAGTAGGAAATGCACCCCAGCAGCTTAAACGCTTCGCGGATGATGCGGTGATAGGCCGGTTCCGTTATACCCAGGGAGGCGAGGAATTCCTGCTGCTCCGCCGGGTTGAGGCCCATGATCTCCATTTCGACCTGGCAGGAGATACCGACCAGCGGGACTCCTTCGGGGAGTTGCGCCACCACGGCTCCCAGGTCGGTTTTGCTGTCCTCAGGCAGGTTGACGACGACCAGTTCCGGGCGGATCGTCCAGAAGGCAAAGCTGCGGAGAGACTTGATTTCCTCCTCGGTGAAGGCCAGTTCCCGGATGACCCGGCCCTGTTCCAGGTGAGCATGGATCCGCGGCATCAGTTCCAGTTGAAGAAGTTCCAGGGGCTTCATGGATTTCCGGGGCACCTTGCCGATCCTTTCCAGCCTGTTTTCGACCAGGATCATGTCCGAAAGGATCAGGTCCTCCGTGAGTTTGTGGTACTGCGCCGCAATGTCGGCCACATCGGAGGTCGTAAACCCGTCGATGATGTGCAGGAATCCGTCGGCGCTGCTTGTGTTCTGGCGGATCGCATTCCAGGCTTTTTCGCCGGAGGCGTTGACGTCCACAAAGGGCACTTTTGCCGGTGATACCTTCGCCGGCTTGTAGATTTGGACGAGGCGGTCGAAACGCGCATCGGGAACTGCGGAGGCGCCCCGCACGAATGCCTCCCCGTGCATCTCCCTGCTCTTGACGCCCGTCATGATTTCAAAAAGCGTGCTCT
Source organism: uncultured Syntrophales bacterium (assembly GCA_964411235.1). GTDB lineage: Bacteria > Desulfobacterota > Syntrophia > Syntrophales > JAAYKM01 > JAAYKM01. Next base: position 2,580 of record CAYPKE010000043.1, read on the forward strand.
TGCCGCTCTGCGGCAATCCGAGAATAGCGATTTCCAATTTGACTGCTCCTTCCGTCCCGTTTTTTGGCGTTGGCTGTGCGCCCTTTCCTGTTGCGGATTGACGCGCCATGCCCCGGCTTCGTATCACAAGCGGAACATCCCGTAAACTCTTATCCGCCCCATCTTCATGGCAGGCCGTTGCGGGCTTATAATTTCTATTTTTCGTGACCGGTTTATGCTACATATAGCCCAAATTCATGATCAAAGCCAGGCAGTTTGGAGGACGTGAACATGGCGAACGAATTTTTTGAACGCTTGGGAAAGCATCTCGCCGCATTGGGAATGGGTTATCCGGACAAGGCGGAGTTGATTCCCATCCTGGAAGCGAACTTCTCCCCTTTTGAAGCCGAAGTGGCCCTGTCCATTCCGACGGGCGTGATTCCCTTTGAATGCGTGCCGGCCTCGCATGTCGCAGGTGCCCTGGGCATGGCGGAGACGGAGATCAGTCCCGTCCTGGAAAGCCTTGCCCATCGGGGCCTGCTGTTTTCGAAAAAAATGCCGGACGGACAGACGGGCTACGCCCTGCACCAGTTCGGGTTCGGATTTCCCCAGACTTTTTTCTGGCGGGGAATCAGCGCCCCCGAAGCGAAAATGACCGCCGAAATGGTGGTCAGGTACAGCAGGATTCCCGATCTGGAGCAGGCTTTCGGCTCCACGCCGTCCAAGGCCTACCGTTACCTGCCGGCGGCGGCCGCCTTCGATCCCGATTCCCACGCCGTCTTTCCCTTCGAGATGATGGAGGACGTCGTTGCGCGCGCCGCCCGCATCGCCGTGGTGCACTGCCCCTGCCGGGCCACCCTTGAGCTGATCGGCAAAAGGCAGTGCAGGCACCCCCTCGAGAGCTGCATCAAATTCGACGACCTGGCTGAATACCTGATCGACACCCGCATCGGACGCGAAATCAGCAGTGACGAAGCCCGGGACATCCTACGCAGAACGGAGGAGGCAGGGCTCGTGCATCTCGTCGACAACGCCCGCGAAGGCATCAAGCATGCCTGCAACTGTTGCGGGTGCTGCTGCTGGTCGGTTGGAACTATTCGCCGCCGGATAATTCCCCGCGATGTCCTGATGGCCACCTACTTCATCCGGGAAACGGACGCCGACGGCTGCACCGGCTGTGGGCTCTGCGTGGACGCCTGTCCCGTGAACGCCCTTCGCATGGTAAACGGCGTCCCCGTCGTCGATCAGGACTGGTGCATCGGCTGCGGTGTCTGCGCCGTGCCCTGTCCGGCATCCGCCGTGCGCCTGGTGCGCAAGGGAGAGGCGCTTCCTCCGAAAGATTTCCAAACGCTGCATCACCAGATTCTGAAGGAAAGAAAGGATACCCAAAAATGAAACGCTTCTTCCATGCCATCCTGCTCTTGTTGCTCGTCGCTTTTTCTGCACCCGCGGCCGCGGCAGACGCGGGCTCCCTTTCCGGTCTCTGGTGGAATGATGAAAAAAGCGCCCAGATCGAGATTTACCGGACAGGGGATCGCTATGCCGGCAAGATCGTCTTTATGAAAGAGCCTGTCTATCCCGGGGACGATGCCATGGGCATGGCGGGGCAGACCAAGATTGACCGCCACAATCCGGATCCGCGCAAACGCAGTCAGCCCCTGATGGGTCTGCAGATTCTGGACGGGTTCAGGCAGACGGGCGACCGGGTCTGGGAGGACGGCCACATCTACAATCCGAAAAACGGCAAGACCTACCGCTGCAAAATGACCCTGGAAAAGCAGGACACCCTGGCCGTGAGGGGATTCATCGGCATATCCCTGCTGGGAAGAACCGCCACCTGGACACGGGTGAAGTAACCTTTTTCTCAAAAATGAAGCGAAAACGCTCGGAGGCTTGCCATGGCATGCCTCCGAATTGTGCTTAAGGACTGTTTCCCGCATTGAACCGCAATTCGAAATACATCATCCTTTTTCTCCTGCTGGCGGCCAATCTCCTCAATTACATTGACCGCCAGATTCTCTATGCCGTTTTCCCCCTGATCAAGACCGATTTCCGCCTCTCCGACACACAGCTCGGCCTCCTCGGCACGGCCTTCATGCTTTCCTACATGGTCTTTGCCCCTGTCCTCGGCTGGATCGGAGACCGGATGAGGCCCAACCGGCCCGCCGCCGCGGGTCTCGGCCTCTGGAGCATTGCCACGGCCATGTCCGGCATGGCCATGTCCTATTGGACGCTTCTCACATCACGTGCCCTGGTCGGTATCGGCGAGGCGAGCTTCGGCGTCGTTTCTCCGGGAATGCTCTCGGACGCCTTTTCCAAGGAGGTGCGGGGGCGGGTCCTTGCCTTCTTCTTCCTGGCCATACCCGTCGGCAGCGCCCTGGGTTACCTCCTGGGAGGGGTTCTGGCGCACCATTTCGGCTGGCGTGCCGCCTTTTTCATCGTCGCCCTTCCGGGCCTGCTCCTTGCGGTGCCGCTGTGGCGCGTCTCGGGCATCGTCTATGAGCAGCTTCGCCATCCCGGCCGTCTTGAAGCACGTTTTTCGCTTCAGCCTTATCTTGCCTTTTTCCGGAACCGTTCCTACATGCTAAACGCGCTGGCCATGGCGGCCATGACCTTTGCCCTGGGGGGGCTTGCCCAGTGGACGCCGACCTTCCTTTACCGTTACCATGACCTGAACATCATGGAAGCCAATACCCTTTTCGGAGCCGTTACCGTCCTGGCGGGCATCGGCGGCACCCTCCTGGGTGGATGGCTGGGCGATCTGCTGCAGAAAAGAACGGCCAAGGGATATCTCATCGTCTCCGCCGCGGGATTTCTCCTGAGCATCCCCTGCTGTGTCTTCGCGATCCTGACGCCCGATCTGACCTCCTGCATGGTCGCCATATTCCTGGCCGAATGCATGCTCTTTCTCAATACGGGGCCCCTGAACACGATTATCATCAACGTGTCCAATCCCCTCTTCCGCGCCACGGCCTTCGCCCTGAACATCTTTATCATCCATGCCCTGGGTGACGCCCTTTCTCCCTCTATCATCGGCTGGCTGTCCGATCTGTTCGAACTCCGGCAGGCCCTGCTCATCGCTCCGCTGTTCATTGTCATCGCCCTTGTGTTCTGCCTGGCCTGCTGCCGCACCATCGAAAAGGACATGGCTGAAGCCCAGGTGAACGGAGCGGGTAAAGGGGACCGCCATGGCATCGGCCCCTGAAATTAAGGAAGGGAAAAAAAACGGAACCCATGAAAAATCAGGCGCACTTCAGGAAAATACCACCGGATGACGGCTTTGCCGCCGTTGTTTTTGATTTCGACGGGACCCTGGCGGAACTTCACCTCGACTTCAGCGCCATGCGTTCCGCCATCTGCAGCCTTCTGGATCGTTACGGACTGAATCCGCAGGATTACGCACACCTTTACATCCTGGAAATGATCGAGGCCGCAGCGTCCGGTCTCGACGCCAAAGACGGCCTGGGAAAACATTTTTTCCGCGAGGCCATGGAAAAGCTTGCCGCGATGGAAACGGAGGCCGCTGTAGAAACAGCCCTTTTCGACGGCGTAAGGGACCTCCTTGGGGACCTGTCGCTAGCGGGCATCACCACCGGTATCATTACGCGCAATTGCCGCGCCGCGGTCGCAACAGTCTTCCCGGATTACGGCGATTACATCGCCGCCCTGATTACGAGGGAAATGACCCGTTACGTGAAACCCGACCCGCGCCACCTGTGGGAGATGCTGTCTTGCCTGGACGCTTCCCCCGCCCGTTCCCTCATGGTGGGAGATCACCCCATCGATATCCGCGTCGGCCGCGATGTGGGCACCTTCACCGCCGCCGTGACCACCGGAACGGGCGAGATGGAAAATCTCCGGCTTGCCGGGCCGGATTTCCTGCTTTCACGGGTCACGGAAATCAGGGACATCGCCATCGGCGCCCGTCGAAAACCACTCTGATTTCACGTATCCTTTTTTCATTGACTTTTCAATCCGCCATCTATTATGAAGCCCGGAACCGTTGCTTTCCGGGAATTCCTTCCCGGGATACAAAACGTTATCAAGCGAGGCGCCATGCTCAACCAAGATATCTTTCGCGAATACGACATCCGTGGAATCGTTGATGCTGATCTTACCGATGAAATCGTCCTGGATCTCGGCCGGGCGATCGGCACCTACGCCCGTTCATGCGGTGTGAAGACCATGACCCTCGGTTATGACTGCCGACTCAGTTCCCCTGCTTACCGGGACATTCTGGCCGACGGACTGCGGCGTTCAGGTGTTGATGTCACCCGGATCGGGCTTTGCACGACGCCGATGCTCTATTTTTCCATTCGCCATCTGAAAACCGACGGCGGCGTTATGGTCACGGGCAGCCACAATCCTCCCGAATTCAACGGCTTCAAAATCTGCATTGGACCCGACACGATTTACGGCGAGGCCATTCAAAAGATTTACGCCATCATGCGGGAAGGGGCCTATGCGTCAGGGACGGGCCGTTTTCTCGTAGCCGACGTCGCTCAAGCGTATGAAGACCATCTCTTTGAGAATGTCGTCATTGAGAGACCCATCACCGTGGCGGTTGACGGCGGCAACGGCACGGGAGGACATTACGCCCTGCCGCTGCTGCGCCGCCTCGGCTGCCGCATCATCGACATCCACTGCACACCCGACGGACGCTTTCCGAATCACTTCCCGGACCCGACCGTGCCGGAAAATCTCACCGAGCTGATCCGTACGGTCCGGGAAAACCATGCTGACCTGGGAATCGGCTACGACGGTGACGCAGACCGCATCGGCGTCGTGGATGACAGGGGCGAGATCATCTGGGGTGATGTGCTGCTCCTTTTGTTCGCCCGCCATGTGCTCGAAGACAATCCCGGCGCAACCATCATCGGCGAGGTCAAGTGCTCCCGTAAAATGTACGACGATATCGCCTCCCGCGGCGGACGCCCCATCATGTGGAAGGCCGGTCATTCCCTGATCAAGGGGAAGATGAAAGAGGAAAAAGCCCTGCTGGCGGGCGAAATGAGCGGGCATGTCTTTTTCGCCGATCGCTATTTCGGTTATGACGATGCCGTTTACGCGACCCTGCGGCTCATAGAAATTCTCTCCCGCACGGGCATGAAATTGAGCGAATTGCTGGCCGATGTGCCGCAAACTTTCTCCACCCCGGAAATCAGGGTGGATTGCCCGGACGCGGTCAAGTTTTCCGTCGTGGAGGGGGTGAAAGCGGCTTTCCAGGGGCAATACAATCTCATCGACATCGACGGTCTGCGCATTCATTTCCCCAACGGCTGGGGCCTTCTGCGCGCCTCCAACACCCAGCCCGTTCTGGTCATGCGCTTCGAGGCCGCTACGGAGTCTGAACTTTCGGAAATACGCAGCCTTTTTGAATCCGTTCTCAAGGAAAAGAAGGCCGCCCTCGGCGCGTCACTTTAATTTTTTCCGTCCCGATCATTCTTTCTGGCGCATGCCTGCCAGGGAAAGGATGACGTAATTCGCTGCAGTCAAGCCGAAGATGGCCGGCAGGGTGGGATGGCTTGGCAGCACCTGGCGGTTGCGACCCCGCAGGTAGGTTCCCGTCTCTGACAGCGTCGGCGCCTCGATCGTATCTACCCGCCTGGCAACCGGTTCCGTCGAGTAGACGACGGGAAAGGCGGTTCCGATGCCCCGCCGCCGCAGATGCCTTCGCAAAGTCCTGGCGAGGGGACAGATCACCGAGTTTTCAAGGGTGTCGATCCGGATGGCACCGGGATCCGTACGTCCGGAGGCGCCCATGGATGAAAGAATGGGAATGCCCTTTTCCTGGCAGCAGCGGATCAGTTCGATTTTCGGATTCAGGCTGTCAATCGCATCGATGACGTAATCGAGGTCCGTCCCGAGCAGATCTTCCTCGGTGTCGCGGTGAAAGAAAGCCATGCGCCCGTCCACGGTCACCTGAGGATTAATCTGAAGATATCTCTCCCGGGCCGCCGCCACCTTCGCGACGCCCAGGTTTGTCGCCAGGGCGATCAGTTGCCGGTTGACATCGGACGGTGCAATGCAGTCGCAATCGACAACCCGCAGTTTGCCGATGCCGGCCCTGACCATGGCCTCCGCGGCATAGGAACCCACGCCGCCCAGCCCCACCACGCAGACGAAGCTCCGCTGCAGGCGCTCAAACCCTGCTTCGCCGTAGAGCATCCGGTTGCGGAGGAAGAGATCGGCCGCCTTCGTCATGACGGGCTGTCCCCGGGAAAGCGGAACAGCCTCCGGGCGTTTGCCGAGCTGTCCGATATGATTTGCTCCATGGTTTCCCCTCTGAGCTCAGCCATCTTCTCCGCCACCTCAATGAGGTGGTCGGGTTCTACGTCCGATGCGACGGTTGTCTCCGTGGCAATCGAGGGGGCATCCGTTTCAAGAAGGTAACGGTTGGCGGGAACGGCTTGGGCGTTCCGGTGGTATTTTCGCGCCGATTTCCGGGTGACGGAGCCGGAAAAAGAAATATACCAGCCGAGGTCAACGAATCGATGCAGCCATTCGAGGCTGCCTGAAAAGGAATGCATCACCCCCCGAACTTCGTTCCGGTATTCGGACATAATTGCGTAAAGCTCGTCAAAGGCTTTACGGCAGTGAACGATCACGGGGAGTTGATACTCAATCGACATCTCGACTTGGCGGATCAACACCGTTTTTTGAACCTCCGGGGGTATCTCGCCGAAACCATAGTCCAGGCCGATCTCCCCTATGGCGATGGCATCTCCCTTCTCCAGATAGGGGACCAATGCGGCGGTATCGAAGCCCTCTTCGATAAACCAGGGATGGATGCCGTAAGCGGGATGGATAAACGCCGGATATGCTGCATGCAGCATCCGTGTGCGTTCGAGGGAGGCGACGTCGTAAGCCGGGACGATGCAGTGCGTCACCCCCTGCGACAGGGCCCGTGCAATGACGGCCGGCAGCCTTTCCGCAAAGACCGGTTCATTCAGATGGGCATGGGTATCAATCAACACGGGTGATTTTTCCGTCCGGATGTGCTATCGGCTTTACCGATGCAATGCCGATACTATTAACCCGGATCACGTATCCTTGACAAGCCGAATCTTCCGTTGACGCCGCGGGCATGGCATCCCCCAAGGGATGCTCCTTTGCGGGCGGAGAAGGCGTGAATCAGGCCGGGCTTAATAAAGTCGTCAGGTAAGCCGATAAACAGAAAGAAAAGCATGATCTTGATTTCTCAAATCCGGTGCCGGTACCGGCTGGTTTTCAAGAAATCACCGTTCCTTGCGGAGAAGCTTTAGCTTTGAACCCAATATTCAATCAGCACCTGGACTATCTTTATTTCCTCAACGGATTCGCTTTTCTGTTCCTGGGCGCGGTCATTCTCGTCCTGGCCCGCAGGGAAGCCCGTCAAGACCGTTTCCCCTGGATATGGCTGGCCCTTTTCGGTTTTTTGCACGGGCTCGGCGAATTGCTCGAGATGGCCGCCCTGAGTCTTCCCGACCAGGCGTTCCTTCATACTTTGCGCCTGGCTGTTTTGGCCTTTTCGTTTTTCCTTCTTCTGGAATTTAGCCGGCGGGGTTTTTGTTTCCTTAAGGGGCGCCGGATCCCCCCGGCCCTGACAGTCTTGCTGCTCCTGAGTTCCGGGTGGGGTTTCTTCTGCGATCCGGAAGCGATGACCGTTTCCCTTCGCTATACCCTCGGCATCACCGGTCTCTGCGCTGCCGCATACGTGATTTGGCTTTTCCGGAAACGGCACCCTCATCGGTCCCCTTCCCTGCCGGTTGCCGCCGGCACCTTCTTGCTGTATGGCATGACAGCCGGCATCGTCGTGCCGGAGGCAACTTTCTTTCCGGCCTCGCAGATCAACGAAACCGCTTTTGCTGACCTGAGCGGGTTGCCCGTGCATGCGCTACGGGCGATCCTGGCCCTGGGTATCGCCTTGTCATTCTATTTCCATATTTTCTTTCATCAGACTGCAGGAGGTGATGCCGATAAGCCCCGGAAAATGAATTACAGACGGCTGACGGCGATCGCATCCCTCTTCTTCATGCTTGCCGCCGGCTGGGCCGCAACTGATTACTGCGGAAAGCGCAAGACCCTGCAGCTCAAGAACGACCTCATCCTGCATGTGCATCTGGCCGCGGTGAGTCTGGATCCGGCATTGATCAGGCAACTTTCCTGGAGTGAAGCCGATCTCACAAATCCTGTTTATGCCTATTTGAAAGAGAAAATGATCCGCCTGCATCAGGCGACGCCCCACAGCCGGTTTGTGTGCCTGATGGGATACCGGGACCAGGCAAGCTACGTCCTTGTGGATTCGGAACCTCCCGATTCACCCGACTATTCCCCTCCCGGCCAATACTACGAGGAGGCTTCTACGGCATACCTTCAGCTTCTGAGTGGCGACCGGCACGACATCATCGGACCCCTCCATGACCGCTGGGGGTCCTGGATCACCGGCGTGTCTCCCGTCGTTCAGTTCGAAGGGAAAAAGGTCCACCTGGTTTTTGATTTTGATGCGGGTTTCTGGGCGCAGGAAATCGGCCGCGCACGTCTGATGCCCATCGCGATCGTTCTGCTACTTACCGTCATCGTGCTGATTTTCCTCGTCTTGTACCAGGAAAGCCTGGACGCCCGGCAGGCCCTGGCGGCGTCCGAAGCGACGCTGCGCCGTGTTTTCGATCACGTGCACGATGCCGTCTTCGTACATGACAGGGAGGGGCACATCCTTTTCGCTAACAGCCGGACCCTTGACCTGTACGGAATCGAACCTCATGAAGTGCCTTTTTTGTCCGTCATCGGCGACCTGTCCGCCGCCGGCAATGATCTTGCGATGGTCCGCAACGCCTGGTCCGGGGTTATGACCGGCGAAAACGCCCTATTCGAATGGCGGGCGCGCAGGCCTCGTGACGAAAGCGAATTCCCCGTTGAAGTGCATCTCAGCCGGATGGATTTATCAGGCAAGCCCGTTATTGTGGCGACGGTCCGCGATCTGACGGCGCACAAACGCGCCGAGGAGGAAAACAGCGCCCTGCAGGAGCAGCTCCTGCAGGCCCAGAAAATGGAATCCGTCGGCCGCCTGGCCGGTGGCGTCGCCCATGACTTCAACAACATGCTGGCGGCGATCCTGGGGTATGCGGAGCTGACCCTTGAATACATGACACCTCCCGGTTCGCCACACCGGGAATCGCTTCTGGAGATTCAGAAAGCGGGAGAACGGGCCAAGTCCCTGACGCGGCAGCTCCTGGCTTTCGGACGCAAGCAGATGCTGGCCTTCAAGGTAACCAGCTTAAACGGCATTATCTTGGATTTTGAAAAGCTCGTGAGGCGGCTCATCGGCGAGGATATTCAAATCCGGAAAAACCTCGCCCCCGATCTGCAACCGATCATGGCCGATGTTTCCCAAATGGAGCAGATTCTGATGAACCTCGCGGTCAACGCAAGGGATGCCATGCCGGACGGGGGAAACCTCCTCATCGAAACCGCCAATGTCCGTCTTACGGAAGAAGACTCGCGCCTGCATCCCGGGCTTGTGCCGGGTGACTATGCACGCCTCACATTTACCGATACGGGTTGCGGCATGGATGAAGAGACCCGTAAGAAAATCTTCGATCCTTTTTTTACAACCAAGGAGCAGGGAAAGGGGACCGGACTGGGCCTGGCCACGGTTTACGGCATCGTCAGCCAGCACGGGGGGCATATCGAGGTTTCCAGCCGCAGGGGCCAAGGAACCTCCTTCATGCTGTATCTTCCCGTGTCTGACGTCGAAAAACAGGAAGAGACATCAACCGGAGCGCCCCCTGCAGATATCGCGGTGCGCCCCTTGCGTGTTCTGGTGGTTGAGGATGATCCGGCTGTGCGCATCCTGGCCTGCCGTTTCCTAGACCAGATGGGTCACAAAGTCATGGAATCGCGCGACACGCGGGACGCGATTCGCATCAGCAGCGAACAGCGGGCAGGCATCGACCTGATGCTGACCGATGTGATCATGCCGGAAATGACCGGCCGGGAGCTTTACGAGCAGGTCAGGGAATTCTCTCCGGCCATGCGTGTCGTGTATATGTCGGGGTATCCCGAAGAGGTAATTGCCCACCACGGCGTCCTGGATCCGGATACGCTTTTCCTGCAGAAGCCCTTTTCCTATCTTGACTTGTCACGCACGATCCAGGCGGCATTCAGCCGGACCTGACACCATGGCGTTTCCGTACCCTATCTTTGTTCGAGGGATCGGAGAATCGTTTCCATTTTTCTCAGCTCGTCCCCGTATCCCGTCCAATTATTCTGCCGCAGCATTTCCTGCGCGCGACGGTAATGGCGCAAGGCTTCCAGAGCGGCCTCACGGTCCGATTTGACCGTGACCCTCCTGACCGCCTCCGCTTCGGGTTCCGTTTCCCTTGGAATCTGCCCGCCGAAAAGACGCTTCAGGCTTATTTCCAGCGTATCGTCCATGGTAATGGCATTGCCATGGGCGACCACAACCTGCTTTAATTCGGGCAACTGCCCCCGTTCGGCGGCGAGATAAACGGGCTGCACGTAAAGAATAGACTGCTCGATGGGAATGGCCAGCAGGCTGCCCCGTACGACCGTCGAGCCGCCCTGGCTCCATAAGGTCATGAGCTGGGCTATTTCCGTATCCTGGTTGATCCGGGCGTCGATCTGCTGCGGACCGAAGACAAGACGGTCCTTCGGGAAGTGGTAGACGATCAGCTCGCCGTATTGGCTGCCGTCGCAGCGGGCAGCCATCCAGGCCGACATGTTGTTCCGTGTGGTCGGTGTGAAGGGCAGAAGGAGAATGAATTCCTCTTTTGTCTCGCCGGGAATCTTCATGATCGTGTAGTAGGGCTCCATCTCCTGCTGTGCCTGTCCGAGCCCGCCTTGTCTCATCGGGATCGCCCAGACATCTTCCTTGTTGTAGAAGATCTGGGGATTCTGCATATGATAGGTGCGCAACATCCGGGCCTGGACGGTCATCATGCTCTGGGGATAGCGGATATGGTTTCTGATGTCATCGGGCATGTCCTGCATGGGTGTGAAAAGTCCGGGAAACATGGCGGCGTAGCTCATGACGATCGGATCCTTGTCGTCGCTGATATAGAGCCTGACGGACCCGTTGTAGGCATCGAGGACGGCCTTGACGGAATTGCGGACATAGTTCCCCAGGCCGCCTGTCGGCTCGGAATAGGGAAAGCGGCTGGTCACGGTGTAGCCGTCAACGATCCAGAACAATCGCCCCTCATCCGAAATGACAAGGTAGGGGTCGGCGTCGAGCCGGATAAAGGGCGCGACCTTGGCGATCCTTTCCCTGACGCGGCGCTGGTACATGATGCGGCTTCCGGGTGTCAGTTCTTCCGCGATGAGAATGTTGATGGACCCGAAACGGATCGCAAACAGGAATTTCCGCCAAAAATTAAGCGGCACACCTCCTGTGCCCTCGTAACGCGTGTACACATTCTGGTCACCCATGGGGTAGTGGAATTCAGGACTCCTCCCGCCGACGAACACATATTCGTTCGACATCTCGCCGTAGTAAATTTCCGGACGTTTCACGGTCAGATCCACGTCGGATACGGGGGGGATATCCTTGATGAAGAGTTCCGGAAGGCCTTCCCGCGTCACGCGGTTCACCGGCCCCAGAACGACGCCGATGCCGTGGGTGTAGATCAGGTGCTCGTTCACCCAGGTCCGTGACGGCAACGCGTTGTAGCTGAGCTCCCGGGGGGACAGCATGACCTGTCTGTACTCCCCGTCGATCATGTAGCG
>CAYPKE010000043.1:14295-16351 GCA_964411235.1 uncultured Syntrophales bacterium
AGGTTCGGATTTCCTGCATCTGCGCAAAAGTCTGCAGCAGCGGTGCGTGTTCCCAAAGGCGAATGTTTTTGATCGTGAGGTCATTTTTCTGCAGATCACGCTGGGTCAGATTGTCCACTACGGGGAAATCCCTGTTCTCGATCCTGTTGAGGGCGTACGCATGGCGCGTGAACTGGATGTTGTGTTCCAGGTAAGGCAGCTCGAAGGACAGTTCGTTGGGAAGTACCCTGAATTTCTGAACGAAATTCGGGTAGAGCCCCTTGCCGACGATCGAAACCGCAAACAGGGCCAGCACGACTACGGCCGGTATTTTCCAGTTATCCTTCATGACGTAGGCCAGGATCGACAAGCCGGCCAACAGGTTCATGACAATCATCAGGCGCAGAATCCAGATCTGCGTGGTCACATCCGTGTATCCTGGCCCGAAGACGACCCCGCGCTTGGTTAACATGAGCTGATAGAGATCAATCCAGGCACCGAGGATACCGAGAAAAAAGATGAACGAAAACAGAATCAGCAAATGTGTACGGACCGGTTTGGCCACGTTCCATGTCTTGGGAGGGATGAACAGAAACGATCCCCTGACAAAATAGAGTACGGCCGTAGCGATCAGCGTCAAAATCAGGGAAAAGGAAACCCACTGGTACATTCCTATGATAAAGGGAAGATGAAAGACATAAAAGGATACGTCGCGCTGAAATATCGGGTCTTTGAGGTCGAAGGGTAGACCGTGACGGAAGAGCAGATATTCGTTCCACTGTCCGGAAGCGCTTGTGCCCATGATCAGGGTCAGGACCGCCGTAATCGCAAGCAGGAGCGGGAACAGGGTTTTCTTGTCGATGAAGCGGAAGTTGGGCATCTGGTCTCCCATAAGGTCGGCATAACTGTGCCGCCGGGACAGCCGATCGGCGAGGATAAGACTGCCGCCGAACAGAAGGAGAAAGATCGCCCCGATCAGGACACCAACGAACACCTTCGCCGTTAAGGTAACCCAGAATACCTGCTCGTAGCCGACTTCCTGAAACCAGAACCAGTCGGTCAAAAGCCAGACCACTTCATAAAACCCGACAAAGGCCGCAAGCAGAATAACAATAAAGACCATGTTTAATCTGCCTCCTAAGTTGATCGGCTGTCTGTATGCTCCTTCCATCTTTTCCCCTTCCTTCAAAAATGGTTGACTTGTTTCATGGATGATTCGGGCGATGTGCTGCCCGGTTGAAAAAACAACGGATTTCCATTGGAAAAGTCCGCCGTCAGCGGACCGCAACAAAATTACTTCGAAACTTATCAGATCGCGCGAGGATATTCAATCCTAAAATACAGCTTGCCTCTTTGGGACGTATCCAATACATTGCGAGGCGATTTTCCCGTTCAAGGAGACTTTTACCATGAACCATGACGTTTTTTCGGCCATGTCCTCCCCATCCTTTTATCCGGGCCTTGCCGACCCCGTGACGTTGATCGAAACGCATATTTCCCGGGTCTATATTGCCGGGGATGACGTTTATAAAGTCAAGAAAGCCGTGGATTTCGGCTTCCTTGACTTTACGACTCTCGCCAAACGCAAGTTTTTCTGCGAGGAGGAAGTCCGGCTGAACCGGCGCCTTGCTCCGCAGGTCTACCTGGGAGTGGTCGCAATTTCGCGCGACATGCAGGGGAGGATTGTGCTGGGTGAAGGCGAAACCGTGCTGGAATACGCCGTCCATATGAAGAAAATCCCGGCGAAAAACATGCTGAAGAAACTGCTCCTAAATCCGGAATTTGACCCCCTGATCTTCGACGCCCTGGCGGACAGAATCGTGCGCTTCCATCAGGATGCGGAGACGGGAGGCCTCATCGACGAAACCGGATGCATGGAAACGATAAGCAGAAACCACGAAGAAAACTTCTCACAGACCGAAGCGTACATCGGGATCACCTTGCCCTCCTTTGCCCACACCTTCATTCGCAGTTATGCGCGCCGCTTCCTGACCTCTCATCGTGAACTGTTTGAAAATCGCATTCGTGATCACCGCATCCGCGATTGCCACGGCGATCTCCATCTGGAACACATTGT
>CAYPKE010000044.1:0-6429 GCA_964411235.1 uncultured Syntrophales bacterium
CCCCCGGGGCCAGCGTTGCTTTCAAAAAACGGTAACTTGAATCGGAGCCATCAAATACAAAGTTAATCTTCGCCGAAAAATCCTCCGCCTTCTCGGTTCCGTTGTTCATGATTTCGACGTCCCAATAGACATGCCATGGCAGGGGCAGAGGAGGAGCGTACCAACCAGGATCGAGATGCCATACATGATTCTGGACCGGCCGCGTCCTGTTCTCGTCATAATAAGCCTTTATGGTACAGGCAAGGTCCGCCTTGCGATCTGCGATATTGACCGGTATTCGGACCTGCCTTCTCGGCAGGACTTTCACGGTCGGCTTTTCCATGATTTGGCCCTTATCCAAACTCAGCGCTGCCAAAGGGGAAGATCCTTCTGTCTTAAAATGATCGGCCTGCGCCGTATCCAAAAATCCCGTGAAAAACCAGAGAACAAGTATGGGTCCAAAAAGAACGATCGCCCCCGCCTTCTTCATGAATTTGCATGCCATGGCGCACCTCCTTTGCTGCTGTACAATGCCTCGTCCTAAAACGAACACGGATCATCCCTTTTTCTCAGAACAATCAGGCTTATCCTTTTAACTTGATAAAGCTAATCATGAATCAAGGTGATGCAAGTTTACAACATGAACCTGTAAGCCCTTGTCGACGCATTCCGGTTTTTTTATACGAGGGGATGTGTTATGCGATTAAAAATCGACTAACTGCACAAGGAACTCCCATGCGCCTCAGTTCCATACTGCTGCTTCTATTTATACTCATCGGCTGCGGACCGTCAACGGAGACCCAAACGGATTACACCGGGGACGGGGCGCCCGCCTATGGGGACATCATGGTCGAGGGTTCCATCGGCGACGCCTCGAACCTCATTCCCCTGCTGGCTTCCGACAACAGTTCCCACACCATCTCGGGCATGATCTTCAACGGCCTTGTCAAATACGACAAGGATATCAACGTGGTGGGCGACCTCGCCGAATCATGGGACATCTCGCCGGACGGCCTGGTGATCACGTTTCATCTGCGCAAAGGGGTGAAGTGGCACGACGGCCATCCGTTCACGGCGGAAGACGTTCTTTACACCTATGAGGTCACGATCGATCCGAAAACACCGACGGCTTATGCCGGCGATTTTCTGAAGGTCAAAAAAGCGGAAATTCTCGATCCGCACACCTTCCGGGTCACCTACGACAGGCCTTTCGCCCCGGCGCTCATGAGCTGGGGCGCCGCCGTTTATCCGAAGCACCTCCTGGCAAACCGGGACATCACGAAAAGCCCCCTGACCCGTCACCCCATCGGCACGGGGCCCTATCGATTCCAGGAGTGGGTAACGGGCCAGAAAATCGTCCTCGTTTCCAACCCCCACTATTTCGAAGGCCGTCCCTATATCGACGGGTTCATCATGCGGATCATTCCCGACACCGCCACGATGTTTCTCGAACTGCGGGCAGGCGGAATCGACCAGATGGGCCTGACGCCGCTCCAATACACCCGCCAGACGGAGGCGCCCCTGTTTCGCCGGAATTTCAATAAATACCGCTACCTGTCCTTTTCCTACACCTATCTGGGCTATAACCTGAAAAACCCGCTCTTTGAGGACAAGAGGGTCCGTCAGGCCCTGGCCCATGCGATCGACAAGGAGGCCATCATCTCCGGGGTGCTCCTCGGCCTGGGAAAACCCGCTACGGGGCCGATAAAACCGGGAACCTGGGCCTATAACCCGGGCGTCCGCACTTACTCCTACGACCCGGAAAAGGCCAAAGCGCTCCTGGCCGAGGCGGGATGGCGGGACACCAACGGCGACGGCATCCTCGACAAGAACGGAAGACCCTTCACCTTCGAACTCATCACGAATCAGGGAAACGAAGTCCGGGCAAAATGCGCCGAAATCATCCAGGAAAGCCTGGCGAAAATCGGCATCGATATGAAAATCCGCATCCTCGAATGGGCGGCCTTCGTCAACAATTTCATCACAAAACGCCGTTTCGACGCCACGATTCTCGGCTGGACCATTCCCATGGACCCGGATCTCTACGATGTCTGGCATTCGAGCAAGACCCGCCCGGAAGAGCTGAACTTCATTTCATTTGCCGATCCCGAAGTGGACGAGCTCCTGGAAAAGGGTCGCAGCACCTTCGACCGGGAGGAAAGAAGGCGCTGCTACCACCGCATCCAGGAGATCCTGGCAGAGGAGCAGCCCTACAACTTTCTTTACGTGCCGGACGCGCTTCCCATCATCCACGCCCGCTTCCGGGGCATCGAACCCGCGCCCATCGGGATCGGACACAACTTCATCAAGTGGTACGTCCCGCGGGAAGAACAGCACTTCGTCATGACCCGTTGAGGCTGTACCGAAGCCCCCGGCCCTTTCTGCGCACACACCTGATAATAATTGACAAGACCTGTATTTGCCACTACAAGCGGAAGTTAATCGGCCTATGATCCACAACCGGCCACATCGCATAAACAAAGGAGGAAAGACATGATCAGCGAAAAAGTACAGACCATCCTGAACGAACAGATCAAAAACGAACTTGAATCCTACTACATCTACCTGTCCATGGTGTCCTATTTCCAATCCGAGAATCTTGACGGCATGGCACACTGGATGCGGATCCAGGCCCACGAGGAAATGATGCATGCCATGAAATTCTTCGACCACATCAGCGAACGGGGCGGAACCGTGACCCTCCTGAATCTCACACAGCTCAAGACCACGTGGAAATCGCCCCTCGAAGCCTGGAAGAACGCCTGCGAACACGAAAAATTCATCACCGGCAAAATCCACGGCATCATGAAGCTGATCCGCAAGGAAAACGACTACGCGGCGGAGCCGCTTGTGGCGTGGTTCGTCAGCGAACAGATCGAAGAAGAGGCCAATGCGGAAAAGATTCTCCGGCAGATGGAAAACATCGGCGACAGCAAGCAGGGCCTCTTCATGCTGGATCGCGAACTGGCTGCCCGGGCCTTTCCTACCGGCTCGCCACTGGACCCGGCGGCCTATAACGCGGCCACGTAAAGCGTGCCATTCCGTCAGATTGCAGCGTGGGTGCCTGTTGGGAGAAGGGAGGCGGCGGGCGATTGGAAGATGTGAGGACGAACCGGGACTTGGGGCAGGGAGCCTTGATCTGCATCCCGACCTACAACGAAAGGGACAATATCGCCGGGATTACGGCTGAGGTTCTGGAGGCGCTTCCTGGAGCCCATGTGCTTGTTATCGACGACCGGTCCCCCGACGGGACGGGACGGCTCGCCACGGAAATGGCCCGCAAAGATCCAAGAGTCCATGTGCTGCACCGTCAGGCCAAGGAAGGTCTGGGCAAAGCTTATCTGGCGGGCTTTGCCTGGGCCCTTGCCCGTGATTATTTGTATATCGTGGAGTTTGATGCGGATTTTTCTCACGATCCGGCGTATTTGCCGGAAATGATTGCCCGCCTGGCGCGCGCTGATGTGGTGGTCGGCTCGCGGCGGATTCCCGGAGGCGGTGTCGGAAACTGGAATTGGGGCCGACAACTGATTTCGGCTTGCGGCAGCCTTTACGCACGACTCATGCTTGGCGTGGGCATACGGGATTTGACCGGCGGTTTCAACGGCTTCCGCCGCGAAGCCCTGCGGGCGTTGCCGCTTTCTCAAATCCAAACCAGCGGTTACGGGTTCCAGATAGAAATCAAATACCGGGCCGCCAGAGCCGGTCTTCGTATCGAAGAAATGCCGATCCTGTTTCGGGACCGAGCAGCAGGGAAATCGAAAATGAATCCCTTCATTTTTTTTGAAGCCATGCTGAACGTCGTCAAAATGCGTTTGAATTGAGATGTTGCAGTCCGACCGGCGGCGTTGATGCCTGGTTGCTTGGGGGATTCTTTGCAGCAGGAGCTAACCTCTTTGCAAACACCTCTTCCGTCAGTTTGTTCTCGAAGGAGGGGCCGATGTCAACGCATAGATGATGTACCCGCTCCCCTCGTCCGCAACCCGGTAATGCGCTTGCAGGAAAACCGTCAGCGCCGCAAAGCGCAGATCGTCTTCCGGCCTGCCTTTCTTATTTGTATTCCATGTTCTCAGGATAAACCGCGGTTTCGCCACCATAATCTGGTCTATATACCGCCAACGGATTCTATTCAGGTAATCGCTCGACGCGACATTGTAAATCAGCCTATCCAAGGGATAAGAAGTCGCCAGTTTTGCCTCGGCAATCAGCATCGCATGGACCGAACCGGAAACCATCTCTCCCAGAGGCTGCACCAGGTCGCCCTCACGGAGATGCTTCCTGAGGTAATCCGCCATCCTGTCCACTTTTTCATAGGGCGCACTGAATGCATTCTGTCCCGCCCATTGCGCAATGAACTGCTTCGCCGGATTCAAGGACGTCATCACGCCAAACATGAAGACCAGCAGGGGAAACCATACGCGAAGGCCGGTTTTGCGATCCGGAGCGCACTCGTAAAAGATCAGACCGCCGAGCAGGGCAAGGAACATGTAATACGGCATCCAGTGGTAAGGATAGAATTTTGCCGAGATGACGGTATAGGCAAAATAAATCAGCAGCATCGCGCAAAGAAAATACAGCGCCCTCCGCTGTTCCCGCTGAGACGTTTCATTGAGACACAGGTACATCCCCAATACCGCCATGATCAGCAGGCCGCCCTTCTCCGCCAGACCCTGAATCGCAAGAGCGCTGTTCACGAGTTTCTCCATGCCCGTAACCGGCTGGTGCCACGGGGAAACCTGCGAATAGAGCGGATAGAAATTCACAACGATGTCCCAATAGGCGCCCAAGCCTCCCTTGGTCCACAACCAGATCAAGGGAATCGAAAAGACCAGGGTGGCGGCGAAAAGCGCCAGGATGTGATCCGCCGTGATCCGTCTCAGGCGCTGCGGCAGGGAAAAGGCTTCTTCCCGCATGTCAGACCAGTTGATGAAAATGATCAGCGCCGGCAACCCGATGATCAGAAGCGGTTTGATCGCAGCGGACAGGCCGAAAAGGGCGCCGATGGCCAGAACTTTTCCCGCCCTGCCCTTGATTTGAACGGTATTAACCGCGATCATGACGGAAAGCAGGATGGGAAACATACCGAGATAGTCCCGCTGCATGATCATGTAGGGGCCATAACCGAGAAAAACGATCCCAAAAAGAACGGCACCGGTCAAGGCGACAAAGCGGCCGAAGCCGAGCATCAGCTTCCCCATCATCAACATGAGAAGCAAAAGCAAAGCGGAATCTATCAGTTTGATCGCCAGATCGCCGTAGCCAAAGAGCTTGCCGATGGCCAGATGGATCATAAACACCAGCGGCATGTTCGGTTCGAAATAATCCCTGTAAAGTACGGCGCCGTAACGGTCGATCAAGAAAGCGCCGTAGTGTAGAATCGGCGTGTCGGTCACGATTCTCCAGGATTGGGAAAAAGCGAATTCTACCGCAAAAAACAGCACCAGGAGCGCCAGAAAGATTTTTTTCAGGCGTTCCGCCCAGATTATGCCCCTTGGCTTCTGCGTGTCCATTGCGACTTTTTCACCTCTCTCCGCTGATACAAAATGCAAAGCATCCGGAAAACGCCCGACGTTGCCTAACCGGCATCCCTTTCATTCAGCCGTTGCTCCATCTGCAAAATCTCCAAAAGCTCTTTCTCCGACAGGTCAACCGGATTGCCCCGCATGCTGCTGGACATTCCGGCCATTGCCACAACGGTGGGAAAATCCTGTGGATGCAATCCCCCGCTCGCGAGACGCGGCAGGGCCGCTTCACCGCACAGCGCCCCGACCCATTCCACGCCTTCGGCCGCACCCGCACCGGCTTTCCCGGTCAGAAGCCGCCCCATTTCCTGAAGCCTGCCCATCATCGTTTCCCCTTGTTCCGTCCGCCCCATCGCCTCCAGGTTGATCTTCAATACCGGGAAGAGCAGGCGGGCGCAGACCACGCCGTGAGGAATCGCCGTCATGCCGCCGATAACGGCGGCGAAGCCGTGCACCGCCCCCAGTCCCGCGTTGGCAAGCGCCATGCCGCTCAGAAGCGCTGCCAGAGACATGTCCTCCCGGGCGTCAAGGTCGTTTCCATCTCTCCAGGCCCGGCGCAAAGAACGTCCCACCCGGGATAAGCCTTCCCGGCAAAAGGCATCGGTCAAAGGATTGGCCTTGCGTGACAAAAAGGCCTCGATCAGTTGCGTCAGGGCATCCATCCCTGTCGCAATTGTCAAAGCGGGCGGCATAGCCGCGCTGAGAACGGGATCGACCACAACGGCGGCCGGAAGCAGAAAAGGACCTCTTAAACTCACTTTCCGGCCATGTTCAGGGGATTTGAGAACCGCGTTGGCAGTGACTTCCGCACCCGTACCGGCGGTCGTCGGAACGGCGATAAAAGGCACCGGCGGGTTGCCGAGAGGTTGCCCGCGGCCGATGACTTCCAGATATGACAGCATGTCGTCCTGATTGGTCATCAGGGCGGCGA
>CAYPKE010000044.1:6529-16338 GCA_964411235.1 uncultured Syntrophales bacterium
AGGGCGGCGACCTCGGAGAAGGTGCGTCGGCCGAAGATAATCCGCCGGGCGCTGGCAAATTCAAAGCGCTTTTCGTCCGCCCTGTGCGGACCGTTCCGGTCAGGCCCAGTTTTTGTCATCGGGATGGACATTGGCAAAAAAAGTGCTCTTCCGCGGCTGGGCCATCATCGGCAGAACCTTGTCGCGCCAATCCCGGTAATGGGACGTTTCCTTATGGCGGGACGGGGCGTCCCGGTTCCGGTAGACCTCGATCAGGAGAAAGCGGGTCGGCTCATCCTGCTGCTGCAGGACATCGAAGCGGACGATCCCCTCCTCCTTCAAACTCTCCCTGGCGTTTTCAATGCAGGCTTTCTTAAAGGCTTCGACGAATGCGGGCTTCACCTGGGCCTGGACATGGATGATGAACATGTAACGTCTCCTCCTGGGCGGACCAAAAGCCTCCCTTCTCCGGCACTACGTTCGCAGCCGATCCGCCCCGGATCCGGCTGAATGGGAAATGGGACTTTCGGGGGATCATAGCATCTTTTTTAATTGCTCCGGGAGCAAAATCTTGCCCCTGAAGAAATTGCAACTTATGAGGCCGTCCCTTGCCGTGTCAAGACAGAAAAGCAGGGTCGCTTCACTGGAGATCGTGACGCCCCGGAACCTCCGGGGCGAATATGCGGAAAAGGGGAACCTGAAGGGGTTGGCATGCGGAGTACCGGAGGAGCACGGCACCCCGCATGCCTGAGGGGGTCAGACAGGAGAATCACCCTGCTCCGGGTGTCCTTTTCCTGGGATGAAAGACGCTGATCCGATGTCCGTCGGCGCCGATCCCATCGACGGCGGTTCCTGGTGAAGTAGCCCGATGGCATCCGCCCGGCAGCGCCGGCAGTGGTACATCTGGGGTATCGACAAGGCCGCAAGGCTCCTTACCTGCTCGACCTCCGTGTCCGTCAATGTGCCGATATGCTCGAACGGCGTCCCGGGCAGTGGAATCAAGGGAATGCAGTTCATGACATCGGCACCCCAAGCAGCCACTTCCGATGCGATGCGGGGGATATGGTCTGCGTTGACCCCGGGCAGGATGACAGTATTGACTTTCACGGTCATCCCATTGGCTTTCATTTTCAAGACCGCTTCCCGCTGCCGGAAGATCATCCGTTCGGCCGCTTCCCGACCCCGATGAGTCTTGCCTCCGATCCTGATCCAGTCGTAAATCAGGCTGCTGATCACAGGAGAAACGGCATTGACCGTCACTGTCACGTGGGTCACACCCGCCGCCGCCAGCGAATCGACGTGATCGGCAAGGTTCAGACCGTTTGTGGAAAGGCAAAGCAGCAATGAAGGCCAGGCGTTGCCGACAGCCCGCACCGCTTCCAGAGTCCGCCCCGGATCGCAGAGTGGATCACCCGGGCCGGCAATACCCGCTACGGAAATATCGGAACGTGTCTTCATGATCCCGCTCAGGTACGAAACGCACTCACCGGGCTCCAGAATGCGGCGGGTCAGCCCCGGGCGTCCTTCGTTGGCACAGTCATAGCCGCGACGGCAAAAGTTGCACCGGACGTTGCACCGGGGGGCCACAGGGAGATGAATGCGGCCCCATCTCCCCTGGGCCGAACCGTAAAAACACGGATGCCGTGTTGCACACCGACGATCGACGATCGCAATGTTCGGCATGTTACACCCGCTTTCTGCCGAATTTGATGGCATTTTCCGGGCACGCCTTGAGGCAGTCACCGCAATTGGTACAGTTGACCTCATCGGGCCGGGTTCCCATCTCGCAGATTTTCAGGCACGTGTCACAGTTGTTGCAGGCATCCGTCTTGAAAACACGGAATAGCGACCCCCGCTTGAATAACTCGAGTACCCCGCCGGTCGGGCAGGCAAAGCGGCACCAAAGATTGGCGATCACCAGACCGGCAGCCACGAGCCCCAGAACGACAAAGGTCCGGATCAGCCAGGCCAGGGATGCGTGTTCAAACGAGAGGGTGATGGACTCCCAGAAATCGCCGCCGATCCGGATCGGGATCATCCAGCGGGGATTCCCCGCAACAAACCACAGGAATAACGTCACCCCCAATCCGGCGGCAAAGCCCATGGCGATGAAAGGCGTCAGACCTTCTCTTGAACGCAGCTTGAAAACAGCAGCCTTGCCGATCAGCTGATTGAGAAAACCGCCCGGACAAAGCCAGCCGCAGAAGGCCCGTCCGAACAAGATAACCGACAGAGGAAGCAGCAGCCAGAATCCCCAGAAAAGGGTCGTTATCCTTCCCCAGCAGGTAATGACAGGACAGACTTGGCATTCCACGAAAGGAACCGGGTAGGGACAGCGGAAAATGCCGTAGAACGACCATTGGCCCAGAACGAAGAGCATCGCCGCCTGCACCGTGCGTCGCAACCAGGTCAGGGGCGTGGCAATGAACTTGACTTGACTGATTTTAGACATCTTTCACCCCCAGCTTCTCAACCAGTTCGCGTCCGCAGTCGGAATAGGCGGATATGAAACCCTCCTGCTCGAATATCTCCTGCACCTCACGGGAACACATGAAATCGACATAGTGATCGGCCAAGGCGCGGTCCTTGGCATATTTCATCACGCCGATCGTGAATGTCAGGGGTCCGGGAGGAAAGAGATCCGCCGGAATGGGAATCACCTCGACACGTCCCGCAAATTCGGCAAAGCAGCTCAGCCGCTTCTCAACGATGGAGGCCTGTCCCTGGCCATTGATGATCCTGGGCATCATTTTGATTACGCAGGTTTCCTTTGCTACCGTGTTGGCGAGCACCGCCTTTTCGATACCACTTTTTTTGAGAATGCCCATGACGGCGTCTCCCCCGGGGGGAGACGCCGTCAGCGGCAGGATGAGGGGCACTCCCGGCCGTCCCAGATCTTCAAAGGACCGGATAGCAGCCGGGTTTCCTTTGGGCGTGACGATCACGTATTCGGTAAAACAGAACGGTCTGAAGTAGATCATCTTTTCCTCTTCCCGCAATTTCCGGGTCAGTTTCAGAACCCGTCCGGCGAACACCTCCGTAACTGCGCCACCGAGCAGGGACTTGCCCAAGGCCGCGGCGAAGGCTCCCGTATAGGCGATCCGAACACCGTGCCTCTCCCTGTAGAGCCTGTTTGCGCGGTTGAACGGTTCGGCCAGCCCTCCGCAGGACCATACTTGAAGGACATCGTTCTGAAACGGAGACGCGCCCACCCGCCCCGGCACCATGGCCGCCACCACAGCCGACGCGGCCGCCGTCTTCAGGAACTTTCTTCTGTCGAGACATCCTTGCTCTTTCTGCATGATTCCTCCCTCGTTTCGTCGTATCCCGGGAAAAGCGGCAGCGCTCCGATTTGCCGCACAACCCTCTTTTTCGCCGGCCTGTGACCGGCACATCTGAGCGAACCCACTTCAGTCCGCCGTTGCTTTTTTAAAGAACAAGAAAAATGCTCTTTCATCCCAATGCTGCAACCGGATGGCGTTTTGCGGAACGTAACGGAATCTCGAAAAGGAAGTCCAATTCATAATCTTTATAAATACATCGGCATGATAGCTTTGGGCTATCCGGCCGCCTTCCGGTTGAGAGTCCGGGACATAAATTCCGGAAACCCCCTTATCCTTGATGTTCCCCGTTTCATGGAGTATGATCACGTCCGATTTTTGGATTGTGTTTGCCCATAGCGGGCAATCCGTTGCGATTGGCATGTTTTAACCTGGCTCTTCTTCGAGGTGAGCATCGCCACGGGTAAGGACATGTCCTGGAGAAAAAAGAATGAAGCTGACCGACCTCTGGAAGGTAAAAAAACCGACCCTGTCCTTTGAGGTATTCCCTGCAAAGACCCCCAAGGGAGCGGACAATCTCGGCCGCGTCATTGAAGAACTTGTCGCACTGGAACCGGATTTCTTCGCCGTCACATACGGCGCCGGGGGTTCGACCAGGGAGGGTTCCCTGGCATTGCTGAGAACACTCAAGCAGGAAATGGGGCAGGAGGTGATCGCCTATTTTGCGGGATACGGTCTCGCGCCGGAAGATATTCTGCAAACCATGGAAACGAATCGGGAAGCGGATGCCCAGAACATTCTCGTGGTCCGGGGAGACCCACCCCTGGAGGAAGGATTCCGGCCGCATCCGGCAAGTTTGCCCCATGCATCCGATCTGCTGGCCTTGATCCGGCCCCGTTACGATTTCTGCCTGGACGTCGCGGGTTATCCCGAAGGGCACCGGGAAGCCCCCAGCCTGGAGGCGGACTTGGCAAATCTGAAACGGAAGGTGGACCTGGGAGCCGACTACATCATCACGAATTATTGCTACGACAACCGCTTTTTTTTCGATTTCAGCGAACGTTGCCGGTCCGCCGGAGTACACGTCCCCATCCTGCCGGGCGTCATGCCCATCTACAGCATCAAGATGATGGACCTGCTGGCGGAAATCTGCGGCGCCGTTATTCCGGAAGACCTGCGGCAACGGCTCGAATCGTTGCCGGAGGGCGACCGAGAGGCCCTGATCGGGTTCGGCGCCGATTTTGCCGCCGATCAATGCCGTGAACTGCTCCGTGCCGGGGTGCCGGGGATCCACCTTTACACCATGGACCGCAGCGAATCGGCCCTGCGAATCGTTGAGCCCCTGAAGCGGGAAGGCTTGTTATGAAATCCACGCCTCGCACCATTTTAATAAAGGCGCCGCCTCCGGAGCCGACGCCGAACGAGAGATAGCTTCATGATCAAGGCGATTCTTTTCGACAACGACGGCATCCTGATCGACAGCGAATCGGTTTTTTTCGCCTTGACCCGGGAAGCCCTCGCCACGGCAGGCATTGCCCTGGAGGCCTCATACTGGGCCCGTCACTATCTGGGAAACGGCCGGAGAAGCATCGAGATCGCCCAAGCCCTCGGCCTGCCCAAACCCGCAGCGGATGCGGTGATCGAAGAGCGGAACCGGCGCTTCATGGTGCGCCTGCAGGAAGGATTTCCGCCTCTGCCCCGGGTCAAGGAAACCCTGCAAACACTGCGGAACCGGGTCCGCATGGGTCTGGTCACGGGAAGTCCCCGGGACA
This sequence comes from uncultured Syntrophales bacterium, assembly GCA_964411235.1. Lineage (GTDB taxonomy): Bacteria > Desulfobacterota > Syntrophia > Syntrophales > JAAYKM01 > JAAYKM01. The sequence continues at coordinate 11,562 of CAYPKE010000044.1, forward strand.
AGCTGCTCCTCGCTCACCAGGATACGGATCTGCTGCCGATGTTCGAGTGCATCATCACCAGTGACGACGGCAATCACGCCAAACCGCACCCGGAACCCTATCATAACGCATTGGCACGGCTCGGCATCGCCCCCGGAGAATGTCTGGCGGTCGAGGACTCGCCCCGCGGACTGAACGCCGCCCATGCGGCCGGCATCCGCTGCCTGCTCATCCCCACCACCCTCACGGACATGGACTTATGCCGGCACGCTGACTGGATCGAAGCGGACATCACCGGCATCTTCCGCATCCTCGGGGCGGAAGACCGATAATTCAAGCCGCTTCCGGAACCGAATAAAGAATTCCGGCCGAACAAGAAGGAGTTCCTGATTATCCATGACCTACGACTACCAGAAAAATCAGCGCTATTTTGCCCAGATGCCGAATGACATCCGGGATATCGCCGCAGAAGAACTGCTCTCCCTGGGGGCGTCACAAACGGAGCAGGCCTACGGCGGGCTTCATTTTCAGGCGAATCCCGAAACCCTGTACCGAGTCAACCTCCAAAGCCGCCTGGCATCGCGTATCCTGGCGCCGCTGTCCACCTTCGACTGCCCTTCAGACCAGCTCCTGTACCGCGAATCTCGGCGGATACCCTGGGAAGACTTCCTGTCGACAGCCGCCACCTTCGCTGTTTTCGCTACCGTACACAACAGCCACATCACCCACTCGCAGTTCGCCGCCCTGCGTCTGAAGGACGCCATTGCCGATTTTTTCCGCTCCCGTCATGGCCGGCGCCCTTCCGTCGACACAAGAAATCCCGATGTCTGGTTCAACCTGCATATCGAAAACAACCGGGCCACGATCAGCCTGGATACCTCGGGGGGATCTCTGCATCGCCGCGGCTACCGCCTGTCGTCGGTTTCCGCTCCCATGATCGAAACCCTTGGGGCCGCCGTTATCCGATACACCGGTTGGACAGGGGAGCGCCCCTTGTACGACCCCTTCTGCGGCTCCGGAACGCTGCTCTGTGAGGCTTACCTGATCGCCGCCCACATTCCGCCGGGCATGTTCCGCAAGGTTTTCGGTTTTGAACGGCTGCCCGATTTCAAACCGGCCGTGTGGAAAAGCGTCCTGCGGGAAGGGAAAAAGGCCATCCGTTCCGTGGCTCCGGGCACGGTCGCCGGAAGCGACATCGCCGCCGAAGCGGTCGAGTCGGCGCAACGCAATTGCCGCGTCATCGATCCGGGACACCGGATCCGCATCGACCAGCGCGATGTCTTCGCCATCGACGAACTGCGGGGGAAAATAATCGTCTGCAATCCGCCCTACGGCATCCGGATGGGAAGCAGCAGCGACCTCCCGGATTTGTATCGCCGCCTCGGCGATTTCCTGAAACAAAGATGTTCCGGCTCCACCGCCTACATCTATTTCGGAGACAGGGAATACATAAGGCACATCGGATTGAAGCCTGCCTGGAAGAAAGTTCTGGCCAACGGCGGCCTGGACGGAAGGCTGGTCAGATTCGATCTCTATTGAAGGCAAGTCGGCGAATGGAAGCGCTACCGTCCATCAATCCCAGTCACGGATGATGAACCCGAATCCGATCCGGTTCACGCTTTGATTGTAATCGAGGAGACTTTCGCCATACCCGTTGAAGTACTGAATGTAGCCGCTGACCCGCCGCAGAAGGGGGAAACTCCAGTCCACCTGAACACTTCCGCGATTGTCCGTTGATTTCATGTTGTTTCGCATTTTCACGCCGAAGCGGTGTCCTCCCGCAAAATACAGAAGGTGCGCTTCACCGTAGCCGAGATAATCCTCGATGTCCCGATTGTCGTCTTTCGCAGAGCTTTCGGGAATCCGGTACCAACCTTTGATCAGCAGGGACAGGTTGTCTTTTTCCAGGCCGATATTGGCCACGACCCGGTTCCAGCTTCTCGACAAGGGTTCGGATTTCCCGTTGGACTGGTGGTTCAGGCCGATGTTGACGAACCGGACATCGACACCCATGATCTGGTAGTCGGTCCTCAAATTGAGCAGCAGTTCCGGCTCGTAGTTGGTTTCCCGGAAAGGAGAAGACTCCGCCGTGTTGTAGAACTGCCAGAATGACCGCTGGGTATAGGCAAACCAAAGGTCCAGTTTTTTCCCCAGCACATCCTGCCACAGCTTGACTTTCAGACTCAACTGATAGGCCACTTCCTCCCTTTTGAGATCCCTGGCCGGATCGTCCTCACGCACCTGTTCCACATTGGGCGAGGCGTTGTACGTATAGGGAAGGATGTAATTCGAATGATGGGCCTTCAGGGCGTATTTCCCGTGACGGCTCTCCTCGTCCAGCTCCCAGAGACGGGTCAGATAGGAAAGGGCGTCCGACCCGGCGCGGACCGGCCCCTGCGATAGGCTCTCCGGTTCCGGTTCGGGAACACGTCCGGCCTTCCGGTCATAGCACCTCAACCTCGCCGCATCGTCCTCGATCCGGATGCATTCGTTCAGCACATCGGCAACGCCCGCCCGCCCCGGAGCCGGGCTCAGACAGAGGGGCAAAAGAACAAAAATCAAGGCCAACGGTCGAGCCAGGCGCCCCCACGCAATGCGTTCACCTCGTATTGCACTCGTCACCCTCATGCCCGCACATCCCCCAATACCCCAAAAGACCTGTATTACATGATCTCACTGAAACACAGCCCCGAAGAGGATCTCTACCGCTGATTACCGTACGAACAAACCCCTTCCATGTCAACGGGTTTCTGCGGCAGCAGAATGGTTTCAGCCTTCGGACAGGTTCCGGTGCTGATGACGAACCGGGATTGCTTTAGATGGCAGGCAAACCATCCTGCCGGGGTAAGCGGACGCGATTTTTTGCTTAAAATCATTCCCGAGAACCGCTTGACACGTCTTGCTGATTGCCATATATATTTGCGGCATGATTCGTAAAGACGTCCTCCGTGAAATATGAACGCCTTTCTTTGTCAATACCGTTTACAGAACAACCAGTGAGGTGCGCCATGGATATTGAAACCGTTCTCACCGCCTTCATCAGCGCCGGAACCGTTGCGGTTGCCGTCGGATATGCCGTCAAAAAAATCGTCGAGCGATCCGTGAATGCCAACTGCACACGCATCGCGGAACAAGCTCTCGCGGAAATCAGGAGAGTCGTCCAGCATCGTCTGTCCCTGCTTGATCAGCGCTTCGAGTTCTTCAAGACGGTTCTATCCCTGGCGGAAAGTGCCCGCATTTGCTGCCGTGACCTGCAATGTTTCCTTGATTCCGGAAGGAAAAGCGGAGAGCACCTCTTGCTGATGAACAGGCTGAAGCACTACGCCGACACGATCCTCGATATTCTGACGGAAGAAAAAGCCGCCATCTCCCCCAGAATCCTTACCAAGGCCCAGGAAGTGAAGGCTTTGCTTCAGGAATACCCCTGGAACACGGAGATTTTCATCCGGTCCTTGCGAAGGGAAGGCAATGCCCCGCTGATGGCGTTTAATCTGGCTCCGCTGAAGGAAAGGGTGGCCGAGTTCCAGCATCGTATGGAAACGCTTCAAGAAGTCATCCGCCAGGAACTGCAGGAAGGGATGAGGCTGTTTGCCGCAAACGGGGATCCGGATCAAGGCACGACGACGCCCTTGAAACCATGAACAAAATAATATAGTAAGCCGAACCGGGTCGGCCCGAACATCCGGCGATGGGTACAGCGGTCCGATGTCCTTTTGCCGGCGATAACATATATCCCCTTAACGGAGGTCACCACATGATCCAGGAAATTACCCTTCAGGCATTGAACACAGAACGTTTCATCAACGACCGGGTCAAGGAGATTCAGGATGCCGTCGGCGATGGAACCGCCATCAACGCCCTTTCCGGCGGCGTTGACTCGTCCGTTGTGACCATGATCGGACATCGGGCCCTGGGAAAACGCCTGCGCACCATCTTTGTCGAAAACGGCATCATGCGGGAAGGAGAGGCCGCACAGGTGGTCGGATTGTTCAGCAGCCTGGGCGTCGAAGTCGAGGTTTGCGATGCCCGATCCGAATTTTTCGCCGCCCTGAAGGGCCTGACCGATCCCGAGGAAAAACGGGAAGCCATAACCCAGACTTTCTACAAAGAGGTTTTCGGACGCCTGGTCCGAGAAAGCGGGGCCAAGTTTCTCCTCCAGGGGACGATCCTGACCGATGTGGATGAAACCGTGGCGGGTATCAAACGGCAGCATAATGTGTTCGAGCAGCTCGGCATCGATCCCCAGGCCGCCTTCGGTTACAAGATTATCGAACCCCTGATCCAGCTGCGCAAGGACAGCGTCCGGGCGGTCGGCAAAGCCCTGGGGCTTTCCACAGCGATGTTCGACCGGATTCCCTTTCCCGGACCGGCACTTGCCGCCCGGGTTATCGGGGAAGTCACGCCGGAGAAAATTGAAACTGTCCGCCAGGCAACCGTGATCGTGGAAAAACATCTCCAGGGATCCGGCGCTTTTCAGTACATGGCCATCCTCCATGAGGACCGGGTCACGGGAATGAGGAACGGGAAAAGGGATTTCGGCCGACAGATTGAAATCCGCTGCTGGGACAGCGTCGATGCCCGCACGGCAACACCCACCCGCCTTGCCTTTGACCTCCTGGATCAAATGGCGCGGGAAATCACCCGGGACGTGCCCGGCGTGGTCAGTGTCACGTACAATATCGCGACCAAGCCGCCCTCTACCATCGAGGCGATTTGAGCGTTACGAACCGCCGGTTTTTTAAAGGGGTCTTCTGACATTTTAGTACACTGAGACAGATATAAGCATTTGATAAATATA
>CAYPKE010000045.1:0-16170 GCA_964411235.1 uncultured Syntrophales bacterium
GCTGCAAATTGCGGAGAGAACGAAAAAGGAAAGAAATAAAAGGGAAGCTTTTCGAAACGCTCTGTCTAATCTGGCTCAGGTGCAAGGGACAAGAGGGAGTATTAAAGTTAGTGACCGGCGCCTGTTCGAAACGGAACCGGTTCTGGTAACGATCAGGGAAGGCTATCTGCTTCAAATTATGCGACACTGAGACAATCATTGCTGAATGCAGAAGAAATCAGGTGCGATAAGCCCATATGAAGATGCGATATCTATTAACCAACGATGACGGCATTTATGCCAAAGGATTGAACAGCCTTTACCGGGAACTCTCTCAGGACGCGGATTGCCTGGTCGTGGCGCCGGAAGTGGAGCAGAGCGCCGTAGGCCATGCCATCACCCTTTTCCGGCCGATCATGGTGAGAAAAGCGCGAAAAAACGGCAGCGAGATCGGTTATGCTGTTAAAGGGACGCCGGCGGATTGCGTCAAGCTGGCGATTCGCGAATTGTCGGACCGGCCGATCGATCTTGTCGTATCCGGAATCAATTTGGGAGCCAATGTGGGGATCAATGTCATTTATTCGGGTACGGTTTCGGCGGCGACGGAAGGGCTTATCATGGGTGTTCCCTCAATGGCCGTTTCCCTTGATGCCCGTAGAGATGGCGACTTTGAATTTGCTGCCCGCTTTGCCCGGAAGCTTGCCCGCTTGATCCTTGAGAAAAAGCTCTTTCAGGGAATGGCTGTGAATGTCAACGTTCCGTCCCTTCCCGAAAGTGAGATCCGCGGTGTTGTCGTCACCAGGCAGGGGCGAGCCCGTTTTATGGAGGATTTCGATAAGCGCGTCGACCCGCGGGAGAACATCTACTACTGGCTTGCAGGGGACACACGCGTGTCCGATCACGAAGATGAAGATTCAGATGCCTGTGCGTTGAAAAAAGGGATGGTGACCATCACCCCCATTTATTACGACCTGACCTGCCACCAAGCGGTGGATAACATCATGGAATTGCAGGAGACCAGAGACAAGCTGTCACAATTGCTGAAATAAAACGAGGGTCTTTCATCCGTGACAAGACACGATTCAGAAGCAGTGCGGCTGCCAAAGAAAAGACATGTTTTCTGTACGATCAGACAGGCTATCGACCTTCTGAAAGCCGACCAGGTCACCTATCTGCTTTATCTTCTCCTGTACATTCCTACGGGTTTTATGATGAACGCCTTGGGGAAGCATTTTCAGATCGGAGAATATGCGTACTGGTGGCAGGTTCTGACCTGCTACGGCCTTTATCTTGTTCCCGCTTCATTATTGGTTCGTCGAAGGAATATTTTCGACCAGTATCTGGCGGGACTCCTGATCATTGCGATGCTCGAATTGCCGGCTTATGCCGTTGGGACGTCCATTGCCCACCCAGACAACATTCTTGACCGCATCCTCACTCCACGCAATTATACCCTTTTTATGACAGTCTTTTTCGCAGGTTTGATCCCGCTTGGGAACTGGGCGGTCAAAACGCTGCATGATCGTTTGATCCGTTAAGTGAGAGGCATTTGTGATTCAGGGTAGTAAAAGAAGCGGAAAACCGCCCTGAGAGATCAGCGAGGCAACGCTTGTTCCGATCCGGGAACACGTTGCGGGGCCTTGACTGAAAGGGGACATAATCAGCAGTTCAACGGATTCCTCATGCATGAAACGATACAAGGCCTTGTCCACCCTTCCGGACAGCATAATGGTCGTGCTGTCGATAGCATAGGACTCAAGAGAAGCCTCGACGTCGTCCAGCCGGCAAATCGAATCTTCCTGTCCATTTGACACCATCAAAACGGACAAGGGCCAGACCGCCCTTTCCGAAATCCGTGCAGCAAAGTCCAGCATCTTTGCCGCATGAAGGCTTCCGTCGTAGGCCAGGGCGATGCTTTCGATATCGAGATAATGATCGGGGCACAGCAGGATTGGGGTCGCGGTTTTTGAAACATGATTGCTTAGGTATCCGTCGTCAATTCGGTTCAGGGGCCCGCCGGGGAAAACGGACAGCTCCCCGGTCGACCCTTGGAAAAGATATTCCGGATCAGTTTTGCCGGGTATGAGCTCGCATGAGATGCCCTGTTTTCTGCATGCCGCAATCATATCCGCTGCCTTGGCGTTTATGACTTGTTCATGTTTTCGTGATCCACATTCCGGCGTAACGGGAATTCCTGTGATAAGTTCAATGGAGGCGCCCAATTTAACAGCGACATAGAGGGCGTATTGACTCGAAACCCCCTTGCCGGCAAGGAAGCCTGCGGGAAGCCGGATGCGCGTGATCGGAGGCGGAAAGTCACCGGGCGGCGGATCAGTCTTTTTTTTCAAATTTCGCCAGCTTGGAAAGAAGCTCATCGATGCTCTGTTCTTTATCCCTGATCTCGTCGGCGTCTTCCTTCTCGGTAAACTCGCCGTTCGATCCTGTATGATCCAGAAGATTCCCATCCTGGTCAAAGGCGGTAAATTTTCCGGTCAGCTTGCCGTTCCGGTACATCGCTTTTTCCTTGACGCGGCCGTTCTGAAAATAAGCCTCGTAAAGCCCGTCGCGCCGATCCTCTTTGAAAGAGCCCCTTTCTTTGATCCGGCCGTTTCGATAATAGGAAAGGTAATCGCCGTGAAATTTACCCGCTTTGAAATGCTCTTGTTCCTTGATCTGCCCATTCCGATAATACAGGAGATAGGGTCCTTCAAGTTTTCCGTCCTTGTAATACTCGATTTCACGGACTTGGCCTGTTTCGTAGAAACATTGATATTCGCCTTCCAGCTTGTCTTTCCTGAAAAAACCTTGCTCGCGAAGGTGCCCGTCCCGATAATAGGCCCTGGCCTCTCCTTCCTTAAGACCCTTGCGGTAAGATAAATGCACCATGATTTGTCCGTTTCCGTAAAACGAAAAGTAGTCTCCCTCCGGTTTCCCGTTCAGGGTGGTCATCTTTTCCCGGATACGGCCCCGGTCATCCTGATAAGTTTCTTCCTGAAGCGTTTTTTTCGATGATGACATGAGAACATCCTTTTTCGAATACGGTTTGCCTTATAAACCCGCAAAAAATGCTTATTATTGATCGATTTCAGTTGTCAATATAAATTCCTTGGCGCAATGAAGGCATCTATTCACGACAGGCGGGTCAGCATTTTCAGCTCACGGTACATGGCGTAGTCAAGCTTTTCGTGCCGACAGGGAAGTAACGTATTGTTATGGTAAAGAGGTTCTTCAGAGATTGCAAAAGGACTCGCCTTCACTGCCTCAGGCCAGAGTAAGGTTCCCGGAATAGGGGAATATTCGGCGATGATCGGCCGGGCGCCGCAGGCGCGTACAAAATGAATGCTCTCGCAGACCTCCTGGGCCTCCTGTCCGGGCAGGCCGCAGAGAAGGTATACTCCGATGTCCCGTTCCTTATAGCCTGCCAGTTTCAAGGCCCGGATGGCAGCCTCCAGGTCACGGTTGCGTACCTTCCCTCCGGTGGCTAGTTGCTGTTTTATATCGGATGTTTCGAAACCGAAGCGGATGGTCTGGAATCCGGCGTGATACATGAGCCGAGCCATATCTTCAGTAATCTCTTTCAAATGGAGGCCGTTCGGACAATGGAAACGGCAGGGCATGCGGTGCTTGACAAGCTCCTTCACCAAGGGAATAAAAAGTTCCTGCGGCCTCGCCAAGAGGGCATCATCGTAAAAGGAAAAATGAACAATACCATGGCGGCGGTGCCAATATTCAATCTCCCGGAAAACATTCAGGGGGTCCCTCACGATAAAGGTGGGATTAAGAATGCGGGAAGCGCAGTAAGTACAGGAAAAGGGGCATCCTCTGGACGTAAGGATAGGGATGTGCACATTTTGCGGCAGCAGATCGAAGGCGGGATAAGGATAAGAATCGAACTCTTCGGGTGCGGGTCGGTAAGACAGATGTTCGTGCAAATAAATCTCGCAGACGGCGGGCAAGGCGCATTCCCCTGGTCCAGAAATTACCATGTCGGCACCCGCCGCCTCGGAATGTGCGGGGCAGTGGGTGGCATAGTTGCCACCCAGAATGACCGGTACGCCCGGACAGCTTTTTTTGACTTGCCTGATTGTCTCGAAAACGCCTGGATACCAGTACGTCATCATGGAGCCGATCATGACGAGGTCCGGCGGAGAGATATGTTGGAGAAAATGCTGAAATGAGGCGATTGAAATCCCATAACGGCGGTACTGCCGGGTGAAACCGGAAAAGAAAGAAGGCTTGGGAATAGCTTGTTTGAGGAATTCTCCCGTGCCGATAGGCGTTCGCTTTGGAGTTTTTTGCTGCGTTGATTGGGGAAGCGTTTCAAATGCGGAATCAAGACAATCAATCGCCGTTACCCGAAACCCGTTCATCCTGAGAATGGCGCCCAACATCATCAATCCCAGGGGCTTGACCCAGAAATCATAGGCCGCGAAATCATAGATCCAGGGATTCACCAACAGGACATGTCTCTTCTCTCGCTTCGGGGTGTTTGTCTTCATGCGATGCGCATATCCGGGGGAGTTCCCGGCTCAATAGCTGACTCTGTGAAGGGTGCTTGATGCAGGAGTATGGGGTTGAAAATGGTTTCCGCCAGGCGGCAGAAGTCCTCATCCAAAGGTTCCGTTTTCCCGAATATGAGGCGGAAATAGGGGTCGTCCTGTTCTCCTGGGCTGTAATCTGTCGAACACCAGATCTTCGCTGCGAGGGCTAAAGACGCCGTTTTTGTCTTACCGGAGTGCCGTGCCTGTGCATACTGAAATGATGTCTGGGGAAAAAACTTGAGAGGTTTTTTCAAGCCTTCCCGATATTGATGCATAAGCTCAGATAACAGGTTTTCTGCCGCGATGTTGTCATGAAAACAAAGACAAGTGTTTTTTCCGATGAGGCAATTCTTCCATTTACGGTCGGGAAAAACGAAACAAAGGATAAGGTGCCTTATCCACGCGGCAAGCAAATCTTTTCCCTTCAATTCCGCATACCGGTATTCCAAAAAACCTGATGGTGACCAAAGAGAAAGCTGTCCGTACAAACGATAAGCGCCTATGAGGAAATCAACGGTCAAAACCTGTTTTCTTCTCTCCGGAAGAAAACCTTTGAGTAAAGCAAGAAACCGGCGGATGTCCTGTGACAGGCAAATATAGAGGCCTTCTCCTGCAGTTCCCGGAGGCAGAATGCCGGAAGCTTTCAGGGCCGCATTCCCTTCTTCTGAAGAGAGTTCCGCCAACTCGGCATTCAGAATAAACTGTTCCGCTTCGTATTTCTCCAGAAACGAAAGCGTGAAATTTTCCGAGTCTTTAGACTGGAATGCTTCGTGATCCGTTAACGTGATTCCTAGACGTCCGGTGGCAAAAAAACGGGCGGGATGGCGGAAAAAAAGGATCAATTCATCAATGCCGACCGGCGCGGGGACGGAACGATCATCGGGCCAAGCGGCGCTCATCAAGGGAGGCGGCATGGTGCCTTGTCCGGAAAGAGATGCCGCGGCACGCCCAAGTTCCGCGTTGAAACTGAAGAGGTTCTGTTTTCCTGAGAAATAGAGCGGAGAAAACGGCTGCAGCGGATGCCTTGTGATCAAACGATCGTGCCATGACGAAAATGCTGACTGCTCAAAACTTGCAGACTCTGAGAAATCTTCCTCCGGATCAAAGGCCTGAATAAGATAGTCGAGAAGCTCAGAGACAACCACGGAAGGAGGTAAATCACAATGATCCCGATTGCTTTGGCCGGTATAAAAAATGAGAATACGCTCTCTCGCCGAAAGGATGGTCTGCAGAAACAGATAGCGGTCGTCATCCTGTGCAATACGATCTCCCGGCCGGGGATGCTTCTCCATCAAATTGAACCCGAGTTGTGCCGATTTTCTGGGAAAGCTCTCGTCGTTCATGCCTAAGAGGCAGATTATGCGAAAAGGAATGGTTCTCATGGGAACCATGGCGCAGAATGTTACACCGCCGCTGAGAAAACCCGAGGAAAAACCGGTAGATTCGAGCCGTTCCTTGAGATAGTCATGGACCACGGATAATGGAACCGGATCGGTGAATCCGCAAAGGTTCCCGCCCTGCTTTAAATGATGGATGGCATCAAGGAGAGCACAGCGGGCCGGCAGCCAAGTTTCTTCTTCGGGGATAAGGAAGGAGTCAAAAATATCATTCAGGATTTCTTGCCACTCCCCAAGCGAGTGCCCATTCCGTAACCGTTTACAAACCTGAAAAAGGGTGTTCACAAAGTCGAGAAATATGCCGAAGAGGACGGCCTCGCCCCCTTCGATGTTGTCATAAGGTACGATGTCCCTGTAAGGTACTTTATTCTCCATGGGCATCACATAGCCCAACAGCATTCTGTCCAAACCGCTTTTCCAGGTATGTTCGGCCAGGGAAGGCAGATTCAGCTCAGTCAGCGTGTCTGCATCAAGGCCCCATCGGATCCCGGATTCCGCCACCCAGCGGCGGATCACGGTGACGTCTTTCTCGCTGAGGTTGGTGCAGGATTGAACCGCAGGGTTTTCCAGCAGCGCAAGTACCCTGGATGTCTCGAACCGGCTTTGCGCGAGGGCGAGTATTTTGAAAAAGGCATCGGTCAGGCTGTTGATGCGTCCATGTTTACGGTCGGAGATGCTGAAGGGGATAAAGGGTTGCGGAAAGACCTGATCCGCTTCTTTCACCCTGTCAAAGACCGATTCGATAATCGGTGCATAGGTCTCGATGTCGGGGGCCATGACAAGGAAATCACGTGGATTCAGGGTCGGATCCGCTGCAATTAAGGCAAGAATTTGATCGTACAGCACTTCGACTTCCCGCAGCGGACTGTGGCAACTGTGAACGGCGATCGAATCATCATCGCCCGTGACGGAAAGCCGGGGAGTGCCATCCCGGCCCCGGTCCGACAGGTTAAGAATATCGGACTGCACGGCGCGCAACAGGGTCGTTTCCCCGGGGTTGACAAAGAAATCCTGATGCTGTGACGGAAAATCGGCAAAGGCCGAGAGAAAATCCCGCCCCATCCGTCCCATGGACGCCAGAAGGGGGTTGGCCCTTTCCTGGAAAAGGGCCGCTTCCCCGGTTTCAGAAAACAGATTCTTTTCATGTGTTGCGAATCTTGTTTCCCGCTCTTTTTCAGATAGGATATCTGACCAGAAGTGAAGACAGGGATTGAACAGGAAAAGATGGATTTCTGTGAAAGAAGAGATAACGTGGAGGAAGCGTAAAAAGACCGGCGGCAGTGCCGAGATGCCGAAAAGTGAAATCCGGTGCGGCACAAGCGCAAGGGATTTGACGTCAATAGGTTTCATTTGCTGCATCAGCCGAAGCAGCGCCACCGGATGGAGACCGCTTCCCGCAGCAGACGAAGCACGCCAGAGATCCGGTTGCCATGAATCTTCTCCGTAAAAAGCCTGATTATTATCCCAACTGTTAATCATATCAGGGCGGTAGGCCAGGTACTGATCAAAAACCTGAGCAATGCGGCGTGCCAGTTGATATCGTTTCAGGGGTTTTGTTTTTTCATCGGCGGCAAAATAGTTTCGGATCGGTTGAAAGTCCTGACGGTCACAGGGCCGGTAAAGCTCCTTCATGACCGCCCAGGTGAGAAATTCCGGCTGGTAAGATTGGGATACACCGGTGTGCCCCGTGACCTTCTCCAAAATACTCAGCATAAAAGGTCTGGGAAATGAGAAGGTCAGGTTCGCGCAGATGCCATGATGGTCAGCGAGCCGCAGGGACAGCCAACGCTCCATGCCCCGGCTGCTGATAAGAATGGTTTCCCCGGCCAGTGGTTTGGCTGCAGCTGGCGGTTCGGAAATCAGATCGGCCAGATGCGCCGCCAAAACTTCCATCATGTTCGATGTTATGATATTCAATCCCGGTATAATCATTTCAGAAAAATGAAAAACTTATATCACAACTTGCCGGCTCCTCCAAGAATGGAGACCAGGAAAGGCATAAAGCCATGGAAAAGATAAAAAACATCTTTACAAAGCCGCAGAAAACAGCCGAATATACACAACGATTTCTAAGGAGCGGGAAGAATGACCTGGTACGAATATTTCGTGATAACCGTCATCTTATTATGCATGACCGGTTTTTTCTGGATGATGCGAAAGTGGACGGCTGAAAGTGCCAAAGTGCAGTTTTACGTCGATTCGGTGGAAAGGAATCAGGACCGTATCGATCGGCTGATCCGCGACGAGATGAGCCGGATTCGTGAGGACGCATCATCGAATGCGCAAAGGACGCGTAACGAGGTGTCGGCGGAATTGAACCACTTTGGGGATGCCATGCAGAAAGCGGTAGCCGATATGGTGCATTTTCAGCAAAATCAGATGGAAATCTCCTCACATCAGATGCAAGTTGTGTCAAAAAACAGTGAAGATAGAATTGAAAGAATTCGGGATGCCGTTGAGATCAGATTAAAAGAGATCCGTGAGGACAACGCCCGAAGCATTGAACAGCTTCGCCTGACCGTCGACGAAAAGCTACAGGGCACGCTGGAGAGAAGACTGGGCGAATCATTCCGTCAGGTATCGGAGCGCCTCGAGCAGGTCCATCGCGGTTTGGGGGACATGCAGAATCTCGCATCCGGCGTCGGGGACCTTAAGAAACTTTTTTCGAATGTAAAGTCCCGGGGGATCTGGGGTGAGATCCATCTGGAGAACCTGCTGACAGACATCCTTTCTCCCGGTCAATATGAAAAAAATGTCAGAACGAAAGATCAGGGCGCCGAGTTTGTCGAATTTGCAATCAGGCTGCCCGGCGGCAGAGAAGATGAAGAACCGGTTTGGTTGCCGATAGATGCCAAATTTCCCGTCGAAGATTATCAGCGGCTGGTTGATGCGCAGGAAAAGGGGGATACCGCCGCGGCATTGGAAGCGTCCCGTATGCTCGAAGGGCGCCTCAAAAATTGTGCGCGTGACATTCATGCCAAGTATTTGAATCCGCCGCGAACAACGGATTTCGGCGTCATGTATCTGCCGATTGAGGGGCTTTATGCCGAAGCGGTCAAACGGTCCGATCTGGTAGGGGCAATTCAGAGGGAATATCGCATCCTGGTCGCTGGCCCGTCTACCTTTGCCGCGCTGCTGAACAGTCTTCAGATCGGGTTTCGCACCCTGGCGATCCAGAAGCGTACCAGTGAGGTATGGCAGATTCTGGGTAGGGTGAAGACTGAATTCGGGAAATTCGGTGAAAGTCTGGAAGGGGTGAAAAAGAAACTGGAGCAGGCGACAAATACGATGGATGACGCTCTCAGAAAATCACGTACCATACAGAGAAAGCTCCGGGACGTTCAGGAAGTCGAAAACAATGAAGGTCCATCCGTTCTTTTAGAGAACCGTGATGACAAAGAGGATGATAAGAAATGAGTTTCTGATGCTGGACGGCATGATAAAATTAAGCTAAATATCAAGAAGATATAAATATTCAGCGGAGGTGATTGTAAGATGACATGGCGAAGAAGTGTTGTGATGATTTTTCTGATCCTGGGTGCCGTTTTTGTGGCGTTCGGATGCGCGAACCAATCCAAGGCCCTTTTAGCGGAAGATTACATGAAGATGAATAACGACGATCTCCTGCGCTATTATTACAGGCTGAACGATGAAATAGAAAAACAGGAAAAGCAATCGGGACCGCAGGTGGGAATCGGCGTAGGCGGAATCGGACGCCATGTCGGCGGCGGTGTCGGCGTGGGAACCGGCTCCAAGGGTTATACGGCGGAAGACTTGCGGGCTCGCCGGATCGACGTAAGAATGGAGTTGAAAAAAAGAGGCCTGACGCCCTAGGTTCTGACTGACGCATTTTATTAATGACGCAAAAGAGGGCCTGTTAAGCGACCTCATAAATTTTTTCCTTAACGTCTGTAATGGCTTTTTTGTGAAAGGATGCCATGGTGTTGCTCAAAAACCAAAGGACTGATTCGAAACTATATTATGTCGTGTTTCTTCCGGTAATCATCTTCATCGGCTTAATATTTCTTGCCAATGTCGGAAGATCGTTTGCTCAGGAAGTTGCCTTTTTCGAATCCCCGGTCGCTTTACTTCAGGAAAAGCAGCGGCTTATGTCGGATAAGGCAGCGGAAAGACACTTCCGGCGCCCCCTGAGCCTGAGTTCCCAGGACACAGGGAGAGACCTGCAGGGAGAGATTCATGCCCTGCTCGACCATCCATTTGCTGATGTGGCTGCGGCCTTGAAAACGGGTGCCGCCTGGTGTGACATACTAAGCCTCCATTTGAATATCAAATACTGCCGCCACGATAAGCCCCGCACCCCGGGGACGCTGTCGGTATATGTAGGCAGGAAGCACGAACAGCCGCTGGATCAGGCGTTTCCAGTCCGTTTCGCCTTCAGAGTTGATGCAGGCGGACCGGATTATCTTCGTGTGGTTCTGGAGGCTGAGAAAGGGCCTTTTGACACCCGCGATTATCGCATCTTGCTGGAGGCAATTCCTGCTGAAGAAAAAAGCACTTTCCTAAGATTCACCTATTCCTACGAAACCAGCTTTATCGCGGCTATGGCCATGCAGGTCTATTTTAACACGATCGGCGGCGACAAAATCGGTTTTACGGTGATCGAAACCCGTGCCGACGGAAGTCCGGTTTATGCAAGTAAAATGCGGGGTCTCATTGAGCGCAACACCATGCGCTATTTTCTTGCCCTGGAAGCCTATTTTAAAACATTTTCCGTTCCTGTGGACCAAAGGCTTGATCTGCGTCTACAAAGATGGTTTTCGGCAACGGAGCAGTATGCCCGGCAATTGCACGAAATGGACTTGGAAACTTATATGACTATGAAACGCAGGGAGTATTCCCGTCAGGCGGCAGAGGACAAGATCGTGTCCTACAGGCCATGAGTTGTCAAAAACCTTTCCAACAGGATCATGATCAAATACGGCCATTATGGAACCAACAAAGAAATACCGGCCGGTCATTTTGGCGTGAAAATGGATAAAGAGCTTATAAAACAATATCGATTTTTTTTGAAAGACAGCATTCGGAAATTCGTAGATTTTTCAACTACGGATCAATATCGTGGCATTGCGCCGCCTCCCCTCGAAAAGGCCTATGACTTGAAGGCCTCAACCGTTATCCTTCCACAAAGGAAAGCATTCGAGGATCTCGGCAGGACAGACTTGCGTACAGCGATAGAGAATCGAGAAAGTCGACGAAGCTATCGCCGTGATGCACTGTCGCTCAAGGAATTGGCCTTCCTGCTTTGGGCCACTCAGGGTGTCAAGGAGCGGCTGGATGCCGGGCATGCGCTTCGCACCGTACCTTCGGCAGGTTGTCGCCACAGCCTGGAAACCTATCTATGTGTTCTCAACGTGGAAGATGTTCAACCCGGCATATACCGGTATCTCCCCCTTGAACACCGCTTACTTCTGGAATTTAAGGATCGATCACTCCGTCTCAAGGTTTTCGAAGCGACGTTAAAGCAGCCTTGTCCCGCGGAAGCTGCCGTGACTTTTGTCTGGACTGCGATTCCCTATCGGATGGAATGGCGCTACGGTGCGGCCGCAGCAAAGGTTATCGCCATTGAGGCCGGGCATGTGTGTCAGAATCTTTATCTGGCTTGTGAAGCTATCGATGCGGGTACCTGCGCGATGGCGGCCTATGATCAGGAAGCGATGGATGAACTCCTTCGTGTCGACGGTGAAGAAGAATTCACGATCTACATGGCATCCGTAGGCAAAAGAGAGGAATGATGTTTTTATTCCCAAAGGGACCTGGGGTTTGCAATGTCCATATGCGTGCGGTAAACGGCACAGAAAAATACATGGGAAATTTGTCTGTAAAAATATCTTGACAGGTGAAAATCCTTGTGTTTAAGTACATGAAATTTGATCCATTAAGGGAATGTTCGATGGACAGCAAGACGAAGAATTTAAAACAGGCTTATTTTTATAGCTTTTATTTTTATGGCGAGGTCTGTCCGTCGCTTGGGGAGGAATAAAAGCAAAACTTAACCTTAAGCCATGGTCAGACCGAAAGGGGCTTTCCATGGCTTTTTTGTTTTTTGGGGCCATGGTGATCGAAGCACCGTGGCTTTTTTTATTTTATCCAGGAGGCGCATCAAATGATCATCATTATGAAAAGAGGGGCGACGGATGACCAGATCGAACACGTCATCAGATGGATCGAATCCGTCGGTTACAAGGCACATCCATCACGGGGTGTGGAAAGAACCATTATCGGATGTGTCGGGGACGACCGGGGAAAATCGCAACTCACCTATGCTGAATCCTTTTCCGGCGTGGAAAAAACGGTTCCCATTCTGAAACCCTACAAATTGGCAAGCCGTGAATCGCGGGAAGGTGATACGGTAGTCAAGGTCGGGGGGGTGCAGATTGGGAACGGCAGTTTCGTAGTCATGGCTGGTCCCTGCTCGATCGAGAGTGAGGAGCAAATGATGGAGAGCGCCTACATTGCCAAGAAAGGCGGTGCGGACATTCTCCGGGGCGGAGCCTACAAGCCCCGTACATCCCCTTACAGTTTTCAGGGGATGGAGGAAGAGGGTTTGAAGCTCTTGAAAAAAGCCCGGGAAAAGACCGGTTTGCCCGTTATTACGGAGGTGATGAGTACCACGGAGGTCGACCTTGTTGAAGAATACACGGATGTGCTGCAGATTGGTGCCCGAAATGTGCAGAATTTTTCCCTTCTGAAACGGATCGGGCATTGCAGGAAACCGGTCCTTCTGAAACGTGGTATGATGACAACCATTGAGGAATTGCTCATGTCGGCGGAATATATCCTTTCTTCGGGGAATATGGAAGTTATCCTCTGTGAACGCGGCATCCGCACCTTCGAAACAGCGACGAGAAACACCTTGGATATATCTGCGGTGCCGGTTTTGAAATCATTCACCCATCTGCCGGTGATCGTGGATCCAAGCCATTCCGCCGGGCACTGGCACTATGTTCGCCCACTAAGCCGGGCCGCCCTTGCGGTCGGCGCCGACGGCATCATGGTCGAGGTGCATCCTGATCCCGCGAAGGCAGTCTCAGACGGTGTACAATCGTTGAAACCGGAAAAGTTCTATGCCTTGATGGAGGAACTCCGGAGCATGGAACACCTTCTAAAGAACCATCAAGGATGACGATCATGAAAAAACTTACCCTGAAAATTGAACGGAAGGATGCCGTCAGTTGCGATATTGCCCTCGGCTACGACATCATGGACCGGGTTGGCCTGCTCCTTTCGAAAGACTATACCAAGGTGCGCAGTTTCCTGGTGACGGATAGTCAGGTCGCCGACCTTTACGGTGATGAAATCAGCACGCGGTTTCAAAGGATGGGACTGACAATAAGCCAGATTGCCGTGCCGGCAGGCGAAGCTTCTAAGAATATGGATAATGCCCTTGCGGTGATGAAGGACATGCTGAAACTTGGTGCGGATCGCAGCAGCCTCATGATCGCCCTCGGAGGTGGGGTCATCGGCGACTTGGCCGGTTTTGTCGCGTCGGTTTACATGCGGGGCATTCCTTGCATCCAGATCCCCACGACGCTGATGGCACAGGTGGACAGCAGTATCGGCGGAAAAACCGCGGTTGACATGCCGGAAGGAAAAAATCTTATCGGCACTTTTTATCAGCCTCAGGCAATCTATATCGATCTCAAATTTTTGGAGACGCTGCCGGAAAAGGAAATAAGAAACGGCTTGTCGGAGGTTATCAAGGCGGGGATCATTGAAGACATTAACCTTTTCAGTCTTCTGGAGAAGGAAACGGATGCCATAAGGGCACGGGATCGTAACGTCATGGCAGCGATTGTCGAGAAAGCTTGCCGGGTAAAAAAGGGAATCGTCGAGTTGGATGAACGAGAAAAGGGTTTGCGGCGGATTCTCAATTTTGGCCATACGCTGGGGCATGCGCTGGAAGCGGAATCGGAGTATCGTCTGAGTCATGGCGAAGCTGTCGCCATCGGTATGGTCGCCGCGGCCCGGATTGCAGAGAAGATTTACGGCCTGCCCTCTTCGGATCGTGAGCGGATAGAAAACCTGCTTGCCGCCATCGGCCATCCGACAAATATTCCGGCCGGCATTTCCACCGAAGGTCTCTTGGCGCGAATGAAAGTGGACAAGAAAAAGATAGGGGATACCATTCATTTCGTGTTAATCAAAAAGCTCGGGTTTCCTTTTGTCAATGGCAACATCGAGGACGAAACCCTCCGGTTGATCATCGAGGAGCTGCAGTCATGAAGTCGGAAGAACTGGAGCAGATTCGTCAACGAATGTCTCAAACGGATGACAGGATTATCCGGCTGCTGGCAAAAAGAGCAGAATTGGCAAGGGAGGTAGGCAGGATCAAAGAGCAAAACGGGCTGGAGGTTTACGATCCGGCGCGTGAGGCCGTTCTGATGGGAGAGTTTGCCTTTAAGTTTCAGAATGCTATTCTTCCCGTTAACCACCTGCGGGCCATATATCGGGAGATCATTTCCGCTTGCCGTGAACTGCAGCGCCCGGTGACGGTAGCCTGTCTTGGTCCGGCTGCCTCGTTTACCCACCTGGCTGCGCAATCACATTTCGGTGGAAGCACGACGTTTGCCTTTCAGACGACGATTTCCCAGGTTTTCGATGAAATGGAGCGGGATCGTGTTTCTCTGGGAGTCGTGCCCGTGGAAAACACCTTTGAAGGATCCGTTAATTTTACTCTTGATAGGCTGATCCAAACACCCGTGAAAGTCATCGGTGAAATATACCAGCGGATCCGTCATTGCCTGCTGTCGACAGGATCGGCTACAGAGGAAATCCGGCGTGTTTATTCCCATCCCCAGGCTTTTGCTCAATGCCAGGATTGGCTCAGAAGAAAACTGCCGGATGCCGAATACGTGGACATGGCGAGTACCGCCGCCGCAGCCCAAAAGGCCCTGAAAGAAAAAGGAGCGGCCGCGATCGGAAGCTTCCTCGCCGCTTCGGTTTACAGCCTCAATATTCTGGCTGAAGAAATTCAGGATCACCCCTTCAATACGACGCGCTTCATTGTGTTGGGAAAACAGGCGCCTGTGCCTACAGATAACGATAAGACCTCCATTGTCTTTGGAACGCCCCACACGCCCGGGGCACTGTACCGTGCCTTGGGGGCCTTTGCCGATCGGGGAATCAACCTTATGAAAATAGAGTCCTATCCGCTGAAGGAAAGATTATGGGAGTATCTTTTTTTTGCGGATTTCGGTGGGCATGAGAAAGATGCAGGCATCGACGCATGCCTGAATCATTTAAAAACGATGACAACATTTGTCAAGGTCCTAGGCTCCTATCCCAGGGCGGGAGAACGGCTGTGATCTGCATATCCGTCTGCGCAACGACACAGCGGGATGCCCGGAGGAACATCCGTCGCGCTATGAAATATGGGGACATTCTGGAGCTGCGCATGGACGCGATTGACGACGGCAATCTCGACAATCTGATGCGATTCATGCGCGGCATAGCGCCTCAGAAGGCTTGCCTCGTGACATACCGGAACACAAAACCAGGTGTAGGCCATGCCGGGGGTGACCATGCGATGCGTTTTGCCGATACGGAACGGCGATGGGAAATGCTGAGGCAAGCTGTAAGGTTAGGCGCGGATTATGTCGACGTGGAACTGGAGGACCCGGACGAGCGGATTGCGGATTTGCGTGGTTTGATCCGGCAGTTTGGCAACCGGACCAAGCTTATCTGTTCCCATCATGAATATCGGAAGACGCCGTCCCTCAAGACCCTGAAGGAAATTTACCACGTCTGCAGGGATAAAGGCGGAGACGTGATCAAAATTGTACCCTTTGCCCGCAAAATCACGGACAATATTCGGATATTTCAGTTTCTGGCATGGTGCGCGAAGAGAGAGGAAAAGGACGTCGTTGCCTTTTGTATGGGCGAAGCAGGGCGCTTAAGCCGGGTCGCGGCGCCGCTATTCGGGGCCGCCTTTACCTTTGCCGCCCTGGATGACAGATCCGCAGCGGCACCGGGGCAGATCCCTGCCGGAAAGATGATTCCGATAATGAGAATGCTGGAGAAAGGACTCGAAACTGGTTCAAATTGCAAGAGATGAAGCGTGATTCCATGATTTTTGCGTTATTCGGCAATCCCGTCCGGCAGAGCCTTTCACCGTGCATGCACAATAGAGCGCTGCGGGCAGCCGGATTGAAAGCCTACTATGTGCCCGTGTTGGTGGATGATCTCCCAGGCGCCGTTGCCGCGATCCGGGCTCTTCAAATACGTGGGGTAAG
>CAYPKE010000046.1:0-16114 GCA_964411235.1 uncultured Syntrophales bacterium
CTTCTTCCCTTGTAGATCTTAATCAGACCCCTTGCTTCCAGTAACTCCATATACTCCCGCTTACAGGTTTTCCGGTCCGGCTGGTGAAAGAACCTCGCGTCCTCCCCCCCAAACAGCCCGGCAACGCTTTCTCTGTGCTCAGGATTCGGAAATTCGACGCTCCCGCAATATCAAGGCTTGCCTTCCCTTTTTCCCGCGGGAAAGATTGTTGCGTCGACCCGTCCGCCGGGAGTGCTTTCCACCACCCCCCTGTTTTCGTTCAGGAATACCACGACCTGTTCGCCCTGGATGACATTCTTCCCTTCACTCAATGTCGCATTCCCGCTGATCACAATCTTCTGGACATCCTGCAGATAAACGGCCTCGTTTCCTGTAACCGTCCTGTCACCCTGGGTAATTCGCACATTGCCTCTGGCCTCGATCCTGTCCAGTTCTCCGCTCCCCTGAAAATCCGCAGAAGCCTGGCGGTCATCCGTCCCGGTTTGCTGCTTGTAATACAGGGTGATGGTTTCCGCCCGGATCTTCCGATCTCCCTGGGTGGCCACGGCATTGCCGCCGAAAACAACCATCCCCTTTTCACTGTAGGCATCCATCCGATCCGAAGCGATCTGAATGGGGGTGTTCCGGTCAACAACGTTCTTGCGGAGTCCGCTCTCCTGCCCCAGTACTCCCCCGACAGGGAATACCAGCAGACCGAAAAGCAGAATACAGACCACTTGCAACCTTGATAGCACCTGTCACCTCCCGTTTTCAACTCTGCCGGACCGGTCCGCAGATACGACCTTGTCCGTTTTGCCTTTCAACGGCCATGTACAGTCGTCGCTTTGACATGGGAAAGCAGCGTTAATTGTTTTTCGTCAAGAGATACCCGGAGACCGATTCCCCGCACTTCAATGTTTTTATTGACCAAGGTAACAGGGGACGATGTATGAATTTTTCGCCCGGCATCTGTATAATACAGCTTATCCGTCGTAATCCGGTCCCCTCCCGCAGAATTGACGACGACATTCCCCGCCATCGACATATTCTTGTCTTCCGTATGGTAGCTTCCCCGATCTGAGGTTATTATATGAATTGCTCCCCCCGGCATGATCAATTTCACATGAACCTTCTCAAAATCGACGACACTTTCTTTTTTTTGATAACTGACCGTGTGCGCACGGATCTCATAGCGGATATCACCCCTGCCGACTTCGGTATAGAGGATATCCTTGGCCTGAAGATCAACCTGATCGGGTACTATGTTCAAGGGTGCCGGAGCCTGCTTCTCCTTCTGCCCCCACGGGTAAAGCACCAGCCAACCGGCGACAGCAAGCATGGCGATCAGAACGAAACCTAACTTTAAGTGATGCGAAGTCTTCATCATTTATACGGCCCGACGGCCGCAAGGCCATCCCTCCCGCCGGAAACGCAAATAAAGACCGTTGAATTTTCGCCCTCGTTCCGTCTTTCTTTTCCTTTCGCGGCAAGCCGGGCCGGCTTCAAGCCTGATCCCTGTTCCCATGGCTTTCTTATACCACCCACCCGCGGGGCTGTAAAGCCCTTGTCTTGCGGCATCTTACAGCGAGTCCGGAAAGTGATAGCGTTCCGCGACTTCCGGCCATTTCCCCTGAACCTTAAGGATGAGTTTGCAGACGTCCCGTACCGCCCCTCGGCCACCCGGGAAAGGGGAAACATAATCCGCCATTGGGGGCACCTCTTCCGCGGCATCCGCAACGGTTGCGGAAAAGGCGACCTTTTGCATGAGAGGGATATCGACCACATCGTCTCCCATATAGGCGACTTCCGCGTAGGAAAGGTCCTGCCGGCTCATAAATTCCGAAAAGTATTCGAGCTTGTTGAGGACCTTCTGATGGACCTCCGTCACCCCCAGATCCTTCGCCCGATGTTCGACAACCCGGGACCGGCGGCCGGTGAGAAACATGATTTGAAATCCGAGACGGATCATCATTTTCAGGGCATGGCCGTCCCTGACATCGAAATGCTTGATCTCTTTTCCATCGTCGTCCATGATCACCCGCCCGTCGGTCAGAACCCCGTCCACATCCAGGACCAACCAGCGGATGCCCTTGATCCTTTCCAGCACTTCCGTGCGCAACGACTGCTTCATCCAAATACTCCTTACCCTGATTACCGCCTCCGGCGGCCAAGAATGCATTACGGATTTTTCACAATGCTGTCAATATCTTTCAGTGTCTTCAGTAAACCGGGCAGGTCATCCAGGCTAAGCGAATTAGGCCCGTCACACAGGGCGCGATCGGGATCGGGATGCACCTCCAGGAAAAGGCCGTCCACGCCGACGGCAACGGCTGCCCGCGCCAGATAGGACACCATTTCCCGTTGCCCACCTGAAGATTTACCGGCGCCGCCCGGTAGCTGGACGCTATGGGTTCCATCGTAAACGACCGGATAGCCCAAGGCCCGCATGATGGGAAGGGAACGGAAATCACTGACCAGATTGTTGTAGCCGAAGCTGACGCCGCGTTCGGTGACGACAATATTATGGTTCCCCGCCGACTCGGCCTTTTCAATGATGTTCATCATATCCCAAGGCGCGAGAAACTGCCCTTTTTTGATATTGATGACCTTGGCCCGCCGGGCCACCTCGAGGATGAAATCGGTCTGGCGGCAGAGAAAGGCAGGCACCTGCAGGATATCAAGCACTGCCGCCGCCTCCTCGATTTCCTCAAAGCGGTGGACATCCGAAAGCACAGGGATTGCGAGTTCCTGTTTGATTTCCCGCAGGATCCGGAGCCCCTCCCGAAGCCCCGGTCCCCGGTAAGAATTGAGCGACGTACGGTTGGCTTTGTCGTAGGAAGCCTTAAACACGAAAGGAATACCGAGCGAATCCGCGAGCCCCTTCAAATAACGGGCAATCGCGAGGGTTTCCTTTTGACTTTCCACGACACAGGGGCCGGCAATCAGGGTGAAGCCATTCCCGCGGCCGATCGTGACCCGTTCACTGATCCGGATTTCTCTCATGATGATGACTCCTTGTGCCTGTCTTGATCGTGTTTTTGCTGAAGCAGACGAATTCTTAATCGCGGAATGCGTTCCGCCGCCTCCCGGTCCGACGGATTGAGTTCGTAGGCCTTTGTGTAAGCCTGCAATGCGTCCTCCAGGAGCCCCTTTTTCTCGTAGGCGGCTCCCAGGCGGGCGTGGATATCGCTTTCTTCACCGCTGAAGCGGAGAGCCTGGCGGTAGCTGACAATGGCTTTATCCAGATCGCCTTTCAACCCGTACACATAACCCAGGTCGGCATGAACCCCGCCGTTTTTCGGCTCCAGCTTGAGGAGACGCTGGTATACCCGAATGGCCTGGTCGTGACGACCTGCTTTGATATGATAGTCGGCCAGGCGATTCAGGACATCCGCTGAAGGATTTTGGGCTGCCGACTTTTCATAAAGTGCCGCGGCATCCTGATCCCGCCCCAATTTCTCATACGTTGCCGCCAGATTGAACAATACCTTCTCATCCCTGATTCCGGCCTTAAGCGCCTTTTCATAATAATCGGCGGAGGCTTTCCATTTATTCAATTCGCCGTAGGCATAGCCCAGGTTGGCATAGAGGCGGGCCTTCTGGGACGTTTGCTCCAGCAGCCTCTCGTAAAGACGGATCGACTTGGCATAGCGTCCGTTAGGTAACGCCAGGTCGGCCAGACGCAGCATCGCTTCCCTATCATCCGGTTTGAGGACGAGAACACGCTCATAGATTCCCATGGCTTCATGGTCCCGATTGTTGTTTTCGCACGACAAAGCCAGGTTGAAAAGGATCACCGGGTCATTGGGTTTGATGGAGGCTGCTTTGCGGGCGAATTCCAATTCCTCTTTCCACATTTTTTTTCCGCCGTGTGCCAAGGCCAGGCTTGTGTAGATCGAGGCACTTGATTGATTCGCCTTCAGCAGACCGTTCAAGAGCCGGATCGCTTCATTGTATTTCCCCTGTTTCAAATATATCCGGACAATCCCCTCCGTGACGTTTATCGCCCGAGGATCCTTTGCAGTCACTGCCCGGTACTGATCAATGGCCTCCTTTTCTTTGCCCATCTTCTCGTAGATTTCACCGAGGCGGATCCGTGCCGCGAGATCCCGGGGCTTCAGCTTGATCAGCTTTTGTGATGCATCGGCAGCCTTCTGCCATGATCCGAGGCGGCTGTATGCCGTCACAAGGTCTTCCCAAAAAGCCGGGTCATCCGGAGCGATCTTGACCGCCCGCAAACCCATTTTTACGGCCAGATCGGTCTTCCCGGCTGCAAGATAGACTTTTACCAGGCCGTCGAGGGCCGTCAGGTCTTCGGGATCCCGGGCGAGCACCTCCTGGAATTCGGCAATCGCCTCCCCCGTGCGGCCGGCTTGACGGTAAATCTCCCCAAGCGTCTTGTGCAAAGAGACATCTTGAGGGGCCGCCGATGTCGCGCGCCTGAGGTATTCGGTTCTTTTGTTCCGGTCATCAGTTGCCTTTGCATAGCGCAACCAGTCCTGCGGCCCAATAAGGATCCGCATCGGTACCGTGGCAAGATGCTCTTCCTGATGAAATACCTTGATTTTTCCCTCGGCGTACCCCCTGCAGAGAGTTTCCTGAGTCGTGTTTGCCGCGGCAAGATCAACCAGATCGATTCCCCGAAGCGGCACCCGGTAGTCGTTGCCCCCCCCCACACCGACCACATCGACGACAACCCCTTTGGCGGACAGAAGATCCGAGGCAATGGCCTTGACGACGAACACATCTCGTGACGTCACATCAAAGGTATCCTGAACGGAAACCCAAACATCCTGCCCGTTTTTCTCCGCCCCCAGGCCGTAAACCCTTGGTGGCTTTTGCAGGATATGGTAAGCGGCAAAGCCCCGAACCCGCTCCGCCCAATAGAATACGCCGGCTGTATTTCCACGCGGCAGAAACGGCAGGAAGACCATCCCGGTCAGAATAACGATTATTCCGGCCGTCATCGCTAAGATCCTGCGTTGCATACCTTTCATAAATTCACAGACCCTTCTGTTTATTTCTTTTGTCGCTTCGCCCTGCCCGTCTGCTTTTCATGAGCGCTTCTATCCCCGGGGATGACATTTCTTGTGAATGCTTTTCAGTCGGGTCATGGATACGTGCGTGTAGATTTGGGTCGTCGAAATGTCGGCATGACCCAACATGGTCTGTACAGACCGCAGATCGGCACCACCCTCCAGCAGGTGCGACGCAAAGGAATGACGGAACATATGCGGATGCACCTGCTTGAGAAGACCTGCCTTCAAGGCATGGCAGCGAACGATCTTCCAGAAACCCTGCCTGGTCAGCCTCCCCCCCCGCCGATTGAGAAACAGGACATCACTGGCCTTCGATTTAAGAAGGGAAGGCCGGACCCGCTCAACATACAATTTCACCGCCTCATAGGCCGCCCGGCCAATGGGAACAATCCTTTCCTTGCCCCCCTTGCCGAACGCAATCAGATACCCCACCTGCCAGTTGATATGGTTCATATTCAGGGCGGTCAGTTCGGAAACCCGCAACCCCGTCGCATACAACAATTCAAACATCGCCGTATCTCTGATTCCTGTCAATGTCTCCCTGCCGGGAGTGTTCAACAAGGACTCCACTTCCTCTTGATTCAGGGTATCGGGAAGGCGCATCCAGCGCTTCGCCAGCTCGATATCCGCAACGGGATTCTCCTCTGCCAGGTTCTCCCGCATCATATATTTATGAAAACCCCGTATCGCGATGAGATTGCGATTCACGGACGCAGGGGAAAGCCCTTCCCTTCTTTTACGATCCAGATAGGCAACGGGTATTTCGGCAGTCACATCCAGCCAGGACCGCAGACCTCGTCTGACAACGAAATCGGCATATTGCCCCAAGTCCCTGCCATAAGCTTCCAAGGTATTCCGGGAAAGGCCTTTTTCGACAGTCAGATAACTCAAGTAGGCATCCACCTGTTCGTCGATCTTGGCGAATTCAGATTGATGGGCGCTGCTTTTGACTCTACCACGCACGTCTCATTTTCACCCCTTTTCGATGCAGATAGTCTTTTATTTCCGCGATCGTATAGGTCCGGTAATGCACCATCGACGCAATCAGGGCGGCATCGGCACAACCCCGGGTCAGAACTTCATGGAGATGCTCCGGTTTGCCGGCCCCTCCCGAGGCAATCACCGGAATGGAAACACGGGTCGAAACCATGGAGGTGAGCTCGATTTCATACCCATCCTGGGTTCCGTCCGCATCGATGGAATTGAGGCAAATTTCCCCTGCCCCCAGGCGCTCGGCCTCCTTGGCCCACCGCAGGCAGTCGATCCCCGTGTAAACCCGGCCGCCATGAATCACCATTTCATATCCGGAAGGTATCTCCCGGCTCGGTTTTACCTTTTTCACATCCATGCCGAAAACAACACACTGGCTGCCGAATGCCTTTGCACCATCCCGAATGAGATCCGGATTTTTCACCGCCCCGGAGTTAACGCTGACCTTTTCGGCCCCGGCCTGGATGACCTGGCGCATTTCATCGAGAGTCTGAATCCCGCCGCCGACCGAAAAGGGAATAAAAATGGTTTCGGCAACTCGCCGGACGACATCGATCATGATCGCCCGCCCTTCGGCGGAAGCGGTGATGTCGTAAAAAACAATTTCGTCGGCCCCCTGTTGATAGTATTGTCGCGCAACTTCGACGGGATCACCGATATCGACATTGCCCTGAAACCTGACGCCTTTCGTCAATTGACCGGCCCGGACATCCAGGCAGGGGATGATGCGTTTACTGAGCATATTCCCCTCCCCAGGCACAGAAATTATCCAGGATCTTCAAACCCGGCACGCCGCTTTTTTCCGGGTGAAATTGAACGGCCACCAGATTACGGGTTGCTATGGCGGAACAGAAGGAAATGCCGTAATCGGTCCTGCCTATGACATGATTTTCGCGGGCGGGCACGGGGTAGTAGGTGTGGACGAAATAAAATTCAGCCGCGTTTGGTATATCCCGGAAAACAGGGTGGGGCGCCGTAAAGTGAACACCGTTCCAACCCATGTGGGGAATTTTCAGATTGCGCCCCTCTTCATGCATGTCGGGCGGGAAACGGTTGACCCTTCCTGGGACCAGCCCCAGACAGGACGTCTTGTTTTCTTCGCTGTAATCGAAAATGATCTGGGTGCCAAGGCATATTCCAAAGAGGGGTTTCCCGGCCCTGAACCAGGATGCGATCCATCGGTCCAGACCGCGATCCCTTAAAATACGCATGGCGTCTCCCGCAGCCCCGACACCGGGGAAAATAACATGGCTTGCCCGGTTCAACCGCGCAGGATCATCCGTCACTCGACAAGGTCTTCCGATATATTCCAGGGCCCGGACCACGCTGGTGAGATTTCCTGCTCCATAATCCATAATGGCAATCATTCGCTGCAAAAACCTTTCTTCACACCGCTTGCGCTTGCCGGTGCTTCTCCTACGACTTGCCGAGATTTTGTTTTCTTCTTATATCAACTGACCTTCCTTTCGCAATCAAGAACCTCCTTCCTGGTCTGAACAGAATCCGAGAGGCCACCTGCCGCCCTTCTTTACTATTCCCATGCCTTGTCCTCCTCATTCCCGTTTGCAAATACCCGATCATGATGATAGGTGTTAACCTCTTTGCAGATTCCAGGAGGAAAGGGCATATGCTCGACGAAAAGAATGCTGTCCTGATCGTCATCGACATCCAGGGAAATCTGGCCCGAACCGCCGCCGATCAGGAACTGCTCTTTGATAGCACCCGCAAGCTCATCCAGGGGGCGACAGTTTTCGGGCTCCCCGTGATCGTCACCGAACAGATTCCGGAGAAACTGGGAACCACGATTCCGGAAGTCGCCGAGTTCCTGGAGGGGATCAACCGCATTCCCAAGGAAACGTTCAGTTGCTGCGCTAACGCCACTTTTATGGAGGTTTTTCGCAAAACCGGCCGCAGCCAGGTGCTTCTATGTGGTATCGAATCCCACATCTGCGTCTACCAGACAGCGATGGACCTACTGTCGCATGGTTTTGAAGTGCACGTCGTCGCCGACGCCGTTTCGTCACGGACGGCAAGGAACCGGGAGATCGGCCTCAGCAAGATGATTTCCGCAGGCGCATACCTGACCAGCACGGAAACGGTCCTCTTCGAACTCCTGAAAACGGCGGACAGTGCGAACTTCAAGGAAATTTTCAGGATTGTCAAGTGAATCCGCCGGATGTCCATAAAATCCGGCATAAAGCCTTCATCTCCGGCAGTTGCCGTTTTACGCAACATAGCGGTGAATCCTGTTACAAAAGCAGTAACCGGCTAAAACAAACTCTTTCCGGAATTTCACGATGGATCTGATCCTCAATTTTGCCCCCACCGGCATGATCCCCACCAAGGAGATGACGCCCTATGTTCCGATAACGGTTCAGGAAATTGTGGAGGACGTCCACGAGGCCTTTGAAATCGGCATCACCATGGTTCATCTGCACGCCCGCGACCGACATACGGGGGACCCGACATACAAGGCCGAGGTATACGGCGACATCATTGCAGGGATCCGAAAATTTTCCCGGGATCTTGTCATCACGGTTTCATTGAGCGGAAGAAACTACAATGAATTCAACAAAAGAACCGAAGTTTTGCAACTTTGCGGCGATGAAAAACCGGACATGGGAAGCCTTACCCTGAGTTCCCTGAATTTCAACAAACAGGCCAGCGTCAATTCACCGGATATGATCCAGGCGATTGCCCAGGAAATGCTGAAACGCGGCATCATGGCCGAACTGGAAGCTTTCGATAACGGCATGATCAACTATGCAAAATACCTGTCGGGGAAAGGTTTGATCGAGCCCCCCTTTTATTTTAATTTGATTTTCGGAAACATTGCCTGCGCCCAGGCCGATCTTTTGCACAGCGGCATTATGCTCAATGATATGCCGTCCCGTTCCCTATGGAGCATGGGAGCCGTCGGTGATCATCAGCTGCGGATGAATGCCATCACGATCGCCATGGATGGCGGCGTCAGAGTCGGCCTCGAGGACAATATCTGGTATGATCCGGCCCGCACCAGGCTGGCCCGCAACAGCGACCTGGTCAGTCGCATCCACACCATAGCGAATGCCAATGAAAGAAACGTCATGAAACCGGCCGAATTGCGAAAAGTGCTTCATCTGGAAAACGGTCATGGCCGATACGGTCGGATAGCAGGAGGCGATGCGGACTCTTCGCTTAACGCAAATAGATCATGATCCGTACACCGCGAAAACACCTATTTCATGAAAAAAGTGATTATCACAACGAGCTGGGATGATGGACACCCTCTTGATCTCAAATTGGCGGAGTTGCTTCTGAGATATAACGTTCCAGCGACCTTCTACATCCCCGTCAAAAACATTGGAAGACCTTGCCTAACCGCCACGGAACTCATCCAGATCGCCCGTAATTTCGATATCGGCGGTCATGCTTATCACCACACCGACCTTACCCGGCTATCACAAGCCGAAGCCAGACAGGAAATCACAAGGGGGAAAGACACGCTCGAAAACATCATCGGAAGGAGCTTATACACTTTCTGTTATCCGATGGGAAGATATAACACCTTCCTGAAAAGAATCGTTCAAACAGCCGGATTCAGAGGGGCGCGAACGACAAAGCCGCTGAAACGCAGAATCACTGATCCCTTCCAGGCAGGAACACTGGTACAGGCTCATGATTTTCCCCGGAGCCATTACATTATGACTGCACTCGAATCGATGGATGCGGGATTAACCGGTTATATCCTGAAAAAAAGTCTTTATGCCGAGAAATGGGACAGGATCGCAATAAAAACCTTGGAATACATCGTCAAACACGGCGGTGTCTGGCACCTATGGGGCCATTCCTGGGAAATAGACGCCCACGATAACTGGCGCAGGCTGACCCACGTACTGCAGGAAATCAAACGCTTATCTGGCCAAATCGAAAAAGTGGACAATAGCCGACTGGTGGAGATGCTTTTTTCGAGGCAACCTGTCAGCGAGGTGGCGCGTGATCGAAATTAAACCCGTCAGGCACAAGGACTGCCAGGAGGTCTTGATTAATCTGTTTCGCACCTCCTTCCGTCGGGAGATGTCTGAACAACTTTGGAATTGGAAATACATCAATCATCCTCTCGCATTATCCGAACCGGAAGTCATTGTGGCAATGGATAAAGGCAAGATCGTAGGGGCCAGACCCTTTCTGCTGATGGAACTGCAATATAAAGGCGAAAGGTTGATCGGCGCCGAGCATTGCGATACGATGGTCCATCCCGAATACCGAAATAAAGGCATTTTCAATAAAATGGGGACTTATTCCATTCGGTATTTGAAAGAGCATCACTGTGCCGTAACCTACGGCTTTCCTAATGCGCAGTCCCGCCAAGGATTTCTGAATCAAGGGTACCGCATCGTCGCTCCGACCGAAATCCTCTTCCGGCCACTTAAGCCACAGAGATTAATTTCGCAAAAGACGCACAGCCGCTGGATCGGACATGCCGTCGGCTCCGCCTACGAAGTCCTTTCCAAACTCAAATTTGTACGTAATCATCGTACAAACGTTATTCGTACCGTCGTGCGGGAAACCTGCGAAGAAAAGTTTCCGCTTTTAAACACCTGGCAGGACAGGGAAAAGATCGACCTTGTTAGAAGCAAGACGAATCTCAAATGGCGTTTTGATCATCATCCGCATCACACATATCGATACATCCTGGCAGAGAAAGAGGGAACTTTCAGCGGCTATGCCGTAATCAGTGTTCAGGAACAGAACGACGGTCAGAAAAGGGGCATCATCATGGATTACTTGATTCAAGACCATGATCCCGAATGCTTCCGGGCGGTCCTTAAGAAAGCTTCCTGTGAACTGGCAAGAGCCGGTGCTGATATTGTTGTCATTTGGGCTCCCTGTGAATCGGCCCTGCGAAATGAATTAATTGAAATCCTTGGGTTCAAGTCATCCTGTAAATTCCCCTACAACAAACTTATGGAATCAGGCCACATAGACGCTTTGCTCATTGACGAACGTATTGGTCGACATATTGATTTCTACGAAAAGCTTAACTGGCGAATGACCTGTGCTTTGGCAGATTTCTTATGAATACACTGAAAACAGACCAATCTTATCCTCCAGATTTAGGATCAACCTGTTCCGCTCCGGATGGCATTTGCACGCAGGACGGATCCTTAAAAAAAGGAACGGGCATGGTCACGGCATGCAAACTGACCATCGTTACCGTCTGCTACAATGATCTCGAAGCTCTCAAATGTACGATTGACGCCCTCCGTATACAGAACCGCAAAGATTTCGAACAGATCGTTATCGATGGGGCATCAACCGACGGCACATCCGCCTACCTGGAAGCAGTCGCGGCAACCTCTCCTGGCTATTTATTTTCCTATATTTCGGAAAGCGACCGAGGCCTTTATGACGCCATGAACAAAGGTATTCGGCTGGCACGGGGGAAATGGTGCTGGTTCCTGAATGCGGGAGACATCCCTCATGGCCCGGATACAATCGGCATGATGGTGGAGGAGCTGGAACATGATCAAGAAAATACGCCGATGCATTTCTTTCAAGCGGAATGTGTAGCGCCCGAGTTCAGCTTTATCAAGGGACGTCCATGCACAGCAAGGGACTTTATCATGAACATGCCCATATGCCACCAGGGGGTGCTCTATCGGGTAAATCACTTACGCGCGAATCACTACCGATATGATCTGATGTACCCCATTGTCGCCGATCATGAATTAACCCTGCGCATCTTACGCCAAGCGGCTGATCATGCTCCCATCCCTTTTTCTCGAATGGTTATTGTAAAATTCAATTTGGAAGGATTGAGCTCACGGAATCTCTTTCAGTTGACAGGCGAACAGATGACTGTTGCCAGACTTCATTTTCCTGAACGAAAGCTCGAAGTCCTCTTGAGAATACTGGAATCTTGGGCCATTTGCGGCACAAGCCTTCTTTTGAGATGGCTGGGATTGTATGGTCTGTTCAGGAAGGGTTTCACGAAAATATTTCCCGGTGTATCCACGAGATAACCCAATCATGAAGCTGGAAGACAAATGAAAATTCTCTGTGTCCACAATTATTATAGTTCGTCGACCCCTTCCGGAGAAAACATAGTTTTCGAAAACGAAGCCACCATGTTGGAAAATCACGGTCAAGAGGTGGTCAGAATGGTTCGCCACAGTGATGAAATTCTTGCGCAAGGACTGCGTGGTCTGGTTCGGGGCGGTCTTTCCACCCCCTGGAACCCCTCAAGCGCTATCGCCATCAGTCGCATCATTGCGGACTACCGCCCCGACGTGGTCCATGTGCACAACACCTTCCCGCTTCTCTCACCTTCCATCTTCAAGAGTATCGGTCACCGGGCGGCAAGGGTGTTGACCCTGCATAACTATCGCCTGGTATGCCCGGCAGCCATCCCATTACGTAAGGGCCGCATCTGCACGGACTGCGTGGACAGCAAATCCCCATGGCCTGCCCTTCTTTATGGTTGCTACGGTGAAAGCCGTTTGGCTACGGTACCTCTGGTTTTTTCCGCGTTCCTGCACCGATGGCTTCGAACATGGCACTCCCAGATAGATGCCTTTATTGCCCCTAGCGTATTTCAGAAAGAGCTGATGGTATCAGCCGGACTTCCCGCCGAACGGGTTTTCCTCAAACCGCATTTTTTTCCAGGCTTTCCCATTCCCAAGCCATGGGAATTGCGTGATCCTTACGTCCTATTCGCGGGTCGCCTTTCGGTTGAAAAAGGGGTCGAATATTTAATCCGCGCTTGGCTTGAATGGGGAGAATCCGCTCCGGAGTTGCGCATTCTGGGAGAAGGCCCCTTGCGCACAGAGCTTCAGCAGCTGGCTTCATTGATGCCGCGGGGTAGAATACATTTTCTCGGCAGCCTTCCCCGGAATAAAACACTGGAAGAAATCGCCGGAGCCCGGCTCCTGGTTTTGCCGTCTATCTGTTACGAAATATTTTCTCTCGCTCTTACGGAGGCATTTGCCTGTGGAACACCCGTTGCGGTTTCCAACATCGGACCGTTGCCCTCCATCGTCATAAAAGGCGTTAACGGTACCGTATTCGAGCCAGGCAACGCCCTGTCACTCTATCATGAAGTACAGTCCGTTTGGAACAATCCGGCTTCTCTGGCAAAGCTTGGTCGTGGTGCACGGACGGCGTTCGAGGACCGCTACAATGAAGAGCGCAACTATAAAATGCTTATGCAGATCTACGAAAAGGTTGTTGCAGCAGGAAATGCCGGCTAACTTTCGCACATAAAACCAAGCTACTTCTTCATGCCGACAAAGTAATAAACAATTGCCGTGATGATACTGAACAAGAGTGCGCAGATGATCCAGACAGCTTTCATGCCTGCGCTTAAGCCCTTGTTGTTCACAAGTACATCATATATCACCCAGATGGCACAAACCAATGCAACAACCCAAAGTATTGCTTCCATTTGATAACCTCCCTGATGATGTAATTGAAAACACGGTTCCTTAATTTCTGTAAGCAAGTATAGAAAAAACTATCCTGGTCGTCAAAGATTTTTTACAATAAGGCTTCTTACAATAGTATCTCATCAAGGTATAAGGTGCTGCAACGAATGAAGGGGGATCATCTATAAAGCATCGGCCACACCCGGACCGATAAACTAAGAGCATAATGCCTTGACAAAATAGGAAGCAACCTAGATGCATGATCAATTCAGAACGATTAAATTCCTTCAGTGGATATCCGTCATCGGCAATTCAGATGTGGCCACGTATGCCGGACGGCGTCGGCATAATACGCCATAAATAAATGCGATGCGCATCAGGGTCGAAAACATGTCATGGACGCTGATCATCATGCCAGGGAGGCAAAGATGGCCCGTCTTTATGACCGTTAAAGCCAGGATCAACCTTTGCCTCTTCTTGCTGCTGGTGATGATCTCTGGCTGTATCCCGGTTCCGGTATCGACGGTACCCCTCCACCCGCGGCAAGACAGACCGGTTGCCTTTGAGACAAGCCCGGCGGAGAATTTCGGCATGTTTTCGGCGCCTGCATTTGACGCCACGGGAACGTATCTGGCTGTTTACGATTCCGGCAGCAACCTGATCCGCATTTTCCGCAGCTCGGATATGGCGCCCTTCAACACTCTGCAACCAAAGCGCCGGCCCTGGCGTCTGAGCTTTTCCCCCCATGGCCGTTTTCTCGTCATCGAAGCACATGCAGGGTGGATTGGTGATTATCTCAGTGGGAAAAAACATTCAGCCGCTCATGTTGCCCTTCACTCTCCCGAAGCCTATCGGGACAGCATTCAGCGAGTTGAGATCTGGAATCTGCAAACCGGACAGACAATCCCTGACTTGAGCTGTGACGCCGTCATCACCAGTGAACCCGAGGGAGGATGGTTGTGGGCGCGTAAATGGGCCATCGTTTCCGGTTACCGACACTCGGCGCTCCTGGAGGCCCACTTTTCTTCGGACGAGGAGGAATTCTCCGTGCTCTGCTGGAACGGAGTACAGCAACGCTGGGACCCGGACAGCTGGTCGCGGAAGGAAGACCTTCCGGCGCCGCCGTTCTGGGATTCCTTGATGAGACTGTCCCCGGCAGCATGGTTTGTGGATAACGATGCCGCAGGCAGATCGGCAGATGGAAAGATCGCCATGCTGCGTATTCGGGAGAAGCGCTTCGGATTTGCGACTCTTTACCTGTGGGACCGCCATAAATCCCAGCTTCAGAGGCTTCCGGGCGAGTGTGGCAGCAGACTGTTGCCGGTTTATGCCTTGTCCCGGAATGGGAAAAGGCTGGTGACCGTTTGCAACAGGGGGATGGGCTATGCGATCCGTGTTTGGGAACTTGGTTCCGGCAAAGAAATCTCCTTGAATGATGCCGAGTTCGGTTTTAAGGGGGGCCTTCCCACAATCACCGCTGGTGGCGTTGCCCTGTCTCCCGACGGGCGGTATCTGGCGGTAAGCCTGCTTGAGCCGATGGAGGCGCTACTCCCGAATATATTTCTTGTCCCGGCGGGGATTGCACGCAGTGACCTTCGGCTCTGGGATGTAGAGCAAGGAAAGGAGCTGGCAGCGGTTCCCATCGACAACCTGGTCGCGGGTGTCGGTTATTTTAGCGGTGTTGATCTGGCTTTTTCCCCGGACAATTCGCTGTTGGTCTTAAGCGGAAGAAAACTGCGCCTCTACCGTTTGCCGGATCTGATTTCCCAACCTCACTGATTCCTCACCATACAGTTTCGGAACAGAGTCTCTTAGACCTTGCCACACAATATTTTATGAACAAATCCGAAAGTGATGGATGTAACGCCACCGTTCTCCCTGGGTGCAGAAGATCTTTTTCCTCCGAGCCCTCAGCAATCAGTGGAATCGATACCAAGGGCGGTCGAGGGCATATCATTTTCATGTATGGGGTCGGCAGAGAACCCCTTGCCAAACCCATATTTTTCGTTGAGGCCTTAAAGACTTTGGAGTAAATGAGTCTCAAGGTCCATGTTATATCGGTCATGTGACAGGCAGTTTATTTTTTAGTGGGTTCGCACCCTACGCCTCCCGATTCAGTCCTGCTCTTTCGATAAAGCGAACCTGTCCCTTGCAAGTCAAAATGATCTTGATTTTATGCTGGAGGGGAAAATATGAACCGCAGAAAAATAAATCCCGTTTTATGTCTCATTGTTTTTATAATCACTGTCGGGATGGCGGGGTGCGCCGGCAAGGAGGTAAATCGGGTACAGGATAAAATGACCCTGCACATCCTGTTCGATTATAACAAGGTCGTCATCAACGAAAAGTCGCACGCCGAACTAAAGGAAGCGATCGAATTCGTCAAGCGCTACCCGGGATCCCGGATAGAAATTGCGGGGCATACGGACAATATCGGCGCACCGCAGTATAACCAGATCCTGTCGGAAAAGCGGGCCGAGGCGGTTCGGGAATATCTTATCAGGGAAGGCGGCGTCGATCCGGCCAGGATTGCATCCGTCGGCTACCGCGATCTCTATCCGGTCGCGCCGAACCAGAAGCCAGACGGCAAGGACAACCCGGAGGGCCGGGCGCAAAACCGCAGGGTGGAAATCAACATCCTTTCGGATTATTACTCCGGCAATTAAACATCTGAATTATGGTTATGCGGCATAGGCGACT
>CAYPKE010000047.1:0-16041 GCA_964411235.1 uncultured Syntrophales bacterium
GAAATTCTTGAACGCTTGATGTACTTGTTAGTTACTGACATGACTAGCCTTTTAGTACGTATAGCAGTGCTCAGCTAGTCCAGACCCATAGTAATTTATTGCTCGTGCACACACAAAAAGCTGCCTTAAATGAAGAAGCCGAATCATTAATGCTACGTATGAAAGAAGGAACATACAGTTTAGTCTCAATTTTCATTGGGCCAGTCAAAGTGGCCTTCAATTCCCATAAAGGCTTTTGAGCGTGTCGACTATAAAAAAGGCCTTTCCTAATGTCAATTTATAAAGCACCGGACTAAGCAAATGACTGAACAAAAAAGAAAATTTATATCTATCATTCTCCTGTCCTTTGTTCTTTCTCTTAGTAATATTGCAGTGACTGCGCAACCAGTTACACTCAAGGGCAAGGTTGTCTCCCTCGCACCGAACGTGACGGAGATTCTTTACGAGCTGGGATTGGGGGATCGCGTTGCCGCCGTCAGCGCCTACTGCAATTATCCGCCGGAAGTGGTGGAAAAACCGAAAATCGGCGGCATGTCCAATCCTTCACTGGAAGCAATTGTTGCCCTGAAACCGGACATGGTCGTCCTTACGGACGACGGAAATCCCCGGATAATTGCGGAACGGCTGATTCAATTGAAAATACCTGTTCATGTTTTCCGGGCGAAACGCCTGGCCGATTTACCGGACGCAATCAGGGCTCTCGGCGCCGCTCTGGGAGCTAAAGACAGGGCTGACCAAAGTGCCAGGAAGATTGAACGTGCCATTAATCAGCATAACGAAACATTTTATCATGGTCCCCCGAAACCAAAACACAAAGTCCTTTTTGTTCTGCAACCGGAACCGCTGATGGTCGCCGGGCCCGGCACCGCCATCGACGATGTTCTGACTTTGCTCGGTCTGGAAAACATCGCCGCCGATGCCCCGACAGCCTACCCCCGCTTTTCGCTTGAGGAGGTCATTCGACGCAAACCCGACGTCCTTTTTGTCGTAAGAAGCCGCGATGGAATGGGAGACCGAACGGCCCCGCTTCTCGAACGATTGAAACACCTGGAAGCGGTGCGAAGAGGACGTGTGTGCTACGTTAGCGACCCTCTCTTGCGCATGGGCCCCCGGCTTATCCAGGGTATCGATGAAATCGCCCGACATCTTGAAGCCATTTGATGGTGCATTATTTTTAGACTCAGAAACTCTTGTCAATCGCCTAATGAAGATTCAAATTCATGTAACCAACATAAGGGACACAAAAATACAGGCATAGGATCGTAAATAATGATTTGGAAAAAAATCCTGATTACATTAACCCTGCTTATTTTTCTAAGCATATCTGTTTGGCAACACAAATATTATTTACTCGCATACAACTGGTTAATCATGGCAACAGTGTCGCCTGAATACCCCGTGTCGAGCATCGGGTTGCCAGATTACAAAGTGTCAATAGAAGGTCATGCCGTGGAGGGAATCATTAAAAACCTTTCTGGGTTGTCATTTAATGCAGAAACGGGCACCTTATTCGCTGTCACTAATTCCGAAATAATTGAACTCACCCCCGATGGTCGCTTCTTGCGAGAAATTCTCGTAGAAGGAGCGCAGGATTTGGAGGACATAACCCACATATCCGGCAATACCTATATAATCTGCGACGAAAGAAACCAGAAGGTTTATCGAATACTGATCGATGATGATGTTAAATCGATTAATCTCGAAAATGAATCCTGGTTGAAAATATCTATTGGGTTTAAAACAAACAACGGGTTCGAAGGCGTTGCCTGGGACTCAGATTTAAACCGCTTATATCTGGCAAAAGAAAAAGATCCGATCAGGATATTTTATATTTCCGGCCTCCTCGAGGCATTTAACAAAGCAAGATTCAATTTGAGTATTGTTGAGTGGAAAAAGCCATGGTCGAAGAATCTATTTGTCAAAGACATATCTGCCTTAACCATTCACGCAAAAACTGGCAACCTGCTGCTTTTATCCGATGAATCCGCAATGGTTGTTGAATATGATTCTGATGGGAAACTAATCGGCATGTTGCCGCTGTGGCAAGGATGGCATGGCCTTTCAAAGCGTCCGCCGCAAGCGGAAGGGATAGCTATTGACAACAACGGAACTATTTATATGACGTCTGAGCCGAATCTTTTTTACCGGTTTGAAAGGCAGAAGCTCGCGCCAATTTAATCCCCGTAGATAATTTCCACCTAAGTTCTTTCTTGACAAAAGCAACCCGTTTTTCTAGAGTTCGCTACATCAAAGCAGGCGGAATCCGGGAAGAGGGGTGCAATCCCCCCGCTGCCCCGCAGCCGTAACGGGAACGAAAGCCCATGGCGCCACTGTCATGATCGTATCTTGATGGGAAGGCGGGCGAGTAGGCTGCCCGAAGCCGGAATACCGGTCCGTCGTAGATCCTCGAGGGGGGAATTTTATGCCATCATCCGCATGGCGGCCCTATTGCCGGCCGTTTTCGGACATTTTCCAAAAAAAACGATCTGACGGTAAAATCCCGCCGTTGACGCGCGGTCGCATCCTCCGCATCACCTTCCTGCTGGCCGTCATCTTTTTCCTGGTCGGCCTGGCAGCGCTGGTAACCGGCGCCGGGGAAGTGCGCCTGTTTGCCATCCTGGGACACTTATTTTCAATGGGCACCGGTGTAGAAAAAGGACCGTGGCTCGATGCGACACAGGCGACCATCCTTTTTTCCATCCGCCTGCCGCGCATTGTTTTCGCCGCCATCGTCGGTGCGTCGCTTTCCCTGTCCGGCGTCATCTTTCAGGCGATTCTGCGCAATCCCCTGGCCGATCCCTACATCCTTGGCAT
Source organism: uncultured Syntrophales bacterium (assembly GCA_964411235.1). Classification (GTDB taxonomy): domain Bacteria; phylum Desulfobacterota; class Syntrophia; order Syntrophales; family JAAYKM01; genus JAAYKM01. The sequence goes on from CAYPKE010000047.1 coordinate 2,815, forward strand.
ATCCGGCGGCGCCGCCCTGGGCGCCGTTTTAGCGATCATTCTCGGTGCCGCAGCGATCCCTTTCGGTGTCCCGGGACTTGCTTTTCTCGGCGCCCTGCTCGCCATTTTTGCCGTGTATACCCTGTCCGGTGCAAAGAACGACCGTTCCGGCAATACGCTCCTTCTGACCGGTGTTATCGTCAATGCCTTCTTCGCCGCCCTGCTGATGTTTCTCCTGTCCGTCAGCAGCAGCGACCGCCTGCAATCCGCCCTGTTCTGGCTCATGGGAGACCTGGGTCTTGCCCAGGGGCGTGAGATCCTGCTTGCCGGACTCGTCATGACCGGCGGTTTCCTGGTAATGCTTTCCCAGGCAAGGGCGCTCAATGTCTTGAGCCTCGGTGAGGAAACGGCCTTGCAACTGGGTGTTGACACCAAAAGAACGCAGGGGGGCCTGCTGCTTTCCGCCTCCCTTGTCACGGCCACGGCTGTATCCATCAGCGGAACGATCGGGTTCATCGGTTTGATCATCCCCCATCTCCTGCGCCTGCTGGTGGGGGCGGATCATCGGCTGCTCCTGCCGGCGTCCGCCCTTTTCGGAGCAACCTTTCTGGTGGCGGCGGACACGGCGGCCCGGACGATCATGGCACCGGTTGAGCTTCCCGTCGGAGTCGTCACCGCCCTCTGCGGCGCCCCCTATTTTCTTTACCTGCTGCACCGGAGGGCCGTCTGAAAATGCCGATCCTGGAAGTGGATAGCATCGGATTTACCTACAACGGTTCGCCGATCCTGACGGATATTACATTCGCCCTGGAGCAGGGCGATTTTCTGGGCATGATCGGCCCCAACGGTTCCGGCAAAACCACCCTGCTCCGCCTCATCGACGGCATCCTGATACCCCGGGAGGGAGCGATACGACTTCGGGGCTTGCCGCTGCAGAAAATGCGGCGCAACGAAATCGCGAAAACGCTGGCGGTTGTTCCCCAATCGTCGCCGCTTTTTTTTCCGTACACCGTACGGGAAGTGGTTCTTATGGGCCGCACGCCACATCTCGGCGGATGGCGCTTCGAGAAAAGCAGCGACTTCATGATCGCAGAGCATGCCATGGCGAAAACGGATATCCTGGAGCTCGCAGACCGTCCCATGAATCGCCTGAGCGGCGGCGAATTCCACCGTGTCCTCATCGCCCGAGCACTGGCCCAGGAGCCGCAAATCCTGCTTTTGGACGAACCGACGGCCTTTCTGGACATCCGTCACCAGGTCGATTTCTTCACCCTGCTCCAGGACCTGAGTGAAAACCAGAATCTGACGGTGATCGCCGTGACACACGATATCAACCTCGCCTCGCTTTACTGCGAGCGGATCGCCCTCATCCACGAAGGACGGATGAAAGCCATCGGTCCCCCGGAAGAGGTGGTCACGGAAAGGAATATTCAGGACGTATACCGGACGGCGGTGATTGTCGATCGCCATCCCATGAACGGTCGCCCCAGGGTGACACCAAGAAGAGAAGGTCCATCGGATAACGGAAACCGGTTAAAGCCGGTGCTGCCCCGCAACTGTAAGCGGAACGAAACCCGGAGCTGCCACTGATTTCCGGAGAGTGGAATCGGGAAGGATCGGGAAGTAGGATCAAGCCGCGAGCCAGGAGACGCATCCGATGGATAGAACAACCGATTCCCGAGGGGGAAGAAGGAGGAAGACAGATGAAGAAAGCGGTTTTGTTTTTGGTGTTGACAGTATTGGCGTTCTTTATGAGCGGAACCGACGGAACTTCCGCATCCGAATTACGTGAAACAGAGCGCCTCGAAGAGATCGTCGTCACGGCAACCAAACTCCCAGAAATGCGCAAAGATGTTCCCAATGCCGTTCTCATCGTGGACGTGAAGGACATTCAGGCTTCGGGGGCACAAACCGTCGGCGAGCTGCTGGCCAACGAACCGGGGATCGACTGGCAAAACTACGGCAACTTCGGCGGGGCTGGCCAGGAAATTCACATCCGGGGCATGCGGGGCAACGGCACCCAGGTACTGGTGAACGGCGTCAGCATCAATTCACCCTCCCTCGGACTCGCCGACGTTGGGAAAATCCCGCTCGGCAATATTGAGCGCATCGAGGTGATCAAGGGCTCCGGATCGCTTCTTTACGGTTCGGGGGCCATGGGCGGCGTCGTCAACATTATCACCAAGGAAGCGAAAAGAGATCAGAAGGATTTAAAGATCGGGGCCGGATACGGAACACAGGAAACTTATCGCATCTGGACCGAACAGGGCATCTTCGCCACTGAAAAATTCGGATATTACCTGACGGCCAACCGAACCGAAACGGATGGATTCCGCGCCAACAGTCATCTCCGCCAGAACGATGCGTCCCTGAAGCTAACCCTGGAACAAAGCGATGCCTTCCATATCCGCCTTTACGGCGATTACCTGGACCGGACCTACGGCATGCCGGGCGTCAAGCCTCCCCGGGGCACAGCCGGTTATGTCATCAGCGGAAAGAAATTCTACGACAGCGATTCGGCATCCCTGCTGGATTACAGCGAAGATCGTGACGGCCGGCTGTTCCTGGAAGTCACGGGAACGCCGAGTTCCTGGTTCGGATACGCGCTCAAGGGTTATTATCACCATATGGAGAACCACAACTACAACCGATACGCCTTCGACGGTTCGGGAAACAAGAACTGGATTACCAATGAGGTGAAAGGCGCAGACGGTCATATAACCCTCTCGCCGCTTGAGGGTGCGACCCTGCTTCTGGGAGGCGAATACAGGAATCTTGACTGGCGAAACGAAACGCGTCCCCTGGACAGCGCCGGGGCGGAAACCGGGAAAACCAGCAACAGCGCAAATATATTCACCCGAAGCCTTTTCACGGAATTCCAGTACCGGCCGTCGGCATATTGGAAGATATTCGCCGGCATCCGCAGTGAATATCACTCGGTTTTTGGTTCGGAAGCGCTCCCTCTCTTCGGCCTGATTGTGAATCCCTGGCAAGATACCGCGGTTAAGATCAATCACGGTAAACATTTTCTGGCCCCCACTCCCAATGACCTGTACTGGCCGGAGGACCCCTACACGAAAGGCAATCCGAACCTGAAACCGGAAATCGGCTGGCATACGGACATCACCGTGGAACAATCCTGGTTCGAGGAGAAGATTTTCACGACCCTGTCCTATTTTCAGTGGGACGTGGATGACAAAATACAGTGGGAGCCCGATTCCGCGGGGGTTTTCAGCCCCGTTAACCTCGCAGGCTACAAGGCCCGGGGCATCGAGGGAGGAATGAAGATCGGACCTTTTCAGGGACTGACACTGGGATTCAGCTATACCTGGCTGGACGCGGAAGAGGAAAACCGCGTGTACACCCGCCAGGATTACGGATGGCCGCCGCTTTTCCCCCCGGATTTCCAGTACGTGATGGTCAAACGGCGAGCCGCCTACACACCGGACGGGCTTTTCAAAGGGCAACTGACCTATCGCAGCGACTTCGGCCTGACGGCGACGGCAATCGTCCGATATATAAGTGACCGGGTCCTGTATCGCACGGAATATACCGTTTATCCCGAAACCCGAACGGTGGTCTACAGGCTCGACTCCTACTGGACGGCGGACCTGAAGGTCGAACAGAGATTCCTCCGGCATTATACTTTGTCCGCATCGGTCTTTAATCTGGCCGACACACGGTATGACACCCGGATGGGCAGTTTCACCGATCAGAACACCTGGACCACCTCCTTTTGCAAGTATCCGGGGGCGGGACGATCGGTGTTTGCCGGAATCACCTATGAATTCTGATGAGAGCCCGACAGACGGTGTCCTTCAATATTATTAAGATCCCAAGGCGTCGGAGCGTTCCCGGCTTCAGGACGTTCCGGCGCGGAAGGTAAGGCGGCCATTATGGAAATGGAATGTCTACAGGCCATCCCCTTGGCCCCGGACGACGAGAACGCAATATCGGCGCCTTTTCACGGCGGCCGCACCATCACGGTAATCATGATGGCGGCGGTATCCGTCTTGCTGCATACCGCCCTGCTAGGCATCCTTTTCACCCGGACAACGAGCCCGGTCTGGGGAACGGCCCCCATGCAATCCGCACCCGTCATTCGGGTTACGCTCGAGTCCCCGTTAATGAAGACATCCTCAAAAAAAAATTCCACACCCCTCTCTCCAATCATGGCCAGTCAGTTGCCGGATATCGGGATACGCAAGTCCCGGCAGCAAAGCGTCGATCATATGAAAACAAAAACAGAAGCGGCGGACTTCTCCGTTATCGAAGGACACCTCGGCGCCATTCACGTCCCGCATGTCGATATGGAAGATGCTGTTCAGGCAGAAATGGATAAAACAAACGCGGGCGGCCTTGACCTCCCGGTCAAAGAGACAACAACCGCCGGCCGAAACAAGGCCACCCCGGAAGCCGGCGGTATTGCATCAGGCGCACTGCCCCGATACCTGGAAACACCTGCTCCGGTCTACCCGAGAGAAGCCCGTTTGCGGGGTTACGAGGGGCTGGTTCTCTGCTCCGTGGAAGTCCTGGCAAACGGCCGGGTCGGGCAGGTAAGGATCAAGACCAGTTCCGGCTTCGACTGCCTCGATCGGTCGGCACGCCGCGCCGTCAGGTCCTGGCGGTTCGATCCGGCCCGAAGCGGCGTCGCCTCCCGGGCCATGACCGTAGACATCCCCATTCGTTTTTCTCTGCAATCCGGTCATTGAGAAGATTGGGGAGTTAACTCCAGATTTGTGTCAATTGCGTCTCTCCATCTGTTTGCGTCATCAATCCTGCGGGCGGAAGACGGTTTTATTCCTCTTCGGAAACACTGGCGATAACGGCATCGGTCGCTTTTTTCAGACGGATGGCCACGGTATGGAATATCTGGCGGAAATCAGCGGGGAGTTTGTTGAACTCCTGATCGAAAAAGTCCCGGTCAATGATCCCCACCGTCGTTTTGCCGACCGCAGTAGCCGTCGCTGTCCGCGGCATACGGGAAATAAAGGCCAGTTCCCCGAAGATTTCCCCCTTGGGCAGGACTTCCACAACCACACGGCGCCCCTTGATATTTTTCGATATTTCGACAGCCCCTTCTTCGATCACATAGATCCAATCTCCGTGGGTTCCCTCCTGAAAAATAACCTGACCGTTCTGAAAGGTCTCATAAGATGCAACCTGAAACATGGCATCCTCCTTTCCCCAATCGTTTGAAAAGTTTGCAGGTGGTTCATTCAAACACTGCCCGCCGTTACCAGCCTGGCAAAGTGCTCGAAAGACCGGTCATAGGTTTTCTCCGCCTGATTTGGGAAAAAACAGGCCGGCAGTTCCCTGCTGCGACGATGATAGGCAAGACAATCGCAGCAACTCCCTTTTTTCTCGCAGGGATCGTAAGAGCAGTTACAGTTTTTTCGGTTGCTTTCTATCTTACATTCCATAAAACACAGTCCTCAGTGCGATGTTACGGTTCCTGCTGCGTCACAACCGCAGCAGTCTCCAGGTCTTTTACATCGGGGAACAGGATACCCAGGACACCTCCCGCCAACAGCATGATTGTCCCGTCCCTGCCGGCCGTCGCATAGTAACTGCCCTCACCGGATTGTCTCCCGAAGGAAAGCGTTGCGGTTGACCGGTCCTGCAGACGGACGGAAAGACGTAACGGGGGATCGTTCAGCCCCGCTTGTTCTCGCGTCACTTGTTCAGCAAAATCATCGGCCTCAAGGTTTGTCAAAACGACCAGTATCTGTTGGACCCTGGCCTCGTCCGCCCTGCCGGAAACCGGCCTGGCGAGGAACCATTGCCCCCGCGTATCGCGGTTCAGGACAACCGTTTCATGATCGGTTTGCAGATCAATCTGCACCACATCTTCCGCCTTCCATGAAAACACCTTGCGATCCCGCCACCCTTTCACCGGCTTGTCGAGATGATCCCTCAGGGTCCCAGGCTGCAGAAACACCTCGTCCGCATCCGCCCGCCTCATATAGGCGCTCAACCCGTCCGGGCCTTTTTTGCCGACCACCAAATCGGCCAGCACGGCGCCATCCGCCCTGTAGGCGACCACCTCCGTCCCCTGTCCGGCTTTCACGCCGAACATATCCTGTTTATCCGCACTGCGCGTCGCGACATTGTCCCGTTTCATTTCTCTTATAGCCTGAAGCAAGGCGCTGACCTGATTGCGGTCGGCAGGATACGGTTCCCCGGCGGCGATCAGAAACCAGTTCCCGTCGCGCTGCTCGAAGCTGAGGCGACCCCCGTCGATCGTTATTCTGCTTACCTTCCATGGTTCAAAACCGGGAAAAACATCGAGGTTTACGGCAGAGCGGCGACCGGCATCCTGAAAGGGGCGCTCGATAAAGAAAACAAGACCTGACGCCAAAAGAAGGACAATGATCCATACCAGATTCCTTTTGCCCCTTGTCATTCCGCCCACTCCTTCAGATAGGACTTTTTCCGCCGTCGTCGGAGGAAAAACCGGCAACACCCGATCAGGACAACAAGCAGCGGCACCCCGATCATATTTCCGTATTTAATAAGCTTTTTTTGTTCATCCTCCAGGATCGGCAGCGGCCTGCTCAACATTTTCTTGGAACGGATCCCGATCAAGTCTTCCCCCCAGGTGAACCAGTCGACGGCATTGAGAAAGAAATCGGCATTGCCGGGAACGGAAATGAACGCGTCAGCCAGGAAGCGGGCATTGCCCATAACCAGGATGCGGCTATCCTTGGGGCTTTGAACCCCTCTGTCCGGCCGGTCGTTTCCTATCGTTCCTTCCGGCGGGACTGCCACCGGGGCATCTTCGTAAAAGCTGCGGAATCGACCCTCCAGCAGAACGGCCAAGGGATAGGGTTTGATCTCCGCCGCCGTCGGTTTGAATTCCTGAGCGGGACTGATGTTGTACATTCCCAGCTGGAGCCAACTGTGGGGCGACGAGCTGACGAGTACCGTGGATTGCACACCGGCAACCGGAACCGGTTCCAGCGCCGTCACCCAAGGCAGGCTCATCGTCTCCAGACGATCGACAATGGGGCTGTCCGGGGCAAAGCCCTCCTTTACCACCTGGGGATAAAAGGCGTATGGGACACGGATCAGGGTATAACCCGTCCGGAAGTTGATGGACACGTTGAAGCGGTCCAGCACCAGATCCTGGGAGATTTTCACGCCGTAGTGTTCGATCAGGTCTTCCAGATTGGTGTCACGCCGGGATGCGGTCATGTTCAGGCCGTCAATATTCACCCGGTCGATCAGGAAAAAGACATTGCCTCCCTGCACGATATACCGATCGATGGCATATTTAGTTTTTTCCGGAACGGTTTGCGGAGACAGGACCACCAGGAGATCCGTTTCCTCGGGAATAAGGTCAATGCGTACTGAAGAAATATCCGCCAGTTCATAGAGGGGCTCCAGCATTTTGCGAACCGTGGAGAAATCACCCTGCAGATCGTATTCACCGTCACCCGTCAGGAAAGTGATCTGTTTCTTTTCGTTCCTGAGAAGACGCAAAATGGCGCTGGTAATATCGTACTCCAGGTTTTTCGCCTCCTTGACGAAAGGAAGAATTTCCTGGCGGTCTTCGTAGGAAATGGCAATGCCCATATACACATTGGCGATCTGGGCTTGATCCTTCTCATAAACATTCATCTGCACCTGGGGGATGCCCATGACCTGGACCCGCTTCTGCAGGAGCGGATCCGTTGCGGGATCGGCAAAGGAAACCTTGACCTTTCCCTTTCCGCTCACCCGATATTCCTCCAGAAGATCGGCAATCTGCAGCCTTAAGGTTCCGAGCTCGGGCGGCGCCTTGCGCGAAAAGAAACATTGGATGTTCACGGGATCTTCCAGGTCCTTCACCATCTGACGGCTCGCTTCGGAAAGGGTGTAAACGCGGTTCTCCGTCATGTCGAATCTCAGGAAATAGCGTGACGAGAGAAAATTGATCAGAACGAGAAAACCCAGGATCACCAGGATAATGGTTAAGTCATGGAAAAAAAATCGGAGATGCCGCCAGCGGTTGATCATGGATTCCTACCTGCGCCTGGTCAAAAACAACACGTTGAGAAACAGAAAGAAACCCGTCACGGACAGATAATAGATAATGTCGCGCGTATCGATAATGCCCCGCTGAATGCTGATGAAATGCTTTCCCAGCCCGAGGAAGGAAAACAGGGGCACCCAGAAATCGGGAAGACTGGTCAGAATGATGTCTTCCCCCAAAATGAACAGAACAAACGACAGCAGGATCGTTAAAATGAAGGCGACAATCTGATTCTTCGTCAAACCGGACAGAAAAAGGCCGATCGAGAGATAGGCCCCGCCCAGAAAACAGGTTCCCAGGTAGCCGCCGATGACGGGCCCCCAGTCCAGCTTGCCCAGAAAGCTTAAGGTAATCGGAATGGAAAAGCTGAAAAAGATGGAAACGAACAGAAAAAGAAACCCCGCCATGAACTTTCCCATGACCAGTTCATACTCCCGCACCGGCAGGGTAAGGAGAATTTCCACCGTCCCCATTTTCTTTTCCTCTGCCCAGAGGCGCATCGTGACCGCGGGAACGAAAATCAGGAAAATCCAGGGCAGAAAAAAGAAGAACTCCCGCATCTGTAGCTGATTGACGACAAAGAACCCCCGGAAGAAAAACCAGAACGACACGGCGATAAACGCCACAGTAAACACATAAGCCACGGGAGAATCGAAATACGCATTAAATTCCCTCCGGCAGAGAGCCACGGCACCTCTCATGAGACAACCTCCTCAATGGTCAGATGCTGAAACACCTCCTCCAGGGAAAGCGATTCCCGGTAAAGCTCGTAAAGAACCCAGTGATTCTCGACAGCGATGCGAAAAATCGTTTCCCGGATGTCCATGGTATCTTCGGTAATAACCCGGTATCGCATTCTGCCGCTCCCTTCCTCCCCCTTGATTTCGATTTCCCGGATCTGGTTGTTTTCCTTCAATTTCGCGACCACCGCCTCCACAGCGCCGTCCAGCACAAACGTCACGGCTTTCCCACCCCGGGCGCGGGCGGACATCTCGTCCGGGGCGCCGCTGCCGGCGATTTTCCCGCGATTCAGAATGATGATCCGGCTGCAGGTCGCCGAGACCTCAGGAAGAATGTGGGAACTCAGAATAACCGTTTTTTCGCTGCCGAATTGCCTTATCAGGGAGCGGATTTCCACGATCTGATTGGGATCGAGGCCGACCGTCGGCTCATCGAGAATAAGGATCTCCGGATCGTGCAGGATGGCCTGGGCCAGCCCTACGCGCTGGCAATAGCCCTTGGACAGTTCCCCGATGTTCTTATGCACCATCCTGCCGAGACCGGTCATTTCAATTACCCGCTTGATCCGCTCGCGGCGGCCGGCCCGCGGCAACTGGCGCATGGCGGCAATGAAGGACAGGTAATCCATAACGCCCATATCCGGATAAAGAGGATTGTTTTCGGGCAGATAGCCTATGTGACGCCGAATTTCAAGAGGACGATCGGACAGATCGAGACCAGCCACGGTAACTTTACCCGCATCGGCTTCCAGATAACCCGCCAGAATCCGCATGGTTGTCGTTTTGCCGGCGCCGTTCGGTCCCAGGAGACCGAGGATTTCCCCCTTGCCGACCTGAAAGGAAAGCTGATCGACGGCAACGGTTTCGGCATAACGTTTGGTAATCTTTTCCACATCGATCATTGCAATACTGACTCCGCCAGTCCTTTACCTCTCCGGTAGCGGCTGCGGCAAAATGAATCCGCAACATGCACAAGAAAGGTATTTTTACCTAACATGATCGTTTAGCATTTACAACGAACTTTGTCGTGTTTTTCACAACACCCCCTCAGGAGACACATAGTTTGTATTGACTAGGGACCCGATTTCAAGCAATATATGGCCGAATTTTATTCCGCAATCCAACCAAGGAGGATTTGACCATGACGAAGGAAAAGATCATCAAGGTGCTCGCGGCCATCGACGGGTCCACCACATCGGAAACCGTTCTCAAGCACTGCGGCCGTTACGCCCAGCTATCCGGGTGCGATCTGACCCTGATCTACGTACTGGAAGATGTCATCCCTTTCAAGACCTTGCCCGATACCCCTCTTTACCGGGAACGAAAACAGGAGGGCTATAAAATACTCGACCAGGCACAGAAAAGCCTGCAGGACCACGGCGTGACCTGCAAGACGATCCTAGCCGCCGGCCCGGTTGCCGAGGAAATCGTGAGGATCGCCGAGGAAAATCAGGTCGATTACATCTTCATGGGACATCGGGGACATCGGGGGCTAAAGAGGATGCTCCTGGGAAGCGTTGCCGACGACGTCAGCAAATACGCCCACTGCGCCGTGACCATTATTCGTTAAAAGCCCGATACAGGAAAGCCCCTTTCTATGCGTCAGAAAGGGGCTTTTTTTGTATGCCGGGTGGAAAATTTTTATTCGATCATCCAGGTAGTGCCTTCCGGTCCATCTTTCAGCACGACCCCCTTGGAAGCCAGATCAGCACGCAATTGATCCGCCATCGACCATTCTTTGCGGCTTCTCGCCTCGTTGCGCGCCTCGATAAGCCGTGCGATTTCGTTCATATCCAGACCCCTTTTGGCCGCCTCCCGTTCCCGGTCCTGCTGAAAATACACATCCGGATCTTCTTGGAAAAGGCCTAAGACCCCGCCGATTTCACTCATGATATCCTTAGCGGTTCTGATAACGGCGACCTTCTCGGGTGAAGGGGACCCTTTTTTTGTCAGGTCGAGATAGTTGTTTACTTGCCTGACCGTATCGAAAAGATACCCGATAGCCCGGGCGGTGTTGAAATCATCCTCCATCGCTTCGACAAACCGCTCCCGCAACTGACGCAATCCGTCAATTATCTCGTTCCCGGTTGGCGACCATTTCTCCGGTGCCTGATCTTCCTGCCCTTCCCGCATCGCGATCAGGATGTCCTTAGCCGTTTTCAGCAGGGCATAAAACCTTTCCAGGCCGGTTCTTGCTTCGCTGATGGAAACCTCGGAAAAATCCAGGGGACTGCGGTAATGGCTCTGAAGGATGAACAGCCTCAGGACCTCCGGATGAAATTTTTTGAGCATTTCCCGGATGGAAGAGATATTGCCCAGAGATTTGGACATTTTCTCATGATCCACCCGGACAAAACCATTATGCAACCAGTAGCGGGCAAAGGGTTTCCCCGTCGCGCCGACGGATTGGGCCATTTCATTTTCATGGTGAGGGAAAACCAGGTCCTCGCCGCCGCCATGAATATCGAAGGTGTCGCCAAGGTACTGCTGGCTCATGACGGAACATTCGATATGCCACCCCGGCCGACCCTTGCCCCAGGGACTCTCCCACCAGGGCTCATTCTCCTTGCTGGCTTTCCAGAGGGCAAAGTCCAGGGGATTGCGTTTTTTTTCGTTCACATCAACCCGAGCGCCCGCCATCATTTCGTCCAGGCTTCGTCCCGAAAGCTTTCCGTATTCCGGAAAGTCTGCCACCGAGAAATAGACATCTCCCCCGGAGACATAAGCCAACTCGCGTTCTAAAAGCGTTTCAATCAACCGGATCATCCCGTCAATATGTTCCGTCGCCCTGGGGGCGAATGTCGGACGCCTCACACCCAAGGCGTCCATATCCTCGTTGTGCTCGCGTATATACTGATCCGCAATATCGGTTATCGTCCGACCGAGGGTATTGGCCTTGGCGATAATTTTATCGTCCACATCGGTGAAGTTCTTGACGAAAGTGACGGCATCGCCCCGATACCCGAAAAATCGTGCTATAACATCGAAAACAACGGAAGATCGGGCGTGGCCCACATGACAGGCATCATAGGCCGTAATCCCGCAGACATAAATCCCTACCTTACCGGGATTTACGGGTTCAAAAACTTCCTTTCGCCTGTTTTGCGTATTGTATACTTTCAATGCCATGCTTATCTTAACTCCTATTTTAACCGGCCTCCGCAGAGATCAGGGAAACAGGGGAACCATGTTCAGGCCCGTCTCTTCCGGGAAACCGCAGATCAGGTTCATATTCTGAATCGCCTGGCCGGCAGCGCCCTTGACGAGATTGTCGATCGCAGACACGATCACCGCCCGGTTGGCCCGCGGATCAATAAACAGCCCGATATCACAGAAGTTGGTCCCTCTCACGGAAAGCAGATTCGGGGACATGCCCTTCGGATAAATCCGGATGAAGGGCTCGCCACGATAAAATTCGCTGTAAAGTTCCCTCAGATCTTCCACTTGCCGGGAATGAACCAGATCAACGTAAATCGTGCTCAGAATCCCCCGGCTGACAGGCAGCAGATGGGGGGTGAAGGAAATGGTGACCCGATCCCCGGAGAGCCGGGTAAGCGCCTGTTCCATTTCCGGAAGATGGCGGTGCTGGCCGCCGATCTTGTACGCCTTGAAGCCCTCATCCACTTCGCAGAAGAGGCTTCCCATCTGGGGTTCTCGGCCCGCGCCGCTGGTTCCGGATTTTGAATCAACCACGATCGAGGTCCGATCGATCAAATCCGTCCCGCACAGAGGCGCAAGACCGAGAATCACGCTGGTCGGATAACAGCCGGGATTGGCAATGAAACAGGCTTTGCCGATTTCATCCCGCCACAGCTCGGGAATTCCGTATACGGCTTCGGCGACAACATCAGGCGACCGGTGCTTGCCGTACCACTGCTCGTAGACGGAAAGGTCCGCCAGGCGAAAGTCCGCACTGAGGTCGATAACTTTTGCACCCGCCTGGAAAAATACAGGGGCGATGTCCATAGACGTGCCATGGGGCAATGCCAGGAATACAACCTCGGCCGACCGTACCAGGTCCTCCGGCGGGGCATCCGAAAAGCGAAGCGCCGTCAGGCCGAATAAGGAGGGGTGGGCCTCAAATACGGGCTTTCCCGCGAACTTCCGGGACGTGACAAAGCTGACTTCGGCCATAGGATGCCGGATGAGCAGGCGCAGCAGTTCCTGTCCCGTATAGCCGCTTGCACCGTATATCCCGATCTTCATCTTATCTACCCCCAAAAAAAAGGGAGGCCATAGCCTCCCATCGAATCAACGTTTCGAAAACTGGAACCGTTTCCTTGCCCCGGGTTGCCCGTACTTCTTCCTTTCTTTGATTCGTGAATCCCGCGTTAGGAAGCCTACCTTCTTGAGCATGGATCGCATCTCCTGATCATACTCGACCAAAGCCCTGGAAATACCGTGCTTAACGGCCCCGGCCTGACCCGCCATACCGCCGCCCCGTACATTCACGTAGAAATCGAACTGCCCGCGCTTGCCGACAACATCGAG
>CAYPKE010000048.1:0-15990 GCA_964411235.1 uncultured Syntrophales bacterium
CCAGCAGAACCTGAACCATATACAGGAGATTCTGGATCTGACGGTCAGTCTCGGCGCGGCGGCCCATCACATCTTCCTCCTCGTGCCTACCGGCCGGGGAAAGGATCTGGGCGACCAGGCGATATCCGCCGAAGCCTACGAGAAAACCCTGGAATGGTTTCATCGGCAGAGTCGCATCACCCCCATCCAGCTCAAAGCCACCTGTGCGCCCCATTATTTCCGTGTCGTTCATCAGAAGGAAAGGAGAGCCCCGGCGCGGCCGGCACAGATGGAAAACAGAGGTGCCCCGCCCGAGCTGCACGCCATGACCCGGGGATGCCTGGGGGGCAGCGCCTTCTGCTTCATCTCCAACACGGGCCAGGTTCAGCCCTGCGGCTACCTGGAACTCGACTGCGGGCAGATCAGGGAGAAACCCTTTGCCGACATCTGGAACAACTCGCCGATCTTCGAAGATCTGCGCGACCTGAACCGCTATAAAGGAAAATGCGGCGTGTGCCCTTTCATACGCGTCTGCGGCGGCTGCCGGGCCCGGGCCTATGAACTTACGGGAGACTATCTAGCGGAAGAACCCCTTTGCGCCTATGACCCGGCCCGCAATCATGCGAAAGACCGGGGAGCCGCGTCGCCGAAGGCAAAGGAACGGCCATCCCTGGACGATCTTGACCGCAGGATACTGAACTGCCTTCAAACCGACTTTCCCGTCAACGCCGATCCCTTTCGTATCATCGGTGAAAAAATGGGGCTCGACGAAGAGGCCGTGTTGACCCGAATCAGGGCGCTGAAAGCAAAAGGCCTGATCCGCCGGATCGGCGCCGTCTTCAATCCGGATCGCCTCGGTTTCGTCAGCACGCTCTGTGCGGCGCAGGTGCCGGACGACAAGGCCGGCCTCTTCGTGAAAACGGTGAATGCCCTCCCTGGCGTGACCCATCATTATCGTCGGGATCACGAATACAATTACTGGTTTACCCTGATCTGCCCTTCACGGGAAGCGATTCAAAAAACCTTGTCGGCAATCGAAGCCCAAACCGGCGTTGCCGTAATCTCCATGCCGGCCGTTAAGACCTTCAAAATCAACGCGAGTTTTCAGCTATGACGGAAGCCAGCCCCGCCAAACCCACCCTGTTTCTGATCGACGGCAACAATTACGTCTACCGTGCATTTTACGCCATCCCGGAATTGTCGAACTCGAAAGGTTTCCCCACGAACGCGATTTACGGTTTCACGAACATGCTCATGAAGCTCCTGCGCGAACAGCAGCCCTCCTATGTCGCCGTCGCGTTCGACATGAAAGGGCCGACGTTCCGCCACGAGGCGTTCGAAGCCTACAAGGCGACGCGCAAGCCCATGCCGGAACCGCTGCGGCCCCAGATCGACTATATCAAGAATGTCGTCCGGGGATTTTCCATTCCGGTCCTGGAACGGGAGGGAACCGAGGCCGACGACATCATTGGCACCCTGGCCCGGCGTTTTGCCGGAGGAGGCCTGAAAGTCGTGGTTGTTTCGGGGGACAAGGACCTGATGCAACTGGTCGGGGAGCACATCGTGATGATCGACACCATGAAAGACATCGTTTACGATGTCGAAGCCGTCCGTAAACGCTTCGGTGTCGATCCGGACAAGGTTGTGGAAATCCTCGGCCTCATGGGCGACACCTCCGACAACATCCCCGGCGTGCCGGGCATCGGTCCGAAAGGGGCCCTGCGCCTGATCGAACAGTTCGGCACCATCGAGGCCATTCTCGCCAATCCCGCTAAAATCTACAACGCCAAGGTCCGGGATGCCCTTCTGGAGCACGCCGATTTGGCCAGGTTGAGCCGTGACCTGGCGACCATCGATACACAGGTCGACTTGGAGATCGATCTGGAAACGCTGCGCTATGGGGAACCGAACCGCCGGGTTCTGCTCGATCTGTTCAAGGAATGTGAATTTTCCTCCCTTGTGCAGGAAATGAAAAGCGGCGAAGCCGCCATAAAAGGCAACTACAATCTCGTCGAGACGGTGGACGCACTCGCGGCGCTCACGGAAAACTTAGGCCGGGCCCTGGTTTTTGCCCTGGATACGCTTCTCACTTCACCGGAGCCCATGCGGTCAGAAATCGCCGGGATCGCCTTCTGTCTCGAACCGGGAGAGGCCTTTTTTGTTCCCCTGTTTATGAATGATCCCCTGGCGGAAACTGAATGGCGCAAAACGGTATGGCAACTCCTTACACCCCTTCTGTCCACTCCCGCCGTCAATAAAATCGGCCATGATTTCAAGAGCACGGCTGTCGCCCTGAAAAGGCTGGGCATTCCCCTGGAGGGAATCGACTGCGATATCATGGTTGCCGCCTACCTGCTTAACCCGGCCCGGCACAGCTTCGAACTTCCGGACATCGTTTTTGACCTGGCAGGACGGCAGATCCTAACGCAGAAGGAACTTCTGGGCAGCGGCACAAAGGCGTCGTCCTTCAGGAAGGCAGATGTCGCAAAAGTCCGGGACTATGCCTGCCAGCGGGTCGATGCCGTCAGCACCGTCTGCTCTTCCCTGAGGGAGCGGATTGAAAAAGAAGGATTCGCCGGCCTGCTGCAGGATCTCGAAATGCCTCTGGTTTCGGTTCTGGCTGCCATGGAACATCACGGCGTCCTGATTGACGCGGCGCTTCTGCACACCATGTCCGGTGAACTGGAGCAAATCCTGGCCCTTTCGGAAAACAAAATCTACCAGCTGGCGGGGGAGCGTTTCAACATCAACTCTCCCAGGCAGCTTCAGGCAATCCTCTTTGAGAAGCTCCAATTGCCCAAGGGAAGAAAAATCAAGGAGGGCTATTCGACGGACGGGGAAACCCTGGCTTTCCTCGCTGCAAGCCATGAGCTGCCGGCGGAGATTCTCGCTTACCGGAGCCTGATCAAGCTGAAATCGACCTACATCGATGCCCTGCCGCTTTTGATTCACCCGGAAACAGGACGCATCCACACCTCCTACAACCAGGCCGTCACGGCCACGGGCCGACTCTCCAGCAGCAATCCCAACCTGCAGAACATCCCCATTCGCACTTTGGAGGGAAAACGCATCCGGCAGGCCTTCATTGCACCCGAAGGCTGCGAAATCGTTTCCGCCGACTACTCGCAGATCGAACTGCGCATCCTGGCCCATCTCTCCGGGGACAAGAACCTGATCGAGGCGTTCCTGTCTGGGGAAGACATTCACAGCCGCACCGCATCCGATATCTTCGGCGTGTTTCCGGCCATGGTTAATGCCGATATGCGCCGCCAGGCCAAGGTGATCAACTTCGGCATTCTCTACGGCATGAGCGCCTTCGGCCTCTCCAAGGAACTGGGCCTCAATCCCAAAATGGCCCAGACCTACATCGACGGTTATTTCGCCAAGTACAGCGGGGTCCGGGCTTTCCTGGACGGCATCCTGGAGGACGCACGGGCCAAGGGCTACGTGACGACGCTGCTCGGCCGTCGGCGTTTTCTGCCGGAGATCAACAGCAGCAACATCCCCACACGCCAGTTCGCCGAGCGGACGGCCATCAATACGCCCATCCAGGGAACAGCGGCAGACCTGATCAAGGTCGCCATGCTGAACATCCATCACCTGATCCGCAAGCGGAAACTTCGCTCCGCTATGATCATGCAGGTACATGACGAACTCGTCTTTGAGGTTCCCTTGAAGGAGAAAGACGAGCTCATGGCCCTCGTCAAAAAGGAGATGGAAGCGGTCATGAAACTGGATGTACCGCTCAATGTGGAAATCGCTGCGGGGAGAAACTGGGATGAGGCCCACTGATGATCGCCCCGTCCGCCTTTGCCAGGGGTCTTTCCACACGGCTCTGCGGCACCTGTGCCGGAAAAATCCCTTGACAAAAGCCATGTTCTCCGATAGAAACGCCCCATCCGGCAGGTCATAACGTGGGTCGGTAGCTCAGTCGGTAGAGCATCGGACTGAAAATCCGAGTGTCGACAGTTCGATTCTGTCCTGACCCACCATTCATATTAAGGGGTTAGCCCAATGCGGGTTAGCCCCTTGTTCTTTTCAGTGTTTTTTCTTTTTCATCCTTTTGTCTTTCTTTGGACGTTTGTCTGCCGGCGCCTGAATGGAAGTTTCGTAATACGAAACAGACGGGGAAAAAGCCCTTCCTTTGATTCTATCACGGGCCCCTCTTTACGATCCTGACCCGTCTTTGCGGAATTCCCCCCTTCAAGGCTGCCATAGTCTGCAAGATCATCGATCAGAAGCGGACGTGGTGCCGTATCGCTGCGGGAATCCGTTGCCGGTTGGGACGGAACCTGCCATGGCGCAGCGGCATTGGGGGACTTTCCCTCTCTACACCTGCCCACATGTTTCGAAGCGTAGGATCCGAGCGATATCTTGCGTAAATTCAGAAGGGCCCGTTCGATAATGACGGCATAGCTTTCCCCGGTCTTTTCCTTCTCTTCACGAAGAATGTTTCGGACCTCCTGTGACAACAGGACCGTGACGGAAGCTTTCCCTTCGGCTTTTCGCCGCTCACGCCAGTTCTTTACTCTATCCGATCCATTTTTCATGCTTTTCTCGTGTTACAAGTAACAGTCCTTACGTTACTTTCCCCCGTTACTTGTATGTAGCTTGTAACCGAATATGCATTCACTATCAAGCTTTTTCCCGGCTGAGCGTTTTCATTTGTCTTGATCCGTAACGTAAGTCTTGCGGTAAATGTTCTTAAAAAAACAAAGGCATTGACCTGAAGCACCGTGTTTTTTATATTCTCGCCGGACTTTCTCTTGGGACGCTCATTCAATTGCAGTTTGAAGGGCTGGGAATCTTCGCGTAGTATCCTGTTCGGCATGGATCCCGGGAAATTCCTTATCTTCCAGACAACGCCCCTTGCGGATCTACGAACCGAGCTCTTCATGAATAATCAAGGTATCGTGCTCTATCTGTCGTCAGGAAGGGTTTACGCTTTTCGCTGCACCCTGACGGCTGTCGTCAAGTACCCTACCGTTTTTGAATCCTGACCTTCCCGAGTCACTGGATACGATTAATTTAAGAAAAATATGACCGGATGTCCTGCATTATCGATGTCGAAGTCGGTATCCGGGGCAGGGGTTACGGGGGAATCGTCACCGATATCAGCCTGGGCGGCTGCAGTTTTGAATTCAACAAACCAGACTCTCTGGATTTTCCTGACATCGGCATTTCGGAAGCCGTATCGATGATGCTGAACTGCAAGGACAAAGGGATATCACCGATTTTTCCGCTGCAGTCCGCCATGTGCGGAAAAACAGCAACACCGTGAACCTCGGCCTTGAATTCCTGTCCGGAGAGGATCCTGCAGATGCGAAAATTACGGGAGAGAGCCTGACTGAACACATCCGGACCATGATGGAGGGACTCCGACGTCAGCACAGCCCCGGACGTGGTTCAGACGTGGGCACCAAACTTCCGATTAACTCCTGATCCCAATCCGGCCGCACCATGTTGACAAAACAATCCGGGGCCCTCTTAGGCAAATCCCCGGCGTTCGGGCGCACTGTTTGTGATCCGTAAAATCGTGTTGTAAACATGCTCCCAGTTCCATCCGATGACCGGCCCGGAACCAAAGCTCAGGGGAAGATTCCCCTCGCAGGCCTTGTCGGTATAAACACCCAGGACGGGAATGCCTTTCTCGCGGGCTGTCTTGATCTCCAGGTCGACATTGGCCGCATGCGCCGTATTTTCACCGATCACCAATACGACCATCCGTGCCTGTCCGATGCGTTCCCGTGTTTGCGCTTCCCGGTTTTCATTTTCGTGAATTTCTGCAGAGGTGCCGATCACGGCGAATGTGGAAAAGGGATTCCGGCACTGATCTCCAAGCAATGACGCGTTCTTTTTGTCTTCCGGCGCAAAACTGATGAAAATATCGGTTTTGTTCATTAAACCTCCTCCTCCCGGCGTAATCAACCGGAATGTCATGGTTTTTTATTGTCTGCTGATCCAGGTCACATCGAAGAAGATTAACGTCTTTCCCGCTCCCTCAATGAAGCATTGCCTGTTGGGTTTTTCTCCTTATCTTTAGGGGGACTGTCTGGTTTTGGACGTCAGGGCGCATATTGAAACCAGGCGGTTGACTTTGGGGGTTAAAAAATGTCCTTCCTGATCTGCTCATATTCGTCCCGGCTGATCTCGCCTTTCGCATAACGCGTTTTTAGTATCTCCAGGAGGGTTTCCGAAGTTTTCCGGGGCTTTCGCTTCCCGGATGTGACGATCTTGATGAAAAAAACGACTCCACCGATAACAAGGATCAGAATCATAATCATGATAAAAAGGGCTACTGCCAGAATAAAGCGATCATCCCAGAGCATCATGTCATTTCTCCTTCCCCTCCTGCTTTTTCCTGCTGGATTTTCATATCCGAAACACGCTTTGGGCGCAAGAAGAATGAACGAAAACGGCCATACACGAATGATGTCATTCAAACTTGCAGATGGGGGGGGGCGGGGGGGGACATCAGATCCGCCTCGTTTATTGGGGGGGGCGCGGCGGATCTGATGTTGAGGAGATCCCGTATCCGATCGGCGTTCCTATCGACTTGAATTCGAATCGAAAATTTACCGAATGATGGTCACTGCACAATGCGCGTATTTCGTCACGCTGTCGGCGACACTGCCGAGGAGCATCCTTTTCAGCCCTCTGAGGCCACGGCTGCCCATAAAGATATAATCCACTTGATTGTCTTCCGCCACGTTCACGATCTGCTGAGCTACGGGTCCCTCGACCAGAAGCTTTTGGCATGGCACACCCTGATCATTAAGGAACTTCGCCGCCCGTTCGAGAATTATATTTCCTTCCTTTTTTCTTTCCTGATAGAGGGGCGTATCGGGAATTCCGTTAAGAGGAATGATGTCTTCAATCACATGCAACAGAAGCACATCACAACCGGACGTTTTCTGATAACGGGCACAGTGCTCCAGCACGAGATCGGTCATGGGCGAACCGTCGATGGCAGCCATGAGCTTTATGGGTTTCTTTTCATCTATTTTTGACATGATATCCTCCTTCGAAGCGATAGAACATTTGGCAACTCGCCTTATTTTTTGCCAGACAAGATAAAAAAGGTCAATACGGGTATGATACGGGTTTATTACGAGCTATAAATCCGTATAATTAAGATATTCCGTCCCCGGCCATAAAGATCTACGTCATTGCGGGAAAATCTTCACTTGCATCAGGTCAACCAGACAGTGCTGCTCTTGGGAAGTTAGGATTCACGGGCATTGTCAAGGGGCGGGCTCCGCGAATTGAGAATCTTGACAGGAGATCAATCAAGGGTGAACTTTTGCCTGTCTGGAAATTCCGACAGATGATTCCTGAAGGGACTTCAACCGGATTGACTCGGGGGGGGGCAGGGTAATAACAGACTTTCCGCCCCGGACTCAGTCGTCGAGAAAAGACAGGACCTCTCCGCCGGGAATCCTTTTGATTCGGCCGCCGTAATCCTCTTCCAGCGGCTCGCCATCGAAGTCCCAGACCAGGAGGGTCTTTTCGCGCAGGGCAATTTCAAGGGGAATCGATGTATCGTAAATGCCTTTCAGGGACCAGAAGCGGATGTGGGTAACCTCGGACGCCGCTCCCACCTCTTCCAAAATCGTGGAGACTCGGACCCCGCCCCAGCATCCGAAAACGGAAAAACGGGTTACACTGGTAAGACGGGCATCGGCCAAGGCCTTGGGCAGGGCCGTCATATCCTCCCAGGAAAAGATGCGGGGCCTTTGACAAAGCCCCCGAACCTCAATCCGCCATGCCTGCCGCTCGAGAGGCCCCGGATGCCCCTCTACCCAAAAGACAGGTGTGCCCATTTCCTGCAGCCGGCTCATCCCTTCAGCTCTTCACCCCGAAACATCACCAGGTCGGCCTCGATCTTATCCTCCAAGGCACGCACATTCCCGATAAAGGCCACGGGGATCACATCCTTTTTCTGACGCTGCAGCACGTAAAAGCCGCTCGTATCCGGATTCTGTCCTTCCCGGCAATCCTCGACGATGATCTCCTTACTTTCCAACTGACGTTCCACATTGACGGCCAAGTCGACACCCAGGTGCTTCAAAACCAGCCCCAGACCGTCATTCAGAAGGGCATCCATTCTTTGCCCTACGGCTCCCTCGGTATCGCTTCCCTCGACGCCGCCCTCGTCGGTCAATGTATAGATCTTTTCTTCCATTGCTCTCCATCCTCGCCGGATTTCATATTTAACGACTCTTTGCGGCCACAACCTATCTTTTCACCGCTTTTAAGTCAAGGAATTGAACACCCAGGGAGGGCCGCCTGCTTCAGGTATCGAGGATCTCCCGTATTTTCTGTGACAACTCGGAAGCGCCGAAGGGTTTCTGAATAAACCCCTGCACACCGCGCTCCAGAATCGTTTTTGCTTGGCCCGTCACGCTGTAGCCGCTGCAAAGGATGACCCGGGCACGGGGATTGATTTTTTTGATTCGGTTGTATGTCTCACCGCCGCTAAGTTCAGGCATGATCATGTCCAGTACGACCAGGTCGATGTCGTTTCTATCCTGATAGAGCGCCACGGCCTCGAGTCCGTCGCGGGCAACGATGACGTCGTATCCGAGGGAAGCCAGAATCTGGTGGACGACATCACGGTTGGCGTCGTCGTCATCGACCACCAGGATTTTTTCCTGCCCCCTCATCACGGGTTGAGAAACAGCTTGTTCTTTCGGAAGACTCTTCTCCGACGCCGGCAGATAAACATGAAGCGTTGTCCCATAGCCCTTCTCGCTTTCCGCCGTGATCACGCCGCCATGATTCCTGACAATGCCGTATGCCGAGGCCAGGCCAAGGCCGGACCCGCGCGCTTGTTCTTTCGTGGTAAAAAACGGTTCGAATATTCTTTGCAGGGTTTTTTGATCCATACCGGTCCCGGTATCGGCAACGGAAACACGGACGTATCGCCCGGCCTCGATCTCGTAAAGCCCGGCGAAAGTCTCATCAAGAAAAATGTTTTGGGTCTCGACATAAAGGTTGCCACCCGCCGGCATGGCCTGCCAGGCATTGATGTACATATTGAGAAACACCTGGTCCATCTGTCCACGATCCACTTCAACCGTCCAGACGTCCACCGCAAAACGGCAATGAAGACGAATTTCCCTTTTCGTCCGGGAGAACATGTCCGAGTTTGCAGCCAGCAGATCATTGATGTTCGTCGGGCGGACTTCATATTTTCCGCCGCGGGCAAATCCGAGAAGCTGCCGTGTCAGATCGGCACCGCTTTGGATGTGCTTTTCGATGCTTTTAAGCCGTTCATACAATGGCTCACCGGGACGGCATTCCAGAAGCGCCAGCGAGGCATACCCCTGGATGGCCATCAGCAGATTGTTGAAATCGTGGGCAACACCTCCGGCCAGCGTCCCCAGGGATTCCAGTTTCTGCGCCTGATGGACCTGCGCTTGCAAGTAGCGACGTCTTTCCTCCGCCTCCTTGACGGACGTCAAATCCTTGATGATGGTCACGCGGCATTTTCTACCCCTCCAGAGCATCGTTCTCGCCTGGCTTTCCACAGGAAAAATAGTGCCGTCTTTTCGCAGGAGGCAATGTTCATAGGGTTCTTCGTAGGATTCGCGGATGTGCGTCATCACCACGTCCGCCCAATCCGGCGCGATGACATCCGAAGCGGGCCTGCCGACGATATCCTCGATCCGGTAGCCCAGCATGGCAAGCAACTGGGTATTCGCATCGACAAAGATGCCGCCTTCCGTAATTGCAATCCCTTCATAGGAAGCCTCGGAAAGGAGGCGGTAACGCTCCTGCCATTCCGCTGCATCCCGTTCCGCTTTACGCCTTTTCGTGATGTCACGGCAGACATAAACCATGCCGAAGGACGAGCCGTCTTCGCTGCGCAGAACGTTGCCATTGACTTCTATATCCATGATCCTGCCGGCCCGTTTTCTGATTCGGTATTCCCTTGGCCCGAGAGGTTCTTCAAAACGGCGCCGCATGTTCTGCGCGGCAAGCGGAACGTCTTCCGGGACGAGAAAGAAAGTGATACTCCGGCCGACGATATCTTCTCTTTCATATTCGCTGAGAGCCAGGGCCTCGTCATTGACGAAGAGAATATTTCCTTCCACATCCGTGCGGAAAATCGGATCGGGAATGGTCGCCATCAGCTTCTTGTAAAATTCATCGCTTTCCTGCAGGGCGGCCTGCCTTTTCTTGAACTTCAGGATATTATCAGCCGTTCCCATGTCCGCCTCCACAATCCATCGTCTGTTTTCATAGAATCCGCCCATCCGCATCCGGGCATGTCGTTGTTTTTTTAACGATATTCATTTTCTGCTTACCGAAGGATTTCCTGTTGCCGCGCAGCAGTCGAAGCACCTTACAAACCATCCGCTAACCGACGAAAATCGACATAATTTTGACATTCTGTCAGCTTTTCTTCCCTCTAATAACATCAAATTCTTATAAAACCATCCTAATTTTACAGAACTTTTCAATGGCACCTCTTGTGTAGCGGCATAATCATAATAGTATCCGGCAGAGGCATGCAATATCCGCGCTAAACCCACGCGTTTTAGCGCTAAAGGCCGGGCATGATTCGCCGATTTCCTCAAGCCGAAATAATTCCGTGCCACCCTTGAGAAAGTTGTGCTTGAACTAAAAAGCGAATGGGAATATGAACAATATCCGCACCGACGGCGTGGAAAAGATAAGGTCGCACGCCTCAATTTCCTTACCTGAAACATCAGTTTCAAACGAACACTCAGGGAGACTTTCTGAAACAGTTTTTATCGGTTAACAAAGAGAAAGGATTGAAATCATATGAACGCTTTCGATCACACCTTTATCACTTTTTTTAATACGTTTGCACAGCACTCAATTCTCTTTGACGCCCTATCCATAAATATCATTCAGAATCATCTGTTCAAGGGCGGCATTATGATGGTCGTCTTCTGGTGGAGCTGGTTTGCGGCAGACATTGGAAATATACCTTCCTTTTACTGGGAAACCGTTAAAAGCATGGACCCCAAGGACAAGAAATCCGCAAAGTCGGAAAAGGGAAAAGCCGGCGCAGCCCCTGAGAAGAAACCGCCTGCGGAATACAAAATATCGGAAGGGGTTGAGGATATAAGATCAAGACTCATTGCCGTCGCGATCGGCAGCATGGCCTCACTCTTAGTCGTCAGGCTCCTGGCCATGTCTCTCGAGTTCAGGCCGCGGCCTCTTTTTCACCCTGGTTATTCCGGGTTTGAGTGGCCTTATTTCGTAACCCCGAATAACCTGCAAATGCTCAATAATTGGAGTTCTTTCCCCAGTGATCACGCCGCACTCTTTTTCGCCCTATCTTTCGGCTTGCTCTTTGTATCACGGATGGCGGGAACGTTGACTTGCGCATACGTCCTTCTCGTCATCTGCATTCCCAGAATCTACACGGGACTTCATTATCCTACTGATATTATAGCGGGTATGATCATCGCGGTCCTCTTTGTCTCCCTCGCCCTGTACCAACCGGTCCGCTCTTTTATCACCAGACCTTTCATGGCATGGCTGAAAAAACATCCGCCGTCGTTTTATGCCTCCATATTTTTGTTCAGCTTCCTCATCGGCACCATATTCGACGACCTGAGAAACGTGTTCAATCTTGTGTGGAGGATCATGAATTGAAGTGATATGCTTATCTCCATGAAAAGGCACCCGGCGCTGATGCGCCCTGCATAACGCCAAAGATGTTACCGGGCCGTCGAAATGACTGCCCCAAGCATGGCAATAAAACATCTGGAAGGATCAGAGCAACATGACGGAAAAAAAAATTAAAGCAGAAAAGGTATCCATCTCACTCGGCAATGGACAATCGGTCACGGGCATTCTCCAGATTCCGGGAAATCTGAAAAAGGGCAAAGCGGACGCGTTTATCATCGCTCACGGACAGGGAAACGGCATGACGCATCCCCTGCTGGTCACCGTCGCCGAAGGTCTGTCACGGGCCGGGTATCCCACGCTCCGCTTCAATTTCCCGTACAAGGAGAAAGGGCAGGAAAACCCCGACAAAAAAGACAAGCTCTACCTCGCCTGGGAAAGCGCGGCCCGCTTTATCATGGCGGACTCGGGCCTGAAACCCAAGCGCTTGTTCGCCGCCGGGAAATCCCTGGGGGGACGCATCGCCGCGCACATGACGGCGGAAGGTCTACTCCAGCCCGACGGTCTCATTTTCCTCGGTTATCCCCTGCATCCCATGGGGGACACGGAAAAGGCAAAGTCGGAGCATTTCGCGAACATCCGGGTCCCGATGCTCTTTTTTGCCGGAACGCGGGATCCCTTTTGCAATCTAATGCTTCTCAAAAAAATCTTCAGCGACATGGATCTGGTGGATCGTTCGCATCTGGAAGTCATCGACCGCGGCGATCATTCTTTCGAGGTCCCCAAATCGCTCTATATACCGACGGGGGACATTTACACCCATATTCTGAAAAAAACCCTCGTGTGGCTGGACAAGAACTTCCCAAGGGGGAAATAGAACATGGGCGTCTGCCACAGCTGCCGGAAGGAAATCTCCGTTCCGAGAATCATCGGGCGCAGGGACATGTGCCCGGTCTGTGGCGACGACCTCAGATGCTGCCGGAATTGCCGGTTTTATGACGAACGGGCATACAACCAATGCCGGGAATCACAGGCGGAGCGGGTCCTGGAAAAAGAACGCAGCAATTTCTGTGATTATTTTGTCTTCAACGAATCCGACGCGGGGCAGGCCACCGCTTTCGAAACGGCGGCCAGGGACGGCCTGGAGGCCCTGTTCAAAAAGTGACTCCCCCATGTTGGTGGCGTTCTTGTATGGCTGGTGGTTTCCCGAAAAGGACGGTCGGGAACCGCTGCTTTTCGGCGTCCGGGAGTCGAACGTGAATCTTCTTTGTCCCGATGGCGATGCGTGGCTTAGCCCGGAGATCGGCAGCTGGCCCCTGACGGGGATTCCCGCCCGGGTCTGCCGTATTGAAGGCAGGTCACTCCGGCGAGCCGGAATCCATGACGTCCTATCAATCCTTTACGGGAGATTCGTCAAAATCCACCGCGAGGCGAAACGGCAGGATCCCGCCGACAGCCAAACGGGCAGCATCCTGCCACGTGATAAGGCGAAACTCGTGTTCTCCCGGAGGAATCGCCAGGGCTATCTCCCCCTCCCACGCAGGTCCCTGCCAGATTTCCACAAAGCGATCGTTCAGATAAAGCGCCCAGGTTGCCGGACCGTCCGCAGCAAACCGCACGTTTACGCTTCCGATCCGATCGGCCACCCGGAAGGGTGCACGCCATGCGGGGAGTCCGTCTGCGGATCGCATGCTTTTCCAGGCACCGGGGACAATTCCCGGCATGGCGAAAAGGGCAATCCTTTTTTTCAGTGTATCCAGCTCCACCTGGTCTCCCGATGTCCGAGTCTGGCGCTGCATCACCTCATGCAGATGGAGCCATGCGGGAAAATACTGGCTGTTATGACTCAGGCTCCGGCGGAACCATTTGGCCGCATCACCGGAATGCCCCTCTTCCAGGGCTATTCGCCCCAGATAATAGGCATACAGGGCCGGGTCGCCCCGTCCTTCGTCCAGTTCGGTCCGCAGGAAATGTCCGATTACCTGCCTGTCCCACCAGGCGCCGACGGCATCGCCCCTACGCTCGATCCGCCGCAGGGCTCCGGCGACATTGCCCCTGAACAGGAGAACCCCGGGGTGGCTCCGGTCGAGGGCCGCCAGTTCACGGAATTCCTGACGTGACACGGCATCGCCCCACAGGGGGAGTTGCCGCAAATCCGCCCACAACCGTTCGATCCTTTCAAGACGCAGCCTTTCGCCTTCGCGGACCAGGTCCATGCCTGTCTCGCCATGGTTGCGAAACAGAAGAAAAGACGCCGCACCGAGATAGCTTGCCGGGTCGGGCGGCAGGATGTTTTTCAGGGCCTGCGGCCCCGATGGCCCCAGATGAAGGGCAAGGACATCGGCGACCTTTCCGGCCATTTTGGGTTCACGCTTCACGGCCTGCCGGTATGCTTCCCGCCAGGCTTCTTCGGTCACGTCGGGAACCCGCATCCGGTAGGCATAAAGACTGACGTTGCCCGCATCCATCTGCAGACGTGCATCCGCCGGCCGCAGCGCGGCGGCCCGTAAAAGCGCCTGCGACGCAGCTCCCAAAGCTTCTTTGCCGCCGGCTTCCGTGGTGCCTCCCCGCAGGAAATAATACCACCCCAGCCGGTGCCATATCTGACGATCCGATGGATTTCTTTTCAGTCCCGCCAAAAGCAGGAAGCGTTCCGGATCCTCCAGCATAGCCTCCTTGCCGGTGAGCAGCTCCTGCCCTTCCTGCGGGCTCAGGTGCAGCCGATCGGCGCTCCATAGCCAGTAGGTCGCGTTTCCCGGCAGGCTTTGGCGTGCCATGCGCAGCTGCTCCGCCGTGGGCGGGCTGTAGGCAAGGGTTGAATTGCGAAAGGTCCGGGCGAGGATGTCGGTCCGCCAGACCTGGATCGGAACCCATGCGGCAGCCGTCAGAAGAGCCGTGGCCGCGACAAGAGCCGCCAAACGCCTTTTTCCGGCGAAATGGACCCGAATGAGGGGGCCTGCGTAGCCTTTTTCCAGCCCCGGCGGAAAATAAAGCACCCGCCAGGTGAAGGCCAGGATCAGGGCCAGCAGAAAACCGTTTGCCGGTATATGGAGGTTGAAGTCGCTCAGGGAATGCACCGCAACCGTGATCACCGCGCCCATCCCCCCCAGGCCGACCCCGACGGCCGTAACGTCATGGCGCAAGCGCCAGCGGCCCACTGCCAGAAGAAGAAAGGCCGCCAGGGCCGCCGCGACGACGACAAAACCGGGCCAGCCGTACTCTGCCGCCAGCTGGACCCAGTCGTTATGGGCATAATCGACGATCTTGTCCAGGGCAGTCTGCTGATAACGGGGATAGACGTGCTCAAACGTGCCGCCGCCGGAACCGAAAAGGGGGAAATCCCGTGCCATGTTCAGGGTGTCCCGCGTCATGGCCAGGCGATCCTCCATCTGGAAGAAAAACGCAAAACGCTGGGCAATCCGCTCCGTCGCGAAGTAGCCCACGTAAGTCAGCACGAGCGACAGGGCCACCATGAGGACAAATCCCTTGCGGGTTCGGAAATCGCGCGCCAGAAGGAGACCCAGCATGAAGACAAGCCCGCAAACAAGTGAAATAAGCCCCCCGCGGGACGCACTTGCCAGCAGGGCTGCGGTCATCAGCGCAACCGAAAGCGTAACGAGAATGCCCCGCACCCCAAAAAGCTCCAGGGCTTTTCTCAGCTTCTGGTAAAGACGGCGGCGGCGTCTGGTCCCCTGCTCCTTCTCGTGCCCCAGGCTCCAGAGGTAGCCCACGGCAACGCAGATCGCCATAGACAGAAAACCTGCCAGATGGTTTCGATTGATGAAGGTTCCCGTCAGGACATCGCCGGAAAAGGAATTTTCCCACCACAGGATGACATTGCGATCGCCCGCCAGTTGCACCAGCCCGTAAAGGCTTTCGATCACCCCCAGGAGGATAACGCCCCAGACCAATCCGTGCACATGCCTCTTCTCCCGAATTCCGTACAGCACAAACCAGTAAAAGAGAAGAAAGACCACCGTCAGGATAAGGGTCATCACGGTCATCAGGGGATAAAGGGAAAGGCGGCCCGCCACGTCGGCGCCGACGGTCTCCAGAGATGACCAGATTTCGGCGGCGGTTGGCGAGAGGACTCTCAGAAGCCACGGGGGCAGGGGCAGCAACTGGAATAAACCCCAGGCAACGAAAAACAGACCCGCCAGAGAAGGCGGATCCAGGATGATTTGTCCGGCCTGAGATACGCCGGTTTTCGCTTCCCCTTGCGCTCCGGCAGGCGATGCATCAACAGGCGCCTCGCAGAAAGGACGTCGCCAAAGGAACAGAAGGAAAAGCCCGATCATGGCCAGGCTGAACAGGGTCCGCACCCAGACGTGCACACCGCCGAAGAATACCGTTGCGAAAGTCAGGATGAGCAGCGCAATATAGGGACTCGTCACGTCTTTC
>CAYPKE010000049.1:0-4375 GCA_964411235.1 uncultured Syntrophales bacterium
CTAGTACGAGAGGACCGGAATGGACGAACCGATGGTGTTCCAGTTGTCGCGCCAGCGGCACAGCTGGGTAGCTAAGTTCGGAAGGGATAACCGCTGAAAGCATCTAAGCGGGAAGCCCACCTCAAGATAAGATATCCCTTCTGGTGGAGACATCAGAACTGAAGACCCCTTGTAGACCACAAGGTTGATAGGTCAGATGTGTAAGCACAGTAATGTGTTCAGCTTACTGATACTAATCGGTCGTGAGGCTTGGCCATAATTTAATAAATTAATCGCTTCCGGTATGCAATTGTTAATAATATCTGAGAATATATCTCGGTGGTTATAGCGGAGAGGATCCACCCGTTCCCATTCCGAACACGGAAGTTAAGCTCTCTTGCGCCAATGGTACTGCTCGGGCGACCGTGTGGGAGAGTAGGTAGCTGCCGGGATAAATTTAGAAACCCCTCTGGAAACAGAGGGGTTTTTTGTTTGAAACGGCCGCATCACTGTGCTATGGAAGAGACCTTGAAAATCGAGGGACAAGGAGCGAAGCCTTATGTCTGGTCATTCAAAGTGGAGTACCATCAAAAGAAAAAAGGGCGCAGCCGACGCTAAGCGGGGAAAAATCTTTACCAAGATCATCAAGGAAATAAGTCTTGCGGCGAGGCTCGGAGGAGGTGACCCGGAAGGAAACCCCAGGCTGAGAGCGGCGATACTGGCGGCCAAGAACGAAAATATGCCCAAAGACAATATTGAGCGGGCCATCAAAAAGGGTGTCGGTGCGGCGGAGGGGGGCGTCAATTACGAGGAACTGACCTACGAGGGATATGGTCCCGGCGGCGTTGCCGTGTTGGTCGAGGTCATGACGGATAACAAGCAGCGCACGGTCGCGGAGATTCGTCACATCTTTTCCAAGAGCGGAGGGAATCTGGGCGAAAACGGTTGTGTTGCCTGGATATTCGAAAAGCGGGGCGCGATTTCCGTCGACAAGAAAGCGATCGGCGAGGAGGAATTGATGGAAATCGCCCTCGAAGCCGGTGCGGACGACGTGCGGGATGAGGGGGATGAATTCATGGTCGTCACAGACGTATCCGCCTTCGAGCAGGTCAAGAATGCGATCGACGAACGGCATATCCCCTGTCTGGAAGCCAATATCGCCATGGTTCCCCAGAATGAGGTCAAGCTCGACGCAGGCAAGGCGGAATCGATGCTCAAGATGATGGAGAAATTGGAAGACAACGATGACGTCCAGAATGTCTATGCCAATTTTGACATTGACGATGAGGTGATGGAAAAACTGAACATGGACTAGAGGCGATGGTTTTGGGAAAAATCGACAATACCTTTCCGGTCAACCTAGCCGAAACGGGAGGAAAGCATTTGCGTGAAGGCGATTTTGTCGCAAATGTGTCCCCTCACGACAAAAGCCTTCGCCGGGCGTGTTTCCCGGGAATGATCCTTCCTGATAGACATGAGGAGGTCAGGACAGGTGCGGCATGAAAATACTGGGAATCGACCCGGGATTCCACGTGACGGGATACGGCCTCATCGAGAAGATCAAGGGAAATCCGGTTCATGTCCTTCACGGTGAAATCAAGCTGCCGAGAAACGAAATCCTGTCCGGGGGATTGATGCGTATTTACCGGAAGCTTGCCGAAATCATCCAGGCGTACCAACCCCAGGCGCTGGCCGTCGAGGATATCTTTTATGGGAAAAATATCAAGAGCCTGATCAAGCAGGCTCACGTCAGGGGGGTGACCATTCTGGCCGGATCGACCGAAGGGGTGCCTGTCTTCGAATATTCTCCCCTGGAAGTGAAAAGCGCCGTCGTAGGATACGGCCGGGCGGAGAAAGTTCAGGTACAGAAGATGGTTCAGGCCATTCTGAAACTCCCGGAACAGCCCCCTGCGGATGCCTCCGATGCGTTGGCCGTTGCCATCTGTCACCTGAATTTTCAGAAAGGAACCCCTGTGTAGTGATTGCACGTCTCAGCGGTACCCTGATTCAAAAAACACCGGCTTCCCTGGTTGTCGAAGCCACGGGTGTGGGTTATGAAGTGTTCGTGCCGTTGAGCACCTTCTATGAATTGCCCGATGTCGGCCAATGTGTCGTCCTTCACGTCTTTACGCAGGTGCGAGAGGACGCCATTACCCTTTTCGGCTTTCTCACGCAGCGGGAAAAGGAACTTTTTCAACTCCTCCTCTCGGTCAACGGGATCGGGCCCAAACTGGCCATGAACATCCTTTCCGGTACCGATCCGTCGGAGTTGCTGCGCTCGATCGCACGCGGTGACCTGAACCGCTTGGTGCGGATTCCCGGGGTGGGAAGGAAAATGGCGGAGCGGATCATTTTCGACCTGCGGGACAAAAAAATGGTGGATATGCCGGAGGCGGCTGCGGATGAAAAACAGCTGCCGGCTGATCTGGATGCAATCCGGGAGGACGCCCTGTCGGCATTGGTCAACCTGGGTTATAAGAACCAGGTGGTCAACGATGCGCTGGATCGAGTTTTTCGGGAGGCGCAGGCCGCTCAGGTTTCGTTGGATGTGATTCTGAAGAAAACGCTCAGGATGCTGGCGAGCTGATTCGTATTTGCCGGTAACAGGAAAACAGGATGGGTGCCATAAAAAGAGAGTCGATCGTGACACCGTCGCTTCTGGAAGAGGAAGAGGGGGAAGAACTGTCTCTGCGGCCGAAGATGTTCACGGAGTACATCGGGCAGGAAAAGGTCAAGAAAAATCTGGCGATCTTTATCGATGCGGCCAAGGGGCGGAAAGAAGCCCTGGATCACGTGCTTCTCTACGGGCCGCCGGGGTTGGGGAAAACGACCCTAGCCTATATCGTATCCCGGGAACTCGGCGTGGACATCAAGGTCACCTCGGGTCCGGTCATCGAACGTCCGGGAGACTTGGCGGCGATCCTCACGAATCTGCACGAGCATGACATCCTTTTCATCGATGAAATTCACCGCCTTTCCCATGTGGTGGAGGAAATCCTCTATCCGGCCATGGAAGACTACCATATTGACATTCTCATCGGGCAGGGACCATCCGCCCGGTCCATGAAGCTTGAGATACCCCGTTTTACGCTTATCGGCGCCACGACCCGGGCGGGACTCCTGACGTCGCCTCTGCGGGACCGCTTCGGCATCAGCTTCCGGTTTGATTTTTACACGCCGGACGAACTGGCGGTTATCATCAAGCGGTCCGCGAAGATTCTCGACATCGTCATCGACCGTGAAGGCGCGCGGGAACTGGCCCGACGGTCGCGAGGGACCCCGCGTATCGCCAATCGTCTGCTCAAGAGGGTGCGTGATTACGCCCAGGTCAAGGCGGAGGGAATCATTGATCATGCCGTGGCCATCAAGGCCCTCGGGCAGTTTGAAGTCGATGAGCGGGGATTCGATCAGATGGACCGGATGATACTTCTGTCCGTCATCGACAAGTTCAACGGCGGACCCGTGGGTATCGAGAATCTTTCCGCCGCCATCGGGGAAGAGAAGACGACCCTGGAGGACGTATACGAACCCTACCTGATTCAGGAAGGTTATCTGCAGCGGACAGCGCGGGGACGGATAGCCACGAAGCTGGCCTACGACCATTTCGGTCGCTCCTGCCCGGGTCAGGTGCAGAAAGATTTGTTCTGACGGGCCGAGAAAAAACCGGAACAAAGATAGCGGTTATGTTGTCGCCGGGGGGTAGGAGCCCCTTTCTTTTTTGAATGATGAATGACGTCAAGAAGACCGGTTCTCTCCTGGTCCGGTACGGGAAGGGACGATAGCCGGAAAGATTAAACCGTATGGTCATGCCATGAGAATTTTGCTTCACGCCTGTTGCGGCCCCTGCACCATCTATCCCCTCAAGTACCTGAGATCGGCGGGCCATGAGGTTTCGGGTTTTTTCTACAATCCGAACATTCATCCCTATGCCGAATACCGGAAGCGTTTGGAAACGCTGGAAGCGTTTGCCTGCGAGCAATCGCTGGGGCTTGAAACGGTTCCCGGTTATCCGGTTGAGCGATACTTTCGCGGTATAGCGTTTCGGGAAGAGGACCGTTGCCGTCACTGTTATGAGGAACGGCTGACGGTTGCGTTTACCGCCGCGGCGGAAAAAGAAGTCGATGCCCTGACGACGACCCTTCTTTACAGCCGCTACCAGAAACACGATCTGATCATTGAAATTGCGCAAACCCTTTCCGCACGTTTCGGTGTTCCGTTCTTATACCATGATTTCCGTGAGGGCTGGCGAGAGGGTATCCGCTTGTCGAAAGACGGAGGTATGTACCGGCAGCAATACTGCGGATGCATCTACAGTGAACGGGAACGCTTCTGTCGCAAAGGTTCCGGTCAATAATACCCCGGTGAAATCAAGGGATAAATTCTCTTTTTCCTTGCG
>CAYPKE010000049.1:4385-15781 GCA_964411235.1 uncultured Syntrophales bacterium
TTTCCTGTTCCGCGATTGATGCGAATTGCCGCAGGATGTAGCGGAAACGACACACCCTTTCTCGCATCCGTGTCTGGTAGGCTGGGCGGTGTTTCAGATTAAAGGTTTTTATTTCAGCAACATATGCCATGGCCGCCGGTGAAGAAAACGGAATGTCCGGATGGTATGGATTTTGTAATATACATGATTGAAAAGATCGGAAATTAACAGCATAAAGCGATTCAGGGCCGGAAACCTGGTTTCAAAAGAGAGCCCGGTCGGCAAGGATAAAAGGAACATGTATTTACAGAGAACCATCAAAAATCAGACGACCTGCAGCAGTGTCGGTTTGCATACGGGCAGAAAAATTACCATGACGATTAAGCCCGCCGGCGTGGACGAGGGGATCACGTTTGTCCGAAGCGATGCGGAGAAGGGAAACAAGTGCATCCGGGCGTCCCTTGAAAATGTTTCGGATACGACGCTGGCCACCACGATCGGCAATAACGGCAACGCCGTCTCGACCATCGAACATCTTCTGTCCGCCTTGCGCGGCCTGGGCATCGACAACGCCCTGATCGAGATCAGCGGTCCGGAAGTTCCCGTCATGGACGGAAGCGCCCTGCCTTTTGTCAACATGATCAAGAATGCGGGTATTGAAGAGCAGAATGAAGGAAAGCGGCTCCTGGTCATCAGGAAAGCCGTCAGGGTGTCCGACGGTGAAAGCTGGGCCGAGCTTCTTCCGGATACGAAATTTACCGTCACCTATGAGATTCAGTTCAATCATCCCCTGATCGGCCTTCAGCGCCAGAATCTGCAAATGACGGAATCCGCCTATGAAGATGAGATCTGTTTTGCCCGTACGTTCGGTTTCCTGAAAGATGTGGAGTATCTTCAGGCGAAGGGCCTTGCCTTGGGGGGATCCCTGAAGAACGCCGTCGTGCTTGATGACGAGAAGATCATCAATAAAGAAGGGCTGCGTGACCCACGGGAATTCGTGAAACACAAGATTCTCGATGCCGTTGGGGACCTCTATCTGATCGGCATGCCGATCATAGGCCACTTCCGGGCCTACAAATCAGGCCACAAGCTGCATTTCATGCTTTTGAAGGCCCTGACATCCCAGCCGGACAGTTGGCAAATCATTCGCTGCTACGAGAACCAGGCCATGGAGGGGGCTTACTTTGCCGCCCCCTCGTGTGCAGCGGAAGCCCTTGATTTCGCCCATTTATAGCATCCCCACCGTCTAAAATCCTTTCCGTTTGCCGGACCCCGCCGGCGATAAAAGCGCTTGCTTTTTCAGGATTAGTTTCTTAGAAAAGTCAATCATCACATCGACGGAAGGGACTTGCGTATATTCCATGATTTCGCAAAAATGCATCAGATTGTTGGTGCTGATACTCTTCATGAGCGTTTTGCTTGCCGCCTGTGCGAAACAGGGGCAGATCGGCGACTTCATGATCATGGACGATACGAACAGCGTTCTGGTCTACGCGCGCCTTCAGAATATCGTGATTGAGGACTCGGAACAGCTCATCTATGCGGGAGTACCGGTCACGTGTACGTTTGATGTCCGTCTTTACCAGGTGCGTCCGTACTGGATAGACAGGAAGATCGCACGTCAGGTTGTTCGGAATGTCATCAAGTACGACAATGTACGGAAGACCATTTTTCTGACGACCGGAAAAAATGAAAACGATCGTGAAGTCTCCGAATACAGGGACATAGCCGCTGCGGAGACGTCTCTGTTCGATTTGAACGGTGTTGCCTTGGTTGATCTCGGCTCCTTGGAAAAAACGGAAGAGTACTACGTTGCGATCAAGGCTAAAATCAGGAAGGACGAACATTCTCCCTTCGTCAGATACATTCTTCTGTTCATGCCTTTTCTGCAGTCTGAAACCAACTGGTATCGGAAGGAATTCGTTTGGAAAAATTGAACCGGCCGGACGGCCAGAATCGGGCTGATCACCAGGAGGCGAGGAAAAGAAAAAGAGAGAGAATTCTTATTTTTTTCACGGTTCTGACCATTATCGTCCTGACCTATGTTGAAAACCGCCTGTTTCAGGATGAGGTAAACTGGGGCGGGACGGCCGATTTTTTCATCTTCGGTCTTATCAACATCAACATCATCCTGATTCTCTTTCTGATTTTCCTGATCGTCCGTAATGTCGTCAAGCTGGTTTTCGAGCGGCGCAAAGGCATTCTCGGTTCCAGGCTGCGCACAAAGCTGGTCACCGCTTTTGTCAGCCTGTCCCTGATTCCGACGGTGATCCTGTTTCTCGTTTCCATTAATTTTCTTTCGTACAGTATCGAAAACTGGTTCAGCATCAAAATCGGCGACGCCCTGGACCAGACGATCGAGCTCGCTCATCTTCATTACCAGCAGACCGAGGATCAGGCCAAGTTTTCCGCCCGTCAGATCAGTTCGGACATCACTCTGAATCAACTTTATGACCGGGACAGAGGGGATTTTCTGTTCAACCTTGCCCAGCTCAGGCAGAAAAACTTGAACCTGGACCATTTGCAGATCAGAATCGATAACCGGGAACAGGACTTGGTTTTCAGTAATCCGCGTTTTCCGGGAGTGCCCGAAGATCTCATCTCCGCCCGGATGCGCGAGGACCTCTACGCAGGAAAAGAAGTATCTGTGGTCAAAACATCACCTGCGGGAGATATGATCAATGTTCTCGTGCCGATTTATTCCCATATCATCCCGACGGATGTGATCGGTTACATCCTGGTGGGGTCGCTGATCCCCCAAAAGGTTGTGGACAAGATGACCGTTGTTTCCGGCACATCGGAAGCCTACAATCAGTTAAAGCTTTTCAAGAATCCCATCAAATTAAACTATATCATTACGCTTTCCATCGTTACCCTGATGATTATCTTTTCCGCCACCTGGTTCGGCCTTTTCCTGGCCAAGGGGATCACCGAACCGATTCAGGATCTGGCGGAGGCGACCCATAAAATCGCCAAGGGCGATCTGGATTACCAGATCAACATCGTCGCGAAAGATGAAATCGGTGTTCTGGTCAACTCGTTCAATCAGATGACCAGGGACCTGAAGCTGAGCAACGAAAATCTTCGGCTGGCCAATGCGGGGCTCGAAGAGAGACGGAAATACATGGAGGCCGTCCTGCTGCACGTATCCGCCGGTGTGCTCTCCCTGGACAACAACGGGATCGTGACCACAGTAAACCATGCGGCGGAAGTCATGCTGGATATCCAAGCGGTCAACGTTCTGAACTGCCCATATACGCAACTGCTGGCAGCCGAAAACTTTGCCGTCATCAAGGAACTCCTGGATGAAGTCAGATCCGTCGGCCGGGGTGTTGTGGAAAAGCAGGTCGAACTGATTGTCCGGGAGCGTCCCCTGACGGTACTGGTTACCGTGACGGTGATCCAGGAGGCCAAGGGGGAAGATCTGGGCATGGTGATGGTGTTCGAGGACCTGACCCAGTTGCAGAAAGCGGAGCGAGCCGCTGCCTGGCGTGAGGTTGCGCGGCGGATGGCCCATGAGATCAAGAATCCCCTGACGCCGGTCCAGCTTTGTGCCCAACGTCTTCAGAAGCGTTACGGCGAGAAAATCGGCGAGGACCGCCAGGTTTTCCAGGAATGTACGGATACCATCATCAGCCAGGTCGATGTGCTGAAAAAACTCGTGAACGAGTTTTCGCGTTACGCACGAATGCCGGTAACGACACTGGTCTTGAAAGATTTAAACGAAACCGTCCAGGAGCCCGTGCTTCTTTTCCAGGACGCTCACCGGGAAATCCTTTTCAACTTCCATCCCGGGGAACACATTCCACCGCTTTATCTTGACGCCGAGCAGATCAAGCGCGTAATGATCAATCTGCTGGATAACGCCGTGGCTGCCATGAACAAGCCGGAAGGCGTCGTTGAAATCACCACTCGCTACGACGCCTCGGAAAAAAAGGCCCGGGTGGCCGTTGCGGACAATGGCTGTGGAATCCCTCCCAGCCAGTCCATGAAGGTTTTTGAGCCCTACTACTCGACGAAAAAATCCGGGACCGGACTCGGTCTGGCCATAGTGGAGTCAATTATTGCCGACCACAACGGGTCCGTGACCGTTCAGGCCAACATGCCGGCCGGCACGGTCGTGGCGTTTGAACTGCCCGCCCCGGAAAATACGGCCGAGCAGGAAAACGGCAAGCAAATTGCTATGATTGAAAAGGCATGATATCAGAAGAATAAAAGGACTGACACGGGCACGGTCGGCCCGGTCAATGAGAGATCTATAGCCATGAAACGAACGGTTTTGGTCGTCGATGACGAAGAGAGTATTTGCAGTTCCCTGAGGGGGATACTCCTGGATGAGGGGTATGACGTACTTACCGCGGGCAGCGGGGAGGAGGCGGTCAAGATTGTTGACGAGGAGCTCCCCAACCTGGTCCTGCTGGATATCTGGCTGCCGGGCATGGACGGCATCGAAACGCTCAAGCAGATCAGGGCGGATCATCCCCAGGTCCGCGTGGTCATGATGTCCGGGCACGGCACCATCGAAACGGCCGTGAAGGCGACGAAGCTGGGGGCCTTCGATTTTATCGAAAAGCCCCTCTCCCTGGAGAAGGTCATCCTGGTAGTCGACCATGCATTGGACATGGTGCGGCTCGAAGAGGAAAATCTTCTCCTGAAGCAGAAAATCGTCCAGGATTACGAGCTGACCGGCGAAAGTGAGCCGATTGCCGCCCTGAAGGAGATGATCGGTATCGTTGCGCCTACCAACGCCTGGATCCTGATCATGGGGGAAAACGGGACGGGAAAGGAACTCGTGGCCCGGTCGATACACCGGAACAGCAAGCGGGCCAA
Organism: uncultured Syntrophales bacterium; assembly: GCA_964411235.1. Classification (GTDB taxonomy): domain Bacteria; phylum Desulfobacterota; class Syntrophia; order Syntrophales; family JAAYKM01; genus JAAYKM01. Next base: position 9,195 of record CAYPKE010000049.1, read on the forward strand.
TCGGCCCTTCATCGAAGTCAACTGTGCCGCCATTCCGGAAGAGCTTATTGAAAGCGAGCTTTTCGGACACGAGAAGGGGGCGTTTACAGGGGCGACGGCGGCCAAACGGGGAAAGTTCGATCTGGCGCATGAGGGCACCATTTTCCTCGATGAAGTGGCCGATATGAGTCTGAAGGCCCAGGCCAAGATTCTCCGGATTCTTCAGGAAAAAAAATTCGAGCGCGTGGGGGGGACAAAGCCCATCTCCATGGATGTCCGGGTCCTTGCGGCGACGAACAAGGATCTGGAAAAGGAAATGGAGTCGGGGCGTTTCCGCCAGGATCTCTATTACCGGCTAAACGTCATTCCGCTGGTTGTACCACCCCTGCGGGAACGAAAACAGGACATTCCCCTGTTGGTAAGGCGATTCCTGAGAGATTTTGCCCAACGCGAAGGAGAGCCGGAAAAGGACATCACCGATGAAGCCCTGACGCTGTTTATAGAACATGACTGGCCGGGCAACGTTCGGGAATTGAAGAACTTTACGGAACGGCTGATTATCATGACCTCCGCAGACACCATCACGGAGAAAGATATCCCGGCCCTGGAAAAAGAGATCCATGGCGATTTTCCGGAAGAGCTGACCAAGATGGCCGATTCTTACCGGGCGGCTAAAATGGATTTTGAGAAGACCTTCATCGCCCGCAAGCTTCAGGAGTTCGACGGGAACATTTCGAAAACCGCCGAAGCCATCGGTCTGGAACGCAGCAACCTGCACCGTAAGATCAAGGCCTACGGCCTGGACAAGGTATCCGGTTTAGACTCTTGACCTTTCCGCTCGCAAAAGTTTACGGTCGCCGTGAGAGAGAAAGAAATGATGCGCTTCCGTTCGCTCTCCTCGGCTCGTGATGTGATAGAGCGCCCCTGAAACTTCAGCTCTCAAAGGGTTTTTCTAGATACTTTTCCCTGCTTCCTTTTTTCTTTTCCTCCAGAGCCGGCATCAAGATTTGACATCTCCTTCAGGGAAAACCGGTTGAATGGCAGGAAGGCAAGGCCCAGGACGACCACAATTCCGATCGACAGGGCGTGGTAGAGCACGGCGAAACTCAGGGCGTCGGTCTTGTCCAGGCCGAAAAGGGTCAATGCCAGGATGCACGCGTAATGCCAGTTTCCCACGAATCCCGGTGCCGTCGGGATGGCGATGCCGACGACCAGGATGAACATCAGGACGAAAGCCGCAAGAGGTGACAGGGTGTAACCGAAGGCGAGAAAGAGGGTGTAGATCGCCAGGATATTCGCCGTCCAGATGGCAAGCGACAAAACCCCTATCCGGGAGAGCCTTCGCCAGTCGGTGATGGCGGCGAAGCCGTCGATGAAGTGGCCGATCAGCCGCGTGACGGTCCCGCCATACCTTTTCTTCAGAAACGACGGCATGAACCGTTCAAGCCCGCCCAGGGCTCTTTTTTTCAGGATCAACAGGCCGGTTGCGATGGCGAGTGCAAGCGTTATGACCGTGATGATCGAAGCGGAACGGACCAGCCAGGGGGGAAGCGGGATCAGGGGGAACAGGCAAGCCGCCATCAGCAGGATGGTGAAGGTGTCCATGATACGTTCGACAAATACGGTTCCCAGGGCGGCGGCCATCGGCACGTTTTTTCTTTGCGAGATGAGTAGCGGTTTGGCCAGTTCCCCCAATCGGGCGGGAATGGCGACGATAGCCAGGAAGCCGACGTTACTGATCGAAAAGAGGGTAAACTGGTCCACCTGGACGATCGGTTTCAAAACGCTTCCCCAGCGGATGGACCGCAGAACCTGCATGAGCAGCATCATACTCAGCGAGGCAAGGACAAGGGGCGGCTTGACACGGGAAAGGGCTTCGGCCATGCCGTCAAAACGGATGCCGCGGACGGAAAGATAGACGAGAACAACGCTCAGCAAAAGGCCCAGTAAAATTTTTTTCATCGTGCATGCATGGAAGGTTTTCCTTCCCGGATCGGCGATAAGATGTTTCGAGTCCGGAAAGCGCCGGCACTTATGCCGAACCGGGATTTAACCTGCATGGGATAATCCCCCTGCAGGGATTGAAAATCAATACATGGTGTAGTAAGTATTGGCAACCGAAATTCTCCTAATTTAAAGGCAGCGCCTGCGTTTTATTTTATGGATGCGACGGATGAAGTCCTCTTTGCCGCTTAAGGTCATTTTTTTTCTCCTGGTTCTCCTCCGGGCCGGGGTCTGCTTGGCCAGCCCGACGTCTTATGCGCCGGAGCTGCTCAGTGCTCAACAGTGGAACCAACTCGGCAGCATGGTCATCGAGGCCCTTAGCGATACCCGAGACCGCAAAACCGCCGGGTCTGTTATCATCCAGTCCGATCTGGGATTTGACCATCCCGGGCGCATGCTTTTTTTTATCTCGCAAAGCGACGGCGCTTCACCGGCACGCGTTATCTGCGCCGAAGGCCGGAGCCTCAATGCGGTTTTTTCGGCCGCCCTGGTCGGCATGGCCGCCATGAAAGTACCGGCCGAGCGTGGCGACTTCGTCAAAATGCACCTGGGGAAAAATATCATCGATCTCGGTATCTTTAATGAATTTGTCCGCTACCGTATCGCTGCCGGGCATCAGGGGTTTGCCGTGGCCGACGCCGGGGGGAAGGTGATTTATGCGCTCCTGCCGGAAGAAATCTGGGCAAACGATCTCATGAGGACAGGCGGTAAAATCGACGTCTCCGCAACGGCGGCCTACCTGGACCGGACGGGACGGGACGGCCGGCAATTCCGGATGCTCCATGACGGGGCGAAGGCCAGGCTCCTGCGCTTCGACGTGGAAGCACGTTTTCACGACGGCCGCACCCTTCACGAAATTTATCGCGGACATCGTTTGTACCCGAGATTGACGGAAACGGTGGTGGAAACCAGCCTTGCTCTGGCCGGGAAATATCTTGCGGGAATCGTGGCGGATGAAGGCCGGTTCCTTTACCTGTACCGGCCCGCGGCAGAGGACGCGGCGGATGAGTACAATATCGTTCGCCACGCCGGGACGGTTTACGCCATGATGGAGCTCTACCAGCATGACGGGAACGCCGAAACCCTGGCTTCAGCCGGGAAGGCCATCGCCTATCTCCGGGAGGCCACCAGGCCCTGTCCGCCGCCGGACCGGAAGGCCCTGTGCGTCGTGGAAGACGGCAGCACAAAGCTCGGCGCCAACGCCCTGACTGCTGTCGCCCTGGCCAAGTACACTGAAGCGACCGGCGACCGGCGGCACCTGGAATGGATGAACGGCCTCTGCCGGCGGATGATCTCCATTCAGAAAAAGACCGGAGAGTTCGCCCTGCACAAGCAGGTATGGCCCGGCGGAGAAGAGCCGATCCCGTTCGTTTCCAGTTACTACCCGGGTGAAGCGATTCTGGCCCTGACCCGGGTTTATTCCCATGACCGGAAGGCTCAGTGGCTTGAGGCGGCCGATGCTGCCGCGACCTGGCTCATCACCGTCCGGGATGCGGACCGGACACCCGACCGTCTCGACCATGATCACTGGCTCCTCTACGGTTTGAATGAACTCCATCGTTTTCGCCGGAAGAACCTCTATCTGGATCATGCCAAACGGATTGTCGATGTGATCGTCGCCGCCCAGAACCTGGAGGCCGACTATCCCGACTGGATAGGCGGCTACGGTTATCGCCCGAAATCAACCCAGGCCGCGACCCGTACGGAAGGCCTGATGGCCGCCTGGGAACTATTTTCGGCGGCCGGGGAAACGCATTATGCGCAGAAAGCGCTGATGGCGGCGGAGTTGGGGGTCCGTTTCCAACTGGCGACGCAGGTCCGGGAGGAAATGGCGATGTATTTTCCCGCCCCCGCCAGGGTGCTCGGCGGCTTCTTCATGAGCTTCGATAACCATGAAATCCAGATCGACAATGTTCAGCACAATGTATCGGGCATTCTCATGCTGCTGAAGGCGTATCGATCCGCTAAAGAAGCCGTACGTTGATCCTGTGGGACAAAGGGACGTCAAGACTTGGACGTAAAAGGCGTTGCCTGCCGGTGACGTCAGAATAGAAATGGAGATCGGGACATGGAAACTTTTTTGATTACCCTTCAGGCCGTGGCGACCCTTTTGGGCATCGGCCTCATCGGCTTCTGGATTATTTCACGACATCGCGTTTCGGATGAAACCCTCGGCTTTCTTTCCACCCTCTCCCTTGACATTGCTGTTCCCTGTCTGGTGCTTGCCAGCCTGATCATCGATTTCTCGCCCCACCAGAACCCCGACTGGTGGCATATGCCTCTTTGGTGGCTTGGGTTTCTCGGGGTGTCGCTCCTGCTCTCCCTCGTTTGCGCTTTTATGGCCGGCCGGGAGCATCGGGGCGAATTCGCCATGGGACTTTTCTTCCAGAACGGGCTCTTTTTCCCCCTCATCATCGTCACCGGCCTTTTCGGTGCGCAGAACCCCTATCTCGTGCCGCTTTTCCTGTTTATTTTTCTCCACCCCACCATGATGTTCAGCACTTACACATTCTTTTTCCCGAAACAGGGTCAGGGCCAGATATTCAATATGTCCCGTTTCTTCAACCCGGTTCTCGTTTCCACGATCGTCGGCATGGCGATTGCCCTGGTCGGGCTGCAGGCCTGGGTGCCCCATTTTGCCAAAACCATTTTCATCATGGTCGGGGCGATGGCATCCCCCTTGTTCATGCTCATTCTGGGCGGGAATCTCTATCAGGACATGTTCGTTGAGACGGAGGGGAAAAAGAAATTCTACTATGCCGAAGTTACCAAATTCGTCCTGGCCAAGAACATCGTTTTCCCCCTGGCCGTTTTGGGAATCCTGATCCTGATCAAACCTTCTTTCCCGGTTGCACTCATCATCATGCTCGAGGCGGCGGTGCCGCCCGTGACGGCAATTCCCATCTTCGCCGAACGCGCCGGAGGAAACCGGGCCCTTGCGAGCCAGTTTATTGTCGGCAGCTTCCTGGCTTCACTGGTTACCATACCGGCTGCTCTTTACGGCTTCAGTCTCTTTTTCCCGTTCCCTTAATAGGGGATATGGGAGTATGAAGCCTAAGGATGAACTCAGTGATATCTCCTTCATATCGAATCCTTTTACGGAATTCTTGCTCTCTCTCCGTGGACAGTATTCATGAAATGAGTGCTTACTGTGAAAAAAACAGTACAATCATTCTTCAACAGTATCATGGAGGCTGCTATTGTTTTGACGATCTCTCAAAGAACAAAAGTTTTATTTATGAAATCAGTTAAAAATGCAGGTAGACGTAAAGCTCATCAAGATATCCGGGCACGACATAGGTTGTGAAATGGGACGTTAAAATTTAATTCCAGCGGACGCAAAGAGCAGCGCCGCTGATTAAGTCATTCTCAGAAGACAAAGGAGTTCATGATGCGCAAAATAAACGGGTTGTTTATTGCTGGAATCATCGGGGTTTTCGTTATAGGTTCTCATGTCGGTGTCCAATACGGACGAGCGGTATGGGGCAACAGCGATATGTGGTGGACGCCCAAGTCAATGGCATTGCCCCTTTCCGAGACGCGGAAAAATTTTGAATTATTTGTACGTGGAGATTTGTTACAGAACCATCTCAAGAAAGGTACCTTGTCAGCAATCGACTCGCAGGGCGAGAGCTACCGTCTTGCACCGGAAGACATACAAGTGCGTCTTAACAATTGGTATAAGGTCAAATCCTCTATGCTGCATTCCGCTGTGCTGGCGGCCTTCCTTCTGGGTATTTCCGTAATGTCTCTCGCTTTTGGCGTCAAACAGCTTGTTGCAGAGAGGAAGAAGGCTGCGAATAAGCCTGATACAGACGATGCTTGACAGGAGTCTGCTCCGTAACCTTGACTAAATGAAACAATAAAAAACATAGGAGTGCTTGAACCATGTTGACAAGAATCGATGATTTTTTTTCGTACCTCAAGGCCGATGACAGTGACCGCACTTTGGGCAAACAAATGGCTGAATTGTACGGCAAAAAAGCGCAGGGCATGACAGACACTAATGACTATGAAGCCCTGGCAGCAATTGCAATGTACTACAAACCTAGACGTATATTCGAAATCGGGACCTACCATGGTCTTACGTCTGACTTTTTTCTATCCATTCTCCCACAATCTGAAGTCGTATCGATTGCATATATAAACACTCGCTGGAGGCTTTTCGGACGCTTCTTCAATAACTCCGAATTGACACGGAAAGAAATCGGAGCGGAGGTTTCTGCGGACAGACGATCCCGATTTACGCAATTATATGGCGATTCACATAAACTTAAGAGCGAGTCATTTGTAGAAAAATATGGACGTTTCGATCTTGTTTTTATTGATGGCGATCATTCTCGCGAAGGCGTGGCTCAAGACACAGAACTTGTAAACAAGATCATTTCATCATCGGGAATAATCTGCTGGCATGATGCAAACCCGAAGCCGAAGTATAGGGGCGTAAGGCAATTTCTTGAAGAAGATCTCTCTTTGTCTGCCATTGCAACCAGGGATAATTATATTGGGGGAATCGCTGTTTGGAGTAAAGAGATTGAAGACGGGCTTAATTATTACTCCGGCAATTAAACATCTGAATTATGGTTATGCGGCATAGGCGACTT
>CAYPKE010000050.1:0-15762 GCA_964411235.1 uncultured Syntrophales bacterium
AATTTTCGACCCCTTTTTCACCACGAAAGGGCTTGGTGAGGGAACCGGTCTCGGCCTTTCTGTCGTTTACGGAATCATCAACAACTATGGCGGACATGTCAGTGTCTCAAGCCGGGTTGGCGAGGGAGCCGCCTTCCATGTCTATCTGCCGTGCATCGATACGGGAATTCCGGATGCCTTGGAAAGGGTCGACCCGCCTTCTCTGGCCGGCGCAGGACGTCTTCTGATCGTCGATGATGAAAAGGACATCGTGTTGCCCATGAGCAAATATCTGGCATCGATGGGCTATGACGTCCAATCCACGACCAGCAGCCTGGAGGCACTGAATCGATTCCGGGACAATCCCCAATCCTTCGACCTGATCATCACCGATATGACCATGCCTCACATGACAGGCCTCAAGCTGAGCGAAGCCCTCCATGCAATCCGGCCCGAAACGCCGATCATTCTCTGTACGGGTTATCACGAACTGATCACGGAAGCAGAGGCGAAACAGCACGGGATCAGGGAATTTGTGCTGAAACCCATCCGCTTCAGCGAGTTGTCCCGATTGATCTGCAGCATCCTGGAGCAGAAGGAGACTTCATAGGCTCCGGTGAAAAATCGCATCGTTGAGATCGCCCTTTGCGAAAAGGATCCGCCGTCTCTGTGCGAAACCATGGAAAGAGAAGCCGCCCGCGCTAAACGAATCCTCTTCCGCAGATTGACCGGATAAACCCGCTTCAATCGCGGCAAGCGTCTTTCCTGTTTTGATTCTGACCGATCCATTCACAAAAATTCACATGGACAAATCGTCTTTCTTTCTTTTTAATGGACTGTATTGGGTGACTGATCCGCCCGCTGAACGAAAAACTCACGGTGGTCGTCAGCGTTACAAATCCAAAGGAGGCTTTGTGGTGACTCACTTGGAACGGTCTTGTCTCTATTGCTGCCTTGCATCGGCGGCTTTGTCTCCCGCACGGTGTGCGCATCGTATTCTGCCCGAAAAGCAAAACATCAAGACCCCTTTCGGGAGCCATCCATGACGCCGGAAATGCTGATCGTCCTGGCCGTTATCGCTTTTGCCGTGGTCCTGTTCGCCTCGGAAAAGGTGCCCGTCGATCTGACGGCCATCATGGTCATGACCATCCTTATCCTGACGGGTATCGTTACGCCTCAGGAAGGCCTGTCCGGTTTCAGCAACACCGCCACGGTTACCGTCTGTGCCATGTTTATCCTGAGCGCCGCCCTGCAGAAGACCGGCGCCGTCAATTTTCTCGGTGATCTTTCTTCCAGAGTATTTAAGTTTAATTTCTGGGTCGGCCTGGTCGGAACCATGATCCTGGTCGGCCTGGTCTCGGCGTTCATCAACAACACCCCCGTCGTCGCCGTCTTTATTCCCATTATGCTGGGGTTGGCCGCGACAAACAAAATCAGCCCTTCCCGGCTGCTTATGCCGATCTCCTTTGCCTCCATGTTTGGCGGGGTCTGCACCCTCATCGGAACATCCACCAACATTCTGGTCAGCTCGATCGCCGTACAGCATGGTTTGCCTGCCCTGGGAATGTTCGAGTTCACATCCCTGGGACTGGTTTTCTTCGCCGGAGGGCTTGTTTACATGACACTCGTCGGCGTCCGCCTGATCCCGGTCCGAACGGCCGAATCGAACCTGACGGACAAGTATCAAATGAACAACTATCTGACCGATATCATTCTGCAAGGGGGGGCCAAGTCGGTCGGCATGAGGGTTGCCGATTCCTCCCTCATAAAAGAACTGGAGATCGACATTCTGGAAGTCATTCGCAACGGCCAGCGGCTGCTGGTCCCTGTCTCCGATATCGTTCTGAAGGAGGATGATCTGCTGCGTGTCCGCTGCGATCTCAATCAGCTACAGAAACTGGAGGATCATGTCGGCATCCAGATGAAAAGAGACAGCGCAATGAAGGATGGTGATTTCCAAAGCCAGGAATTAAAACTCACCGAAGTTGTGATTGCACCCGGCTCCCGTCTTGAGGGAAAAACCATCCGGTCTTCCTACTTTCGTAACGTCTTCAGGGCGAATGCTTTGGCCTTGAGACACCGTGGACGGTTGCTCAACATCGGCTTCGCCGACATCCCCCTGCGGGCGGGGGATGCCCTCCTGGTTGAAACCAGGAAAGAAAATTATGACGCCCTCAAGAACAACCGTAATTTCGTGATCGTTTCGGATATCGAAACCATTCCTTATCGAAAAGACAAGATATTTCCAGCCCTGGCGATCATCACAGCCGTGGTCACCGCGGCCAGCGCGGGTATTCTGCCGATCATGATCGGTGCGATCATCGGGGCGATTCTTCTGGTGATGGTCGGCTGCATCACGCTGGAGGAGGCCTATGACGCCATCGACTGGAAGGTCATCTTTTTGCTGGGCAGCATTCTCTCCCTGGGCGTTGCCCTGGAAAAGACCGGAACGGCCATGTTCCTGTCGGGTAAAATGATCCAGTTCCTGGGATTTTTCGGACCCGTCGCAATCGTATCCGCCCTTTATCTTTTAACCTCAATGCTTACGGAGGCGATGTCGAACAATGCCACGGCGGTCTTGCTGGCACCGATCGCCATTGCCGCCGCGGAAACGATGGGTGTGAATCCCACTCCTTTTCTGATGGCCATCGCCTTTGCCGCCTCTTCCAGCTTCATGACACCCGTTGGTTATCAGACCAATACGATGATTTACGGTGTCGGACAATACCGTTTCGCCGATTTCACCAAGGTCGGGGCGCCGCTTAACCTGATCTTCTGGATCCTGGCGACGCTGCTTATCCCCGTCTTTTTTCCATTTTAGTTGAACAGATGAAAAACTGGGCCGATCCGCTGCAATCCCTGATTGACGTCTTTCTCACCACTCTGTTTCCATCGGTGATTCTTCCTTCTTGCCGTGGACGCGGATCAATCTCATCCCGGCCGCAATTCCTTTGTTTGATCCGGCGTTCCCGATATGCTTGATCGTCCCCCGCATCGACTGCCCGGCCAAAGCCGCATTGTACGCGAAATACGGGCCGTCGCCGTCCGCGAGCTTCTGCCGAAGGTCGCTTAGGAAAGCCCGTGAATTCTTCAGCCACGCTCTTTCCAGGCCATGGAGACAGAGCCTGGGTGTTCAACCTGCGGGTCCGGACGCGCGAATGAATCAATCGTCCGGGCGTCCTGAAGAGCCGGCTTGTTGATGAAATCGCCCGCCGCTTCCGTAAAGCGGGTATCCTGAACCCCTTCCCCCGGCGGAACACCTGCACCAAGAAAACCCCGGAATCTGAATGGGCAGGCCAGGGATGCTGCGTGGCGGCTCCCTTCTGAAGGATCATGGTATCATTAAATTATTGTCACCTAAAGAAACCGTTCTATGGTAATTTGTTATCATAATTTGGGAAACGTGCGATTGGACAAGATATCCGGAATGGAGATGGCTGATGGCAAAAACCGTAAAGGATTCCTACACCGAGCAGGTGCAGATTCTGGCACTCGGCAATATGAACGGCTATGACCGGCTTTTCGGCGGACAGCTTATGGCCTGGATCGATATTGTGGCAGCAGTGGTTGCCAGAAGACACTCGGGATACAATGTAACGACCGCGGCCATCGACTCGTTGAAGTTTTTGGGCCCCGCCCATGCGGGCGACACGGTGCTTCTGACCGGGAAACTCACGCGCACCGGGAATACCTCCATGGAAGTTTGCGTCAAAACATACGTTGAAGCCCTGAATGGATCAAGAAAGCTCGTCAATACGGCGTATCTTGTCATGGTTGCCCTTGATGCCAACGAGAAACCCGCAAGTGTTCCCAAACTTGTTCTCGAGACGGATGAGGAAAAAAACGAATGGGAACAGGCCGGTGAACGTGAAAGGTTGAGGGAAAAAAGGAACGAAAAATAGACATGGGCCTTGCCCTGCCGATCAGGGTGATTTTTTTGGCGCATTGCCGCTGCAAAACATTTTTCAGAAGGAGGACAAGATGAAAGACCTGCATGACATGTTCACCGTTTTCAAGGCGGAGTTCCCTGCGGTACACGAAGCCCAGGAGGCTCTCGGCAAAATTATTCATGCTGAAACCGGACCGCTGCCCGACAAAATGCGCTGGCTCATCAAACTCGTCATATCAGGCGCCACCGGCCACCAACTGGCATTGGAAACGCATATCGCAAAAGCCAGGGAAGCAGGCGCGACCGAGGGAGAAATCAAGCAAGCCCTGCTGCTGATCATCCAGACGATGGGATTCCCCCGCTTCATGGAGGCCTACTCGACCTATTACAAGATGCCCATAGTCGGCAGTTAATGAACCGCGGCGAGGAAGGCAAAACCGGCCTTGGGGAGGCTGATCTTGCGATGAGCCGGAAGGGAATACCGTCGTCATCGATTTGATCTGCCACCGGATAAGTGTTTTCCTTTCCTTTCTTTTTTCAAGGAGGCCATCATGCGACTTCAAGCACTGTTGATCACCCTCGTGATCATGATCACCGGTCATGCCGGTGCCGGAGCCTATGACCCGGATAACGTCGGGCCTGACGATCTCATTACCGGCGTCTATTCTATCACCCTTGAACAAACCGGGGCCATCCCCTCAATCCGTGTCCGGTCCGATGGAAAAACTTACACTGCCGTTCAGCCCGGCCAATACATTGTATGGCAGGCCAAAAGCCGTGGTGTCTGCCGCAGCCTGCGCAAAATCCGCAAGTACTCCTGGTGGCTCAATGACAATACCCAAGTCAAACCTATTTCCTATTATTCACACCACAAACGTCTTATCGAAAAACATTGGATTACCAGCAAGTCCAAAGTGGACAAGTATTCAGCAGCAGGTTCATTGAGCCTTCCGGTCACGACGGTTTTAGCTAACGCCGCCGTTTCGTCCTGTAATGCCTACCTGAACGGGGAATTGGAAAAAGGAACACCGTTGGAAAAGATCCTGGCACAGGATCACACGATCCATTCCTTGGGAATCGAAGATCCCAAGCTGAGTGGCGTCGTTTTCATGCAATGCAGCGAAGACCAAGGCCTCAACACCATGCTGGCCCACGCGTGGCAGCATGTGCGAATCAACTACATCTGTGAAGCGTTTGATTTTCCAAAACCAAAACCGGCCGCGACACAGGCCCTGGCCATGCCATTCCTGTTGGAACAACCCTTGATCAAACTTGTTCCGGACAAATACAGCGGCCCCTGTCCCGTTGATATCCAAGTGGAGGGCACCATCAAGGCCAATCAGGGTCAGCAGGAAGTACAATATCGCTGGTCACACGACGGTGCCATGGGACCGGTCGCCAGCGCCATGCTCAATACCAGCGGCTGGCAAACGGTAAAAACCGTTTTGAAGGACATCGGAAAAGAAAAAGCGGAACCCGGCAAGACCGTTACCCTTCCTTACCAAAGTAAGCAGGCCGGACACGATATTCAGATGAAGGCGCAGCCCGACAATGTGCACACGGGTTTTCTCGAACTGAAAGCCTTGCCGAAAGGAGAAACGGACTGGAACAAGGCAAGGACTTCGGAAAAGGCCTCCTATATTATTACTTGCCGGAAGCCTTTGCAGCCGGCGGCAAGGTTGGCAACCCCTCTGCCCAAGCCCGTCAACAAGAGTGATCTCACTCATGGCCCAACCTTGACCCTGGCCAATGCGACAGGACCCTGGGGTAGTGTTCTGGCAGTTGACGCCGGTCCTTTTAATAGCCGCAAGCGCGGTGACAGGTGTGAGCTGCGTATGGCCTACGACGTTTTGAATACGGGTCAACTCGATGTCGGCAGTTTCCTCAACCGTCTTTTCAAAAGCAATGAAACCCTGCATCAGCAGTCTTTCAGCGCACTAAAAGCCGGCGCACAGCAGAAAGTTTCCGGCGTGATTTATCTGAACGATGGAACACATATTCTTGGTGTTTCCATTGACGACCAGAACCAGGTGGATGAAACCAACGAAGGGAACAACAAGAACCGCATTACGGTAATCATTAGAAATTGCGGCACAGCAGCGAGTTCCACCGAGCCTCGTCGTCAATAAGCCATGTTTTCGGAACGCCACAGAAAGAAAAGAAGGGGGAAGGTTCTCTCTCATTTGAGAAAGACCTTTCCTTTTCTTAAGCTTCCTGTTTTCAATTGACGCACCAACCGGCCTTCCCTATAATTTCCAAAAGAAAGCCGTGTTGTCCCTTAAAAACGTGATCATCCATACGGAATTGGCATGCCTTCAGACGCGCATTTCCTGAAAGTCCTCATGATCGATGCCGCGTCCGGATTTTACCGGATTCAGCGCTATCCGCTGGGCGATTTCTTCGGTCCCGTCGATCTCGGTGCCCATCTGTCCCATAAACACGACAGCCTGAACATCGGCACCGGACTGCTTGCCGGGTCAATCTTTCCCGGCTCAAACCGTCTGGTCTTCACGGGCATCTCGCCGTGCTGGCATGGTTTCTTCGTTTCATCGATGGGCGGCGCCGGCCTGGTCTTCGATGACCTAGGCATCAACATGTTATCCATTATCGCCCGGCCATGCCGTCCATCGCTCCTCTATCTGAACCGCAACCACGGGGAGGAAATCCAGGTCGAACTGATGGAAGTGATTCCGGAAATGATCTGGGACCAAGGGCGCAAAGGCGTCTATGCCGTCATGGATCACGCTGTCTCCCTTTTCGGTGCCCGGTACGAAAACGATCCCCGCGTCCTGGCGACGGGTCCAGCGGCAAATTATTCCGACATCGGCGCCATAGGCTCGGCGCCGGTACGAAAGGGGCAGGTTACCCATGTCGACACGTGGGCGGGACGGGGCGGCTTCGGAACCAAGCTCCTCAAAGAGCATGGCATCGTCGGCATTATATACGGCGGAACCCATATCGATGACGATTTCCGCGACCGCTCCGTCGCCGACGAATGGTTCAAGGACAAATACAATCAGCGACTGGCGGCCAAGGATATCGAGGCAACCACCAAGTACCGCTACGATCCCAAATTCAATACCGGCGGCACATTCGGGGTGAACTACGCCGGCATGGAAGGAAATCTTCTGGCCTTCAACTACCGGACGATCTACTGGACCGAACAGCAGCGTGCTGACCTTCTCCGGCACTTTGTTACGGATCATTATCTGAAGCAGTTCAACGAAGAAACGATAGAAACCAAGCAGCAGCATCATTGCGGGGAGCCATGCGCGGCGGTCTGCAAGAAAATGCATGGCATCTACAAGAAGGATTTTGAACCCTATCAGGCCATGGGCCCCCTATGCGGGATATTCGACCAGCGGGCGGCAGAGATGCTCAATCACCAGGCTGACATGCTCGGGTTCGACGCCATCTCGGTCGGCGGCGTTTTGAGCTGGCTGATGGATTGCCTGGACCGGAGCCTGATCAAACCGGAGGAGCTGGGCGTCCAGGCTCTGCCCCGGTGGGATCCGGAAACATTCGATGTGACAGGCGACTCGCTGCACAACGCCCATTTGGGGATGGCCATGCTCGATCAGATGACCCGGCCCGACGGAAGGCTGCGCATGCCCTACGGTGCCCGCAAGTTCGCCCGGCACCTGTCACGCCGGAAGGGTGAGAACGTAACCGACCTGTTTGTCTACAATGCCTTTGCCCGTCAGGGCTGGATAGTCCCCAACCAGTACTGGACGCCCGGCGCTTTTTCGCCCATGCCGATTATGGGCAAGTATTACATGCACTACGGCCGCGATTTTCTGCCGCCACGGGAGCTGGGACGCGAAAACGCCCGCCGTTTCATCAAGGAACTCCTCCTGGATAACCTCGGCATCTGCCGCTTTCATCGCGCCTGGGCCGAAGACATGATGCCGGAAATCGTGGAGAAAATCTTTGGCGTCAAGGACGCGCTCCTGCGGTCCGTCAACCTGACCGCCAGCCGGATCGCCAGCCGGAACGCTTCCGTTTTCTGGGAGTCGGCCAGATGTTTCGACCTGATTTTCACGTTCCTGCAAAAGAAAAAGATTGTTGATGGCCTTGAGGATGAGCACCTTGACTATTGGCTTGACTTCTTTGAACGGGACAGGCACGCTGCCGCCTTCGAGTTCTGGTACGAGGTTCACAAGGGCATCCATGAAACCCTGCGGGAATTCCCCGATTGATCCAGGACGATACGGGCTGTCAAGGGCTGTGCATTCCGCCGGAGCAGTCCGGCCTGTCCGGCGGCATCACCGGTTCGCTTCAGGAAAATTCCTCCAGGGGCACAAATTTCTTGCGGGGCTTTCTGACATTGATCGGCCGGCTTTGTTCAATCAAGTCCTGACTTTTTGTCATGACAAAAGAACAGGGTAGCTCACGGGCGATCTTCAACGCTACGCTGCCCAGGAGAATGCGGGTCACACCCGTTCTGCCGAGGGATCCCATAACAAGCAGCTCCGCCCCCGATTCAGTGACGGCTTTAAGAACTTCCTCATGCGGTTTGCCGGATCGGACGGTCCGCTCGCAGTTTACGTCCTTCAAATCAAATTCACGAAGAAATTGGTCAATCTCCTTGCGCGCGTACTTCCGTTCCCCGGCCTGGATTTCCGATGCATGAAAGGACATCCCGTAGTAGGCACCGGCATACTTTTCGGTCACATTGAGAACTTCCAGCTTCGCTGCAAACACTTCCGACAACGCCAGCGCATTGGCAAAAGCAAGACGGGAATGCCCCGAGAAGTCGATGGGACAGAGAATCTTCCCGATCGTCTCGGGAGAACCGCGTTTGACCACCCACACCGGCCGAAACGCGCTACGGATGATGTTTTCGGCGGTGACGCCCAGGGGAAAACGGTCTCCCTTGTTCTTCTCCCCGGAACCGATCATGATCACATTGACTTCGAGCAGATTGGCATGACCGACGATCTCTTCGGGCGGATTGCCGATGAGAATGGCCGTTTCCACATCCGGCACTCCCACCCCACGGATCGCCTCGGCATCATCCCTCAGGATGTTATTGACTTTCTGCATCAGAACCGATTCGTCGACAGACCATCCGTGAAGTCGCGGGACAACATGAAGCACATAGACCTTCGCTTCCGTCTTCGCGGCAAGAAGCGCGGCGGATTTCGCGGCGTCCCGCGAAGCCTGGCTGAAATCGGTCGCCAAGAGGATTTTCTTGATCTTTTGCATCAGTGGCCTCCTTTCCTGTCTGAAATGGCTGGTTCAGCATTTGGAGTTATCGACACGGCAAATGAACGATGCGCTTCCGCAGTGTGCGTCAAGAAAGAACGGCCCGTGCGGACGGCATCAAAGGCACTTCCGACCTACCTTTCGTGGAAAGAATAGCCCATAAGTTGCTGAAATGCAATGTTACCCGACCGTCCTCAGACAACGGTCTTTTATGAACAAGATTGTGGGATCAGGCGCTGAGTGTGGCCATCTGCACGGCATCACTCAGCCCTTCAATTGCAGCACGACAGCTTCGAGAAATTCCCACCGGACGTAGGCCGTTTCGAGCTCCGCTTCCAGTTCATCCAGCCGGGTTTGCAGGCGGACAACATTCTGTCCCGCCGTTTTATACATTTTCGGGTCGGAAAGGGCCGAAAAAAGGTCCCGCTTTTCAATTTCCAGAGTCTCGATCCGTCCCGGCAGGGCTTCCAGTTCACGCTGTTCCTTGAAGGTCAGCTTCCGGGAACCGGTCACGGCGCTTTTGGATTTTTCCTTCTTCGGCTTTTCCGGCGCCGCCTCCTTCTCCGGCACCCGCTGCTTCATCCAGTCCTCATAACCGCCGACATATTCCTGCACCCTGCCCTGCCCTTCGAAGACCAGGGTGGAGGTGGCAACGTTATCCAGAAACACCCGGTCATGACTGACGATCAGGACGGTTCCCTGATAATCCACCAGCATCGCTTCGAGGAGTTCCAGGGTTTCCACATCCAGGTCGTTGGTCGGTTCGTCCAGGACAAGGACGTTGGACGGACGGGCAAAGAGCCTGGCCAGCAGGAGCCGGTTTCTCTCCCCGCCGGACAGGGCCGTGATGGGCGCCCGGGCCTGGGCGGAATTAAAGAGAAAATCCTGAAGGTAGGAGATGATGTGCCGGGGTTTGCCGCCGACCATGACCGTGTCCCCCTTTTCGACAACGTTTTCCTGAAGCGTCTTCGCCTCATCGAGCTGGGACCGCAACTGGTCGAAATAGGCCACCTCCAGGCGGACGCCGTGGCGGATTGAGCCCCTATCCGGGTCGAGTTCTTTCAGAAGCAGACGCAGGAGCGTTGTCTTGCCGCACCCGTTCGGTCCGATGATGCCCACCTTGTCTCCCCGCATGAGGGTGAACGTAAAATCCCGGATGATCGGCCGGTTCTCATAGGCATAATCCAGGTCCTTAACTTCAATCACCATTTTGCCCGATCGTTCCGCTTCCTGTTGCAGGAGGCGGACATTGCCGGCCCGGGCGCGACGCCTGGCGACTTCCTCGCGCATCGCCAACAGTGCCCGGACGCGGCCTTCGTTCCGGGTCCTTCTGGCCTTGATGCCCTGCCGCAGCCACGTTTCTTCCCTCTGCACGACCTTGTCGAATTCGGCGTTTCGGTTCTCTTCATTTTCCAGCAGTTCTTCTTTCCGGCTAATGTACCGGTCATAGTTTCCCGGAAAAGAGATCAGGCTGCCCCGGTCGATTTCAATGATCCGGGTGGCGAGCTGTTTCAGAAACGCCCGGTCGTGGGTGACGAAGACCATGGTTTTGATGGAGCGCAGAAGAAACTGTTCCATCCAGAGAATGGCGTCAATGTCGAGATGGTTGGTCGGCTCGTCGAGAAACAGGATATCCGGGTCCGTTACCAGGGCCCGGGCCATCAGGACACGCCGCCGCATACCGGCGGAGAGGACGGCACAGTCGGCCTCGGGGTCGAGATCCATCCGGGAGATGACCATCCGGATCTGGTGATCGAACGGCCAGGCACCTGCGACCTCCAGTTCGTATTGGAGGTGATGGATCCGCTCCAGAGTGGCTTCGCTGTAGGCCGCTTCGGATGATACAGTCAGTTGCTGGTATTCCCTGAGAAGCAATGTGTGGTGCGGCACGCCTCCGGCGACGACATCGTAGATACTGCCGGTCAGGTCGGCGGGCACTTTCTGGGGAAGAAAAGCTGTCTTTAATCCCTGGGTCCGGGTGACGGTGCCGCTGTCGGGAACGATGTCTCCGTGCAAGAGCTTCAGCAGGGTGGTTTTTCCCGCACCGTTACGCCCGACGAGACAGATGCGCTCGCCCCGCTCAATCTGCAGGTTAATCTGGTCCAGAAGCATTGGGCCGCCGAAACCGAAGTGGATGTCTTTCAAGGCTATTAAAGCCATTTGAAACACCTGTTTGTGTTACGGGTCGATGCCCGGGGTGTCATAGAGGTATCCAACACAAAAAAAGGCGCCATGCCGGACCTGATCCGGAACCCATTTGCAGAGAGTTGCATCCTGGAAATGGACCCCGGGTCGGAGCCCGGGGTGTCACAAATGGGATATGGTCATCCCAGCAGATTCGGTGATAATTTCGTGCGGCCTTCGATGTAGGGGCGGTCCTCCGCCAAATCTTTCCCGTCGGCGGCGCCGGTGGCCAGTTGATCGCAGCGCTCATTTTCGGGATGCCCGGCATGTCCCCGGACCCAGACGAACGTCACCCGGTGGCGATCGCACAACTCCAGGAGGCGGGACCACAGGTCGGCGTTCTCGGCGGCCTCCGTCTTCGTCCGCATCCAGTTGCGGCTCCGCCATCTCCGCGCCCATCCCTTGGTCATGCCGTCCACAACATAGCGGGAATCACTGTGCAGGATGACGTCGGAAGGCTTTTCCAGACGCTCCAGACCTGCAATGCAGGCCAAGAGCTCCATGCGGTTGTTCGTCGTCAGGCGGTACCCCCGGAACAGCTCCACCCTCGTATCCCCGTCCTCGATGATCGCACAATAACCGCCCGGACCGGGATTCCCCCGGCAGCCGCCGTCGGTAAAAATGTGGATCGTTCCGGGTGCGGGGATTTTTGTTTCAGACGTTACATCGGATGCGCTAACCGCAGAAGCCGGAGGTACAATCGCCGGATCATGCAGCCACTGCTCTGCCTCTTCCCGGGTGGGAAAACCCTTGTATCTCGCACCGGTGAAACCCCGGATCTGCACCTCGGCGCCCGTCGGCCCGAACCAGGTCGTATAAATGCCGGGTTTCTTTCCCCTGGCCACCGCATAGTATTTTTTCGGATTACCCGACAAACTGGTTCTCTCCTGGTATTTGCAAATTTTCCCAAGCTTTGGCTCGAGTCGTTACAAACAGTTATCGTGCTCGCCTTCCCTTTGTCAACACCAAAGAAAAAAACAACCGCAACTATCCTTATAAGACCTGTTTGTTATTAATCGGTTGCATATATGGAGCAGGATGATTAAAATAGGTTCGTTTTTCACCACCAGAAAAAAACGGGCCCCAATTCCGGCTCGGCCCTGCCATTCCGGAATAACTAAAGTAATATCTGCCATTTAAACAACATTTTTTCAAAATAAGGAGGCGACCCATGGCACAGACGGCAAGAGAGAAAAGGAAGGAAAAGGTCATCGAAACATTGAATAAGGCACGCTCGATGGAGCTGCATGCCATCCACCAGTACATGAACCAGCATTACAATTTGGACAATGCCGATTACGGCGACCTGGCCCTGAAGGTCAAACTGATCGCCATCGACGAAATGCGCCACGCCGAAATGTTAGCCGAACGGATCAAGGAACTGGGCGGGGAACCGACTACAGATGCCGCTGCAAAAACGGTCAGGGCCCAGAAAGTTGACGTGGTGTTCTCTTTCGACGCCAAGCTGGAAGACGACACGGTGGACGATTACAACCAGTTCCTGGCAGTCTGCCGCGATAACGGTGACAGCATCAGCGCAAAACTTTTCGAAACCATCATTGATGAAGAACAGACTCACTTCAATTACTTCGACAACGTTGCCGAACATATCAAGACTCTCGGCGCGGTTTATCTGGCCCAGATGGCCGGCACTCCCGGCGATTCAGGAACACCTGCCCGCGGATTCATTGCGGCAGAGGGCGGTGCCTGAGGGTTCTGAAGAGACCGGTGCTTGTGACTCCTGGGCCTGACTGATTGAAAAGCTCCTATGCCTTTCCTGCGCATTAATGAAATCGTTCTGCATCACGAAGTGTCGGGTCGTGGAAAACCGCTTGTGTTCATCCACGGCCTGGGCTCCAGCGGTCGGGATTGGAAACCGCAGGTCGATTTTTTCTCCCGAAGCTATCAAGTCGTTGTTTTTGATCTCCGGGGGCACGGTCAATCGAGCCGCCCCCCCGGTCCTTACAGCATCAAACTTTTCGCCGCCGACACAGCGGCGCTGATCGAGGCTCTGGCATTATCGCCCGCTCATGTTGCAGGGCTCTCCCTGGGAGGCATGATCGCCTGGCAATTGGCTGCGGACCGGCCGGAGCTTCTGAGAAGCATGGTTGCCGTCAACTGCGGACCCGAAGTTAGGCTGAAATCACTGAAGCACTGGTGGATGGCACTCCGACGGTGCGTGATTGTTCGCCTTTTCGGCATGCGAAAGATGGGAGAGATCCTGGCCCGCGACCTCTTTCCCGGAACAGCCCTGGCCCAAGTCCGTAAAACCTTCGTCGAGCGCTGGGCGGAAAACGACAGAAAGGCCTATGTGGAAACCATGCGGGCTATTGTCGGCTGGAGCGTGACGGACAGGATCGGATGCATGGACGTGCCGACTCTCGTCGTTGCCTCTGAACACGATTACACACCTGTTTCCGTCAAGGAGGCCTTTATATCCCGAATGCCCCGGGCGGAACTGGCGGTCATCGAAAACGCCCACCATGCCGTTCCCATCGAGCAGCCGGATCGATTCAACGGCGTTGTTGCGGCATTCCTGGAGCGGCAACGGCCATCACAGGAATTAAAAACATAGAGGTGAGACGGAATGCTGTTGTCACGATTCAAGCGTTTGATTATGTGGGCATTATTCGCCGCCGTTCCCTTCCTGCTCGCCTATCCGGCTGTATCTGGCGGCAGCGAACTTTATCGCTGGATCGACGAAGACGGTGTTTCGCATTATTCAGATCAGCCGCCCGCTTCGCCCGCCAAGGGGAGTGCCCTGCAAGTCAAAAGGCTGCGTCAGCCCTCCGTGACGCGGGGAACACAGGAATTCATCATTCCATTTGAATCAATCGGCCAGGGAATGCTGGTCGACGTGTTGATCAACGATGCCGTCTCCGCCAAGATGCTTGTCGATACGGGAGCCACGGTCATCAAACTCAACAAAAGGCTGCTGAACCGTCTGGACCAGGACATCCCGGAAGATCGACGCCGGGGTTACGTGGCCACGGCGGGGGGCGTCATCCGTGCGGAGGAAGTCTTCCTCAACAAGATCGATGTTGGCGGGGCGGTCAAGGAAAATGTCCGGGCAATCTCCGCCCATGAGGCTTATGACGAAGCCCTTTTTGACGGGCTGCTCGGTATGAGCTTCCTGTCCGATTTTAAAATGACGATCGACCATCGAAACAACCGGATCCACCTGATGCGCTGACCCTAAACGGAGATCTCGCCCCTATGCTCAATCGCCTGATCATAAATGATCTGCCTGTTATTTCACCGTGCCTATGTATTTTTTATCGCGGAATCACCAATTTTCCTCCCGTTCATAATAAGAATTTGATCCAATATTAGGCTTGTAATCCCATTAAAATAAGAGCACAATCACCGCGTTATTATTAACCGGAAACCACTGCTAATCAAAGGAGATCAGTCATGAATTACAGATTGGACGTTTTGATTTTTCCAAAAAGATTGTTCGTTCTGATGGCCGGGCTTATTCTGCTTCTTTTTGCAGCACCCTGGGTCTTTGCCGCCTGGGATGAACCGACTAACCGGTATAATCCGGATGGCACGGGACAGGTGGTTGCCTATGACACATCCGACTGTAAAGGCCCCAATTACATTATCCTCTATCACGGCACCACTTACAAAAATCTGACGAACTGGCATGGCTCAGACGGACGCAATTTCAACGACCGGATTTCCTGTATTATTGTCGGCCCCAAAACAAAATTCGAATACTGGCAGCATAAGGATTACAAGGGTAAGTATGAGCGTTTCAATAATACAAGCGATCAAATCGATACCAAGGTGATCGGGGGCTGGTGGGACAATAGCATAAGTTCCGTTAAAGTCTGGAAACAGTAACTTTAACGCCGTTTCCTGGGCAACCCGGCAATTCTAAAATCATGCCGTTTGGCCAAATACAAATGGTCTTTTTCCCTTATCGAAGACCGTCGCCGGAATCTGTATCGAAAAATGCGAAGGCAAAGCTCGAAGGGTTATCTTGTCATTATCGCTTCTAAATTTATTGCAGCACCTTCACTTGCAGTAAGGACTCTGTGAGGTACGAAAGGCAAGCACAGCATCTTGCCAGCCATCGACATTTGTGTAAAAAAATGACAATGAAAGCCCGCAGCGAAGCAGCCGTCAATCTCGCCGATGAAACGATTAAGATCAGGGCCTATGCAAATCCCGGCATTCCAGTAGAGGCACCGGCAAATCATCTCATACTGCATTGGTTGGCTTGGCTCCCCGGTTTTATCTTGACCGTGGCAATTGTTTCCATACAAGGCTTCGAGTCACTTTCAACGGGTCTTAAATGGTGAGGTCGGTTTTCCTTAGTGCTTCAGCTGTAAAATTAAAAACTGAAAAGTTACGTGACATCATTCATCGAATGGCATGCTGCACCATCTTTTTGGTTGACACGAACCAGTTCATCCAACATCGTGACAATGAAACTTCATCCGGGAGCTATAATCCATGAACGGCGCGGAAGCCTTGTTGGGCACCCTTGAAGC
>CAYPKE010000051.1:0-15748 GCA_964411235.1 uncultured Syntrophales bacterium
TATAAACTTGTTCTAGAAATGCTGAGAAAAAATCCCCTCAGCTAGTCTAGACCCTAAATTAAAAATTGACTGAGAGAATCTATGAAGCTTATTTATAAGATATGGTTGGATAATCGTTGCGGGATTGCATTTGGGGAAGGACCTTGCCAACTCCTGAGGGAAGTTTCGAAAACAGGCTCCTTGCGGAAGGCTGCCGCCATCATGGGTATGTCATACAGCAAGGCGCGTTACATTATTAAAAGTTGTGAGGACAATCTTGGATTTGCCTTATCATATCGAAAAAGAGGGGGGATTTCGGGAGGAAAAACAACCGTAACCGCCAAAGCAATCGAACTTATGAGGTTACATGAATTGTTGTGCACAGAAATAGAAAATACTTTGGGTGAGATTTTTGGTAAGCATTTTGGCCAATCCGTCCCAGTCCAGTATTGTCCCAGAATAAAACAATATAAAAAACAGGATAAAACTAAAACAGTCAATAATGCGATTAAAGAATGATAAGATCGTTCAAAAAACCTTTTCTCCTTCTCTTTGCTGAATATCTCTATGTTTATTTGCTCCAGAGGTAATTTTTAAGGAGATTCCTATTTAAATCTTCGCTCATACCTATGGGCATAGAACGCAAGACCCCATGTTTCCAAGTACATTCAGCCCGACCTGGTTATTGCCCATTGTTTTTCTCAAAGCAGGTCTGTTTCGCGAAGATCGCCGGAATTGCACCCAAAATGGGTCTACCACAACGGCATCCATGACCGGGTGATGCAGATCCGTCAAACTGCGCATTCTTATGACCGCCAGGCGAAAATTCGTATCAAAATCGATCAGGCACCGATGCACTCCTGCCAACTTGGAAAAAGGAACCCCGGCTTTTCCAAGGCTTTATTTACCTTTCAAGATTTTGAGCTTATCTGCACCAAAGAATGCCATATTATAAATATTTTTCCAGCAGAATTCTGAGGTGAGAACCTGTTCTTTCATGATGAATCTTCATCACTTCAGCTATAATCGCCAGGGCAACCGCCGCCGGCTCTTTGCCCCCCAGATCAAGCCCCACCGGCGAATAGACTCTCGGATCTTTTTCCGGGTACAAGCCTTCTTCCCGCAGTCTTTTATAAAGCGCAGGCACTTTATTCCGGGAACTGACCATGCCGATATAAGCCGCCCCGGTTTTGAGCGCGTGCTTGAGACATTCGCCATCCATTTCATGCCCACGGGTGGCAATAACGATGTAAGTCCTCTCATTGATGCCCGCTTTTTCCATCACGGTCGCGTTCATATCCGTGAAGATGTTCAAAGCATCGGGAAATCTTTCCCGGCTTGCAAACTCCGATCGGTCATCGGCAACACTGTAGGGAATACCCATCACCGAGGCCAGTTCACCCATCTTCTTCGCTACATGGCCGCCCCCCATGATGAAAATTTTAATTCCCGCACTGAAAACTTCCACAAACAGTTCCGCCCGTCCGGAACATTCCATCCCGATCCCTTCAGGAGTCAGATCAAATACAACTTTTCGACTCTTGCCCAGCGACAAAGCGGCCAACGCCTCCTGAATACTGAGCGCTTCCAATTTCCCTCCCCCCACCGTCCCCACAATCGATCCGTCGGGGAATACGAGCATCCTGCTGCCGACATCGTTCGGCGTCGAGCCGTTGGTTTCAATCATCGTCACCAGCGCCGTTTCACGACCCGTTTCCAGCGATTCGATAATCGTTTTATAGATGCCCTGCGTGTCGTTCATCAACCCCCTCCCGATATTGGTAATCAGCTCCAGGTTTTCTTCTATGCATGGAGAATATCATTCCATACGGCCATGCAGGTGTTTTTGATTTTGCGGCCGCAGGGATGAACATGAATCAGAGGGTCAGCGGGAGGAACATGATATTCTCCCCTTCCCCGGTAACCGTCATTTTCATTTGACTGGAAATTACATGGGGCACACATACTCGCAGGTTGCCATTGATTTTCACCACACTGACTTTGGCGTTGTATAGTGTGAGCAGGCTATCATTGGTCACAATGGCATCGGTTTTCCCATCACCGATGATGGCACCTTCCTTCATCATGACGGAGCGATCGCCGAGCCAGAAGGCGTGTTCCGGCGAATGCGTCGATTTGATGAACGTGTATCCGTCCCGGGCAAGCTTGATGATCTGCTCCAGAAGCCGCAACTGGTTGCCGTAATCCAGCCCCGTTGCCGGCTCGTCCAGGACGAAAACTTCCGCACCCTGAGCCATCGCCCGCGCAATCAGGGTCAACTGCCTTTCCCCGCCGCTTAACTCCGTATAGGGCCGCTCCGCGAGGTGGGCAATGGAAAGGCGTTCCATCTTCTCAAAGGCGATATCCCGATCTTTATTCGTGTATGAAAAAAAGAAGGGTTTGTGGGGGAGCCTCCCCATCAGAACCACATCGATAACCTTATAGGAAAAAGCTCCCTTATGGGTCTGCGGGACATAAGCGATTTGCCGAGCCACCGACTTGGCCTCGATCCGCCTGATGTCCGTCCCTTTAAGACGCACACTTCCCCGCGCAGGGCGCAGCAATCCGAGAATGACTTTCAAAAGGGTGCTCTTGCCGCTGCCGTTGGGTCCCAGAAGGGACACCACCTCCCCTTTGCGGATGACAAAATTGATGTCATTCAGGACCGGTTTCGTATGGTAACCGAAGGTGACAGCCTGCACTTCAATCAGGTTTATGTTGATCACTTTCAAGCCCCCCACCCCCGGTTCGCTTTTCGCAAGACAAAAACAAAGAAAGGAATGCCCACCAAAGAGGTCAGGATTCCGATCGGAATCTCGGCGTCGAATGTGAGTCTCGAGATATCGTCAACAACCAGCAGGTAAACGGCGCCGATTAGAATACTGGCGGGGATCAGTGTTCTGTTATCGGGACCGACGAGCATCCTTGCAATATGGGGGATAATGAGCCCCACCCAGCCGATCATGCCGGCCATGACCACGGTCAGGGAACTTATCAGCGAGGCAAGAAAAATCATGAGCATGCGGATCTTTTCCACGGGCACGCCAAGGGCGCGCGCCTCTTCGTCGCCCATGCTGAGCACATTGAGATAACCCGACATGGCAATGATCATGAGCGTGCTGATGACGATGGGGATGGCGGCATACCATACCGTTGCCGCGTCGGCATAGGACAGGCCGCCCATGAGCCAGTAAACAATGGCGGGTAGTTTTTCATAGGGATCCGCACAATACTTGATCACGGACAGAAGCGAGGTGAACATCGATCCGCTGATCACCCCTCCCAGGATCAGAAGCAGGATGGTGTTCCCTTTGAACATACGGGCGATGCCAACCGCCACCATGACCGCGACAAACCCGAAGGCAAATGCGCTTAACTGTACCGCCAGCCAGCTTTGAAAAAGGACCATGCCCAAAGCGGCGCCAAATGAGGCGCCGGCCAGAACCCCCAGCAAGCCCGGCGATACGAGGGGGTTGATGAACATGGCCTGGAAAACGGCGCCGGCCGCGGAC
Organism: uncultured Syntrophales bacterium; assembly: GCA_964411235.1. Lineage (GTDB taxonomy): Bacteria > Desulfobacterota > Syntrophia > Syntrophales > JAAYKM01 > JAAYKM01. Next base: position 3,492 of record CAYPKE010000051.1, read on the forward strand.
AGGGATGACCCGACAAGAATCGCCGCCAGAACACGGGGCATGCGGATCGCTAGAAAAAGATTTTCCAGAAGCGCCGCATCCAGAGCGGTGTCCTGTTTGCTGCCCGTAATTTTTCCGACAAAAAAAAGAAGCGTGTCCTTGAGGGTTACCGGATATTTACCCAGGGTCAGAGAAATCACGGCAGTGAAAAGAAGTATGATGATGAGGCATGTAATCACTGTCGGGCGTATCATCCGGTCAAAATCTCCCTGATTTGCTCATCGCTTAATTCCAGTCTTAAAAAGAGACGGTGGAAGTTTCGGGTTTCTTCAACTAGATCGAACTGATAATCACCGGGATACAGACATTGCATCAGCCATTGGATTCCAAGATAACGCATGAAGGACGGAGGCCGGTCAAACCAGTTGAAGGGCTTCTTGGGAATAATGAACACCCTTCCGTGTTTTACGGCCTTGACATGACGCCAACGTTTATCCGTGTTGATACGCTGGAGGGCCTCCCTCTCCTGGACAACGATCACATCGGGGTCATAGAAAATGACCTGCTCCATGGAGACTCGCTCCATTCCATAGCCCGTCCTGAACTGACAACGATGGACATTTCCGGCACCCGTCTGGTTGATCAATTCTGCATGGGAGGAGGTATGACATTCCGTATAAAGTCCGTCGATTCCCTGGGCATAGTAGACCGACGGCCTTCGGGTTTCTGGAATTCGCTGCAAAAAAGACTCTGCCTTCGCCAGGGCCTCCTCGCCGTATCGGGCCAGTTTTTCCGCCCGTTCTTCCCGATTGAGAAGCCTGCCCAGAAACCGTAACCCCCGGTTGTAGCCTTCAACCCGGTCAATGCGCATCAAGACGAGGGGGATCCCCAGGGTCCGCATGTCGGCCTCCATCTTCTGATTCAAAGCCGATTCATGAGAAGCCCACATAATCACGACGTCCGGTTTCGCCTTGAGAATCATCTCGGTATTCGCCACCTGTCCCTGCCCGAAATAACCTCCCAGGACCGGAAGGGAGTGGATCTCGGTGGCAAGATAACGTCTTTCGGTTTCTTTCAAAGGTGTGTTCAACCCGCCGAGGAGGCTCGGGTCAAGGGCGTAAATCATGTAGGTTGCGGGCGGAGACGTAGCGTAGACTTTTTTTATCCGGTCGGGAACATCTACCCTGCGGCCGGACATGTCCACGATTTCCCGCGCTTCGATCGGCGCGCCGGTCAGAAAAAAAGACAGCACCACAACCCAAAACGCTGCCTTCTTTATTGCTATGGCTTTCGAATGACTTCCCTGCTGCACATCTGCACCCCGGCATATTGATACGTTGAATCTGTTTGGTGCCGTCCCTTTATGGGCATCCGGAAATCTTCCAGGATTTCATGAATGACCTTTCTGCCTATGTATCCGAATCCACGAACCTTCATCGTCACGGGTCATGGCATAGGACGAAATCCCGGCCTTGCTCAATGCCCGGCGGTAATCTTCGCGATGATCGGCAAACCGTTCGTTCTTTTTATCCAGGGGAAAATCACGACGTCGCTTCGCCATCTCCGCCTGGATTTTAGCAAACAATTCCCCTGTGCCCATGCCCCCGCCGACATAGGCCTGTCCTCCCGGGGCCAGAACACGGTGGATTTCGGCGAAAGCCCTGGCCTTATCTTCCCAGAAAAAGAGCGAACCCCGGCTGATGACAAGATCGATGGACCGGTCGTTATGGGGAATTTCATGCACATCCCCCTGCATGGTGCGGACCCGGTTATGCAGCCCGGAGCCCACCACATTCGCATAGGCGATTTTCAGCATGTCCGGTGACTTGTCCATCAGGAAAAACGTCAGGTCGGTTATCCGGGCAAGGGCGAGTCCCAGATAGCCGCCCCCGGTCCCGACATCGAGGCATACACCACGTTTGATGCCGGTTCGGACCTTGATCTGTTCGGCAATGACGGGATAAACCGGGGCAAATACGTCACGGGCGACCTGATCGTATTGCACGGCATCATTCATCTGCATAAAATAATCCTAACAAGCAATGCGTTCTGAAATGTCCGGTCCATCTACTCTTTCTCCCACCAGAGTACGGCCCAGCGAACGGTTTTGGCATAATCCAGCATCCACAGACCGTCAAGGCAGACCAGGTGTTCGGCCATGTACGCATCCAGTTTCTTCTCTTCTTCCTGAGTGATGTCCGGAAACATCCAGCGAACGGAATCCATGGCCTCATCACGGGTGCCATAGGTATCGTGAACCTTGAGGACAATAAAATCGACTTTGGCATAGATACCCATCTGGTACAGGACATTATAATTAAAGATATAGTCCGGTCCGACCTGCAGCTCCCGACCCACAGCTTCATAAGCCCGGCGGTCATGTGGACCGTCGCCGACGATGGTAACGATAAAAACCTGTTTTCGGGCGGCATGGTTTAACTTCATAATCATGGCCTGCAGGTCGTCAACCACCAGCGATCTGGACGCGATGGTCACATCATATGACCCAAGGCCGACCTCCGCCCAGTCGTCTTCCCAGCGGGCATGGACCGTCTTAATATTATGGATGTTTCGTCCCCGGTATTCTTCCTGCAAAATGGCAAGCATCTCTTCGGAGAAATCGACGGCGGTGACCGATTGGACCCTTTCCGCCAACGGCAGGGCGAGCGTTCCACCGCCGCAGCCCATGTCCAGAACCGTCCACTCCGGCTGGGGTTGCAAGATCCGAAGAAACTTCTCAGCGTATCCGGTCCGGGTAGCATGCTTCGCAAAAGACCGGGAACGGCCGTCCCAGAATTTTGCGTGTCGCGCCGGTGACGGCTGGCTTTTCCTCATCTCCCGCCATGCCCGGTTCCAATCCGCTTTTTTCATTAAAACAGCCTCCTGCATTTTTCCTCCTTTATAAATTACCGGACTGTTTAATGCATGTGTATTTTACAGAGCGGAATAATAGCCTTCCCCGTCCACGCAGGACCGGCAGTAAATTTTACCCTCTTTCCGGACTTCCCGGCAGTCCATGACCCGCTCCCCGCAGACCGAACAGGTCACGATGCGCAGGGGTTTTCCCGGCAGGTGTTCCGGTTTGATATCCACTTTGACTTCACGAATATCAAACAGGTCTTCCGCCGGTTGCAAGGCCCATTCCTTCGTGTGGGGATTCTGCTCGATCATTTCACGTGTTTTTTCCTGCGTCTTGTCGTCACCTTTTTCGTTCATCGACACCCGGACAGACTTGCCGGTTTTCAGATTGACAAACGTCATTGCCGTCTTTCCATAATCGAGAACCCTGAGCGTCCGCTTCCCCGGCTGACAACCAGCCACGGCCAGAACGGCATCAGCAGGACAGCGGTAGGTCTCCACAAAGGCCATGAAATCCTTCCGGTCCTTTCCTTTCGGGTCTTCAATCCCGATGGCCTGGAGACCCAACAGGGCCATCCGAGTACCGACGGTGACCCCGGCGCACAGGTCACCATGAAATTTGCGGGCATCCTCCAGTCTTGCATCCAGATTGAAATAATCCTCGTTCATGCCACCCTCCTTTATTTATTCCCTTTTGAGTTAAAACCTGGATGTACTGTTTAATAAATTGATTTTCTTCATACATTTCGCGGCAAAGAGCTGGAAGGCGCCATTTCCCTCCGCCAGCAGTTCGAGGGCACGGTCCGGATCGGAAACCATCACCGTGCTCACCATTGAAACACCCCGGGCAAAAAGGGCGTCAGGCAGAAATCCGGCCGTCGGCCCGGCAACCACAACCGTGGCTTCATCGTTCACAAGCTCCAGCAGATTCTCCATTGTGCCGTTCGCAATGGCTGCACCGGTAATGATGACCGCATCGCATCGTGGCAGCATCTCGGATATCATTTCTTCCGGAACAAGCAGCCGGATTTCATCATCCGCAAGACTGTCTTTTTTTCTTTCGACCAGGTGGAGTTTTAGATGTGCTTCTTTCTTCAATCGTTTTAGAAACGGCGGAATCGCCCCCACCATGGCCACGTACCGCAGTTGCCTGAGATCGAGCAGCTCCATGGGGTCTCGATCCTCAACCACCTGATAATGACTTCCATTAAGATACTGTGCAGACAAGGCGTTCAGAATGACGATTTGTACCGTACGGACAAGCATGCCTTGATCTTTCAAGTCCAAAATGTCAGAGACCGGCAAGCCTTTGAAATGATAATGATCCCGAGGCACGCCATCGACATGAATGCAGCCACCCTCCTGGTGAATGTCGGCGGTGGGGGTATAGGAAAGGCCGGCCAGATTGTTGCTTAATTTGACGCCCGTGAAAAAGATGCCGGCGATAAGACGATCCATGGTAATCTGCGAAAGACGTTCCCGGTAAAAGTCACTGATCAATCCGATTGTTTCATCAACCACCATAGCCGTTTTTCCCAGTCCAACGGGTTGCGCCAATCATGGCCATACCCTTTCGTTATGCATATTTTTATATTGCGTACGTTATGTATATTTATACATATCGTCTGTCAAGCAATATTTGGCCGGCCGCCCTACTTTACGAAAATTACAGAGAGGAGCAGCCTCAACTCGGTTTCCCCAGGAGGGAAAGGCCATGACGGGTCATCATGACAAGCATTGGATGGGTAACTGTGGCATCGGACGTCATGCAGAAAGGCCCCTTGCCGCATCACCCGGCAAGGGGCCTTTAGACTCCCAGTTCTGACTGATTTACTTTAATTCCAGAAGCTTGGACCGTGCCACCCGGGCCTGGCTGGTGTTGGGGTAGTTTTTGATGACCTGCTGCAAAATCAGGCGGCCGCTGACCTTGTCTCCCAGATTGATGAAAGAAAGTCCCTGCTTAAGCAGGGCAGGCGACACCTTTTCCGCGTTGGGATAATTTTTGACGACCTTGTCGTATTCCAGAATTGCCTGTTCGTAATTCCCCTCGAAATAGTAGGACTCGCCGATCCAGAATTGTGCATTGTCCGAATATTCTGTGTCGGCGTAGTTTTTCAGGAATTCCTGAAACTGGACTCTCGCCTTGTCGTAGGATCCTTCCCGAAAAAGGTCGTATGCCGCGGCGTAGGCCTGGTTCTTATCCGAAGGCGGCGGCTTCGTCACGCCGTCTTTGGCAATGCCGTTGGCCGGCTTGGCCTTGTCGTTGTTTTCGCTCCGCCCCTCCCTTTCACCCACGCCGAGGTAGGTTTCCAGAAAACCGATGCGCAGCAAAAGCCGGTCTTGCCGGTCCTTCAGTTCCTTGATTTCCTCATCCTTTTTGGCGAAACGGGCCGTAATATCTCTCCGTTGCTTATCGTTCAGGCCCTGCAACTCCTGCAAATAATCCTTCAGGGACATCAATTCGACACCCGTGTCGGCCTGGGATTTATGCAACGCCGCCGCCGATTCGTTGAGCCGGTCGATAATCGCCTGATTTTTCGCAAGCTGCTGATCCGTCTTCTTTTCACTCTCGTCGACGCGACTCCGGACTTGATTCAGATCATGAATTGTCGCGCACCCGCTCAGGAGCATCATGATAACAGCGGTCAGGGTGAATTTCACCAATCTGTCCAAAGGCTGTGCCCTCCGATCCGAACGTTACTTTACCAGGGACACAACAAAATGGACCCGGCGATTCTTGCTGTACGCCTCCGCACTCTGGCCCGGATCCAGGGGATACTCCTCACCGTAGCTGACCGTCCTGATGCGTGCAGGGCTCACCCCCATATCGATCAAGTACCTCCTGACCGAGTCGGACCGGCGCTCTCCCAAAGCAAGGTTGTATTCCGCCGTGCCGATCTCGCAGGTATGGCCCTCAAGAAGAACCGTATACTGCGGATTGTCCTGGAACCACTTGGCATATCGGTTCAGGGGCTCACGAAATTCGGACTGAATGTTGTAACGGTCGAATCCGAAGTTAACGTCGTAAAAAATGAAATCCCCCACCGTAAAATAGCCCCGGCGGTCGGACATCCTCGCACTGTCGGGCGTCCCCTCGTCACTGACGATCCTGGACACCTTCGCCAGCTCCCCGTCATCGGCCGTCTCCGGCACCACCGCCTCCTGAGGCGCACGGGAAACGTCTTCCTGCACAACAGGCTTCTTGGCACAACCGGAAAACATGAAGATAAAACCCAAAACCAAAACCAGCCCGGCATACAACACTTCCTTTTTCATCGCTTGCCCTCCTTCCTATCCTCTTGCCCGATAAAACCTGAATGCCTCTTCTGACAGGCGGCGCCTGCGTAAATGATCCCATTTCCCCCAAAAGCGCCTTTATCACCCATCCAATCTGTTGCATATAAAATCACAAAGGACCGGGAATGGTCAATGTAAATTGTAGAATAAGGAACATAAATGCTTCCGCTACATTGCAGCGGGAAGGGGACGGCTTTGCGCCTTCTAGGGCGACCAGGAAAGGCCATGACACTTTTGCGCCGTCTCATGGATCACCCTTTCCGCTTTGCTATTCAGGCTGATCACACTGATCCGATAGCGCCCGCCTTGCCGGGCGACCGCCGCCAGATACCGGCCGTCCGGAGACCAAACAGGCTTCTCGTAACTGCCGCCTGCCGCCGACGTCACCACCCTGAGATCCTCTCCTTCGGGAGTAATGGTAAAGATCTGAAATCCTCCGGCCGTCCTGCCCTCAAAGGCAATCCGGTCTCCCCGGGGGGACCAGGCGGGCGATGTGTTGTACCCGCCTTCATAGGTGATCCTGCGGGCAACACCGCCCTCGGCGTCCATCACGTAAATCTGGGGCCCGCCGGACCGGTTGGAGACAAAGGCAATCCGTCTCCCGTCCGGAGACCAGGTCGGGGAGACATCGATGCCGAAATGCATCGTCAACCTCTTCAATGCACCGGTTGCGATCTCCAGCGAATAGATTTCCTCGTTCCCGTCCTTGCTCAGGGTCAGCAGCATTTTGCGGCCATCAGGCGACCAGGGACCGGCCAGGTTCATCCCGGCATAGGGCGTCACCTTCCTGGTGATTTTCCGCTTCAGGTCTTTGATGTAAACCTCCTGGATTCCAGAACGGTATGACGTGTAGGAAAGGTAGCGCCCGTCCGGCGACCAGTGGGGCGACACAACCAGGGCGTACTCCGATGTCAGCCTGGCAACGAACGAACCATCAAAAGGAATGGTGTGGATTTCCGCTGTATTCCCTTTCTTCCGGGTAAAGGCTATTTTCGTGTCGAAAAGAGGCGTTGCGCCGGTCAGGGCGGTCAGAATGTCCCCGGCCATCTTCCTGGCAAGGAGGGATTTGTCGTCGTTAATACCCGTGTAGGTCTTCCGGAAGACCTCTTTCATCCGTATCGTGTCGTAAATCCGAATCTCCGTCGTCAACACCGTAGCCCGCTGGGTGAAAATTCCTTTGACCAGATAATCGACACCAATCGCCGTCCAATCCGGAAACTGAACTTGAAACGGATCCGTGGGATGCCATCCGGAGGGCTCCAGAAAAGCCCGCCGATCCTTGATCTGAAAATAGTCAGTCATCTCTAGGTAGCGGGCCGCTTCGCGGGGAAACCACAGGGCCAGGCTTCCCGGATCGCCGTCACCACCCACCTGCCGAAAATCCGCAATCGCCAGGGGAAATTTACGGAAACCGGGAGAGTCGATATCGATATAAACACGGGCGCGCACCCCTGGTACGGCGACGAAAACCAGACAAATCAGAATAAGAATAAAAAACGGCCTGATATTCATTTTTTGTTTCTGCAAGAAAATCCTCTCTCGTACTTAATCGGTATAATGCGGCGGTCTTGAATCCCCCCGAGGGGGGCGCCATTACAACCTATCGTGATTCAAGCTCCGCCGAGTAAAAGCGGATACCCACCTCCATGCTCTGATCCCGGATGCCTGCGGGGAAAGGGGGATAAGGCGCAGCTTTCCGGACCGCGTTAAGCGCCGACTCGTTAAAAAAGGCGTTGGCGGAGCGCTTCTCCAGGGTAATGTTTTCCACGGCGCCGCTTTTCATGATGCGGACGTGTATCACCGCCACCAGTTCCTGCCCGGAAAGCAAGCCGGGGGGGAAGGCCCACTTGTCCCTGATTCTGGACCAGATGGCGCCGTAGTAGGCCTCCAGCGCACTGGCTGCAAACCCTTGTGCCTCGCCTGCCGGTTCTGATTCCGTTGCGACGCCCTGATTCCGCAACGGTCCGGACCCTGCCTTCCGCCTCAGGTCCTCAATGGCCCTTCTTATTTCCGGAGGCGGCTTTCCCCGCCTGTCCAGCCTGCTGATCGGCGGCGCAACCATTTCAGCCCGCTTCCTGATTAAGGCCCCCTGCGTTTCTGACGGCAGCCTCGCGACCTCTTCCCGGTAGGGGCTGCGTTGAACACTCCGGCCGGTTATTTCGGCAGAGCGCACCAAATCCACCGTGTAGTAAGGGCCGAAGGTCAACTGGGGCGTGGTCGTCACGGGACGAAACAGGATGAAAGCAAGCAGAAACAGATGCATGAGGACGGAAAAGAAGATCACCGGTCCCCAGATGGCCTTGTCGTAGGGGCGGATTCGCAACTTATCCAGGGATTCCACCAGTTCCCGGCTCAGGATGATCGACTCGACGGATTCCGTCATTCTACCGACTCTTGCGGCGGCTCCGTCACCATGCCCAGACGGTCGACGCCGGCTTTCCGAATCTCGGACATTACCTGGACGACGAAACCATACGGCACATTTTTATCGGCCCTCATAAAAACTTCACGATCGATACGATCCTGAAAGATCGCCTCGAGTTTCGTTTTGAGATCTTCGAGAGGAATCCGGTTCTTGTTCAGAAATACGGCGCGGTTGCCGTCGATGGTCAGCACGAGTTTTTCCTCGGTCACGTCGACGCTTTGGGCCTTGACCTTGGGCAGGTTGACGTCGATTCCCATCTGGAGCATGGGGGCCGTCACCATAAATATAATGAGCAGCACCAGCATGACATCCACGAGGGGCGTCACATTGATGTCCGACAGGGGGCGATGCTCCGATAAACGATGTCGATTAAAATACCGCATGGCTGGTTATCTTCTGCTGTAATAACGGTCAATCAGGTTCAGGAAATCGGAGGCGAAGTTGTCCGTTTCCAGGTTTACATTACGGATGCGGTTTAAAAAATAATTATAAAAAATGACTGCCGGGATGGCGGCCGCCAACCCCGCCGCCGTAGCAATAAGCGCTTCGGAAATGCCGGGGGCGACAATGGCAAGGGTGGCCGAACCCCGGGCACCGATGCTCTTGAAGGTTTCCATGATGCCCCATACGGTACCGAACAGGCCGATAAAGGGACAGGCATTCCCGGTCGTGGCAAGAAAACCGATGGCTTTTTCCAGTTTCGAAGCCTCAGCTGAGCACGCCCTTCCCAGGGAGCGCTCAAGGAAAATCATCATGCCGTCCTCCGCCTGATCGGACAGGGGCTCATCCGCTGCTGCATGTTTGGCCGGTTTTGCCGTCTTCGCCAGTTCGGCGTAACCGACCCGGAAAACCTCGGCAACCGTCGAATACTTGAACTTCCTCGCCTCGGCGATCAATTCGGACAGCTTGTTCTTTTTCATAAAGAAATCGAGAAACTCCGAGTTCTCTTTGTTGACCCTGCCCAATTCCCGGTACTTGAGAAAGATAATGGCCCAGGACACCACGGAAAACAGAAGCAGCACCAAAAGAACAAACTGTACGACTCCGCCCGCGTCAAGGACCATGCCGAGAATACTGTGATGAAAGTTGCCGCCCGTCGCAACGGTACCTGCAGAAGGCATAACTTAGCGTCCCCCTTGATTGTTATTAATCGACCGGTTTTATCTAAAGGATAATTTTCCCCGTGTCAACCTTACTTTCCTATCCTTACTTTCCCGGTTTCATGCGGATACACGAATTCTCGGATCCGCCAGCGCATAAGCGACATCGGCGATGAGATTGCCCAGCAGGGTCAGAATCGCACCGATATAGAGGATCCCCATGACAACGGGATAATCCCGCGACATGACAGCCATGTAAAACAACTGCCCCATGCCGGGAATGGCAAAAATCGTTTCGAAAATGACACTCCCGCCGATAAGACCGGGAACGGACAGTCCCAAAATGGTGATTACAGGCAGGAGGGCATTGCGCAGGGCGTGCTTGTAAATCACCACCCGTTCACTAAGCCCCTTCGCCCGGGCCGTGGTGATGTAATCCTGCCTGATGACTTCCAGCATGTTCGCGCGCATGTACCGGGAAAAACCCGCCAAGCCTCCGAAGGCGGACAGAAAAACCGGCATCAGGAGATGCTTGACAAGGTCCCAGAAAGCTGACCAGCGCGGCAGGTACTCATAATTAAGGGAACGCAGGCCAGAAATGGGCAGCCAGCCCAGATGAATGCCGAACAGGATCATCATCAAGAGGGCCAGCCAGAAAGTCGGCACGGCAAAGCCTACAAAAACGAATACGCTCGTCAAACGGTCAAAGAGGGAATTCTGACGCACCGCCGACAGCACGCCGATGGGAACGGCCACGATCAGGATCAGGACCAGGGACAGCACATTCAACAGAACGGTAATGGGAATCCGTTCCCTGATTTTGTCGACAACCGGTCGACTGTCGGCAGAAAACGACGTGCCGAGATCAAAAACGGCTACCTTTTTCAGCCAGTTCCAGTATTGCTGATAGACGGGCTTATCCAGATCATACATGGCACGGAGCCTGGCCTGGGCCTCGGCGGAGGCCCGCGGATTCATTTGGGTCTGCATGTCCGTCGGCGATCCCGGCGCCAGATGCATGACTCCGAAACAGATCATGGTGATCCCCAGCAAAAGAGGAATCATGAATAAAATTCTTTTCCCGATATAGCGCATCATTGGTCAGGAGCCCCCCCCGTCGGCAACGATGACGGGAAATCCATGTTTTTCAGGGCGGATAGGGCCTTCCGGAAATGTTCCAGAGAATGGGTTTCCAGAGTCACAACCGGCGCGAGTTTCCTGCGCCGCAATACAGCGAAAAGATCGGCAAAGGGAAACCCGCCGTCCCCCGGCGGAAGATGGCGATCCTCCGTTCCATCGTTGTCGTGAATATGGATCTCCGTCAGATAAGAGCCCAGCGTGTCGATCCACAGCCCGAAGGGAACTGTGCCGAAGACATTGCAGTGGCCCGTATCGAAACAGAAACGCAGGTAAGGCGAGCTTACTTCATCCAGAAGACGCTTCAGCATGGTCGGTTCCGTTTCGTAAACGTTTTCCACGCAGATCGGACAGGCCAGGGCCTCCATGCGGGGCAGGAATCCCTGAAATGTCTCCACACAGTTCTTCAACCATAACGCCTCGCCCGAGTAATAATAACGGGCGTCGAAGGCGGCATGGCAGACAACGGATAAAGGATGAAAAAAACCGGCCAAATCAAGAACCCGGGAGATTCGCTCCCTCGTGATCCGGCGTATTTCCGGATCAATGGCTCCGGGCCTTAAATCCACAAACGGGGCATGAAGGGTAACCCGCCTCCCCGTCCGGCTCAACGTTCGGCCGACTTCGCTGAATTCATCACGGGAACATCTGTCCAGATCCCGGTGGCTGATCGCGATTTCCGGATTGATCCCTTCGGAAAGCACCATGGACAGAAATTTACCCCTGAGCAGGGCAAAGGGCATGTGCACCTGAATTTTATCCATGATATCTTTTTCCATCGCTTGCAGCCTGTCCGTCGCCGGATTCGATTACCGGTTCGAACTGTCTCTACCACAGCACCCCCCGTTCGGCAACCGGAATCCCCCCCTTTGCCGTTGACACGATGTGAAATATTTGTTACCGGAAATATCGTGCATGCTGGGGAATAACCGACCGCCGGCGCGGCGCCGGCGGGAAAGAGAACCCGCTCCCGCACAGCGGGAATTTTGCATGAAGACGGCGCCCGATTTTCCGGGCGTGTCTGCACGGCAAGCACCATAGCAAATAAAGAGAGGTGACCTGATTGGAGGAGGCAATAGACCTGAGCGCACAGCAAAGGGTGCTTCTGTGCGTCAACGCGGCCCTGGAAAAAAAGCCCAAAGATCTGGTCATCCTGAAAATCAAGGACATCTCCTCATTTGCCGATTACTATGTGATCATGAGCGGCAACTCGGACCGTGAAGTTCAGGCCCTTGCCTCCATCATCCAGGAGAAGATGAAAAAGGCGGGCATTCTGCCCCTCGGTACCGAAGGGACCTCCTACGGCAAATGGATCCTTCTTGATTTCAATGATGTCGTCATCTCCATTTTTCACGAACCGGTCCGGGAATTCTACGAGCTGGAGCGATTGTGGTCAGATGCTCCCATGATGGAGATTTCCGAAGATACGAAAGAATTGACCGCCTTGCATCATGATATGT
>CAYPKE010000052.1:0-15746 GCA_964411235.1 uncultured Syntrophales bacterium
GCCGGAGCGCGTCTGCATATCCGCGGATTCGGAGACCTGTCGCCGCAGGAGGTTGCATCCCTGACAAAACTGACTCCGGAAGAGGCACAGCGTGCTCAATGCCGGGAATTCACGGAACCGGTGCTTGTTGAAAGAGAGGAAGATCTTGAAATATTGCGGCATCTTGCCGCCGGCAGCGGCCTTTGTCTGACCCGGGGGGACCGTTTTTATCATCTGATCGATCGAGAGCAGGACAAGGGCAAGGCGGTAATGAAGGCTACGGAAATTTTTCGGGAAAACCTGGGATGTGGAATCCGCACAGTCGGCCTCGGCAACAGCCAGAATGACCTTTCCATGCTCGCAAGTGTGGATGTGCCGATTCTGATCCCACATCCCGACGGGCATTACGAGACAGCGGGTCCCGTGCATGCCATCAGGGCCCCTTTTCCGGGAAGCCGCGGATGGAACGCGGCAGTTATGGAGTTGCTCGATGACCTCACGTGAGAAGATCGGGAGAATATTCCGTTGCGCCCTGGCAGCCGTTTCTCCCGAAGGCGCGATTAAGCGAGCCGTTTCGATCAGGGAAGGAGGCTTCCTGGTTCAGGACATGAGTTATACCTTGGCCGTGAATCAACGTATTCACATTTGCGGCAGCGGGAAGGCTTCGGCCCGCATGGCCCTGGCTCTGGAAGCGATGCTGGGGGACCGGCTGGACGGGGGCATCGTGGTAACCAACGAAACGGGGCACCGTTCCGGGAAATTGACCTTTCTGACGGCATCGCATCCCCTTCCGACGGAAAAAAGCCTGTCTGCGGCAGAAGCTCTTAAAAGGTATCTTGAAAGACTTACCGATGGGGATTTCTGTTTCTACCTTCTTTCCGGAGGCAGCTCGGCCCTCGTTGAGAGTCCGCTTCCGCCGGTGACCCTTTCAGAATTTCAGGAGACGTCCTCCCTCATGCTGAAAAGCGGCATGCGCATCGGGGAAATGAATACGATCCGCAAACACCTGTCCTCGGTAAAAGGGGGAAGGTTGGGCGAAAGATGCGCCGGCCGGGTCGTGGTGCTGGTGATTTCGGATGTTATCGGCGATGATTTGGCAACGATCGGGTCCGGCCCCTTCTTCGCAGATCCGACAACCTACCAGGAGGCGCGCCGCATCCTGGATCAATATGATCTGTGGCGCCGGCTTCCCGAAGCGGTGCGGCGGGTTATTGACGACGGGCTCGCGGGCAAGCTGCCCGAAACGGTCAAAACGGTTCCCGGGCGAATCCGGCACCACGTGCTCGGAAGCAACACCCAATTGCTGGAGGCGGCAAGAAGTAAGGCGGAGCGCCTGGGAATGACTGTTCATGTCATGACTTCCACGCTCTTCGGTGAGGCCGGTGAGGTGGCCAAAGTCATGATGTCGATCGCCCGGGAAATAACGGAGTCGGGAAATCCTTTTCCGCCGCCCGTATGTCTTCTCTTCGGAGGGGAGACCACCGTAACGGTTCGGGGGAAAGGACAGGGCGGCCGCAGCCAGCAGTTGTGCCTCGCCTTTTTGTCCGAACTCGATCCGTCCCGGAACTGCACGTTGCTCAGTGCAGGGTCCGACGGCATAGACGGCAACTCCGACGCCGCAGGAGCCCTTGTCGACGGTGACACGATCATCCGGATGAACCGCTTGGGGTTGATACCGGAAGTATATCTGCGGGAGAACGACGCCTATCGGTTTTTTCTGCAGACCGATGATCTGCTGATGACAGGGCCAACGGGAACCAATGTGATGGATATACAGATTCTCTATGTAGACAAACCAAGGCGGAGGGACGCTTTTTCCGGTCACGCATCAGTGATTTCTGATCAGGGGCGGAGCCAAGATCCACCGGTGGGTTGAGAAAGGATAAGAAAACGGTACCATCTCGTCGTGACAAACGGTTCTCCCATATGCTATGAAATAAACCTATCTACACGAGAGATGCGGCAAGGAACGCAAAGGCGATTCTTGGGAATCTAAGGGATAAAAACGGAAGGAGATAACCGATGGCGGACTTTTATCAGCACGGGATTATAACAACATTGCAGAAGCTGGGTAATCGGGCCGACCATCTTTTGGACAGGGAATTGGAGAAAATATCCCGCAAAAGACCGATCGCCCTCCTCTTGCCCGCTCTGGTATCGGAATTTGAGAATCCGGCCATTTCCGGGATATTATCGGAGTTAAAGAAGGTGAACTACCTCCGGAAAATCGTGCTTTCTCTGGACCGGGCTGATGAAAGCCAATTTAAGACGGTCAAGCAGGTCATGTCCGATCTGCCCTGTGAGGTCAAGGTCGTCTGGCACGATGGTCCCAGGCTCAGAAAGCTCTACGATGAACTGCGGCGCAATGATTTCAAGCTGGAACGCCCCGGGAAGGGCCGTTCCGTCTGGATGACGATGGGCTATATCCTGTCCGACAAGGACATTTATGCAATCGCCCTCCACGATACGGATATCCTGAGTTATAACCGGGGAATGCTGTCCCGTTTGCTGTACCCGGTGGTCCATCCAGCTTTGGATTTTGAATTCAGCAAGGGGTATTACGCCCGTGTGAAGGAAAAGCTTTACGGTCGTGTGACCCGGCTCTTTTATACCCCCCTGGTCCGGGCGCTGAAAAGGATCCTGAATTACAATCCTTTTGTCGACTACCTCGGCAATTTCCGTTACGCCCTGTCCGGTGAGTTCGCCCTGATCAGCAGTCTCGCAAGGGGCATTCGCATTTCACCGACATGGGGCTTGGAGGTATCCCTACTGAACGAGGTATACCGTAAGACATCCATCAACCGTATCTGTCAGGTGGAGATATCGGAGAGTTACGATCACAAGCACCAGTCTCTGCAAAAGGACAGCCCGGATGTCGGTTTGATCCGGATGGCTACTGAAATCGCCGAAGCCCTGTTCCGAATTCTCAGTCAGGACGGCATCATGATGAGTCAATCCTTTTTCCGCACCCTTTACATGGTTTATATTGAAGAGTCACGGAACGCCATCGAGAAGTATCATGCCCTTTCCCTGCTCAACGGCCTGAAATATGATCGGCATGACGAAATCGAAGCGTCGGAGGCCTTTGTCCATTCACTGAAGGTGGCAACCGAAGGTTTCATGGCCGATCCGGTTGGTTTACCCATGATGAGCGCCTGGGTACGGGTTACGGCGGCTATCCCTGATTTCTCGGAGCGCTTTATTGAAGCCGTCGATCAGGATAACGAATAACCGGCTTTTGTTTCCGCAGGAGAGATTTCCCCGGGTTCATGGCTGATCCCTCTCGGCCCTGGCTAGGGCGATCCAGTATATTTCCTCGTATTGGGCCGCTGCGTCATCCCAGGGGAATCTTTTCCCCATGGCGTTCACGATGATTCGCTTGCGCATGGCCTCATTGTGATAAACTTTTTCCAGGGCCCAGTGAATCGTGCCGTAAAGGGCTTCCGGGGTTAAGTCCATAAATTTAAAACCTGTGCCGGTTCCACCTGTTTCGTCGAAATTCTCCACGGTATCGTTCAGCCCCCCCGTTGCCCTGACAATGGGAAGGGTCCCATAGCGCATGGCATACATTTGCGTGAGGCCGCAGGGCTCAAAACGGGACGGGATGAGGAAAAAATCCGCTCCGGCGATGATCTTGCGGGCCAAAAGGTCATTGTAAGATGCGATGAAAGAAAATTGGTTTTTGTGCCGGTGACTGACCCCTTCGAAGAAATCATGGGCCCAAGGTTCGCCGGTGCCGAGGATAATCATCTGGATATCCAGATGGAGAATGTCGTGTATGACCCGGGCGAGGAGATTGATCCCTTTTTGGTCCACCAGGCGGGAGACCATGCCGATCAGGGGTGCACCGTCCCGTTCGGGCAGCCCAGCTATTCTTTGCAGATCTCGTTTGCAAAAGACTTTCCCCGACAGATCTTCGGAAGCAAAGGGGGCCGCAATCACCGGATCGTCATCCGGATTCCACATCCGGTAATCGATACCGTTGAGGATGCCGCGGAGATCCCCGGCCCGGTCACGGATCACGCCGTCCAGGCCGTATCCAAATTCGGCCTCTTGTATTTCCCGGGCATAAGTCGGACTCACCGTATTGATCATGTCGGCGAAATATATGCCGCCTTTGAGGCAATTCACCTGATCGTGATACTCCATGGCACGGCTGTGGAACAAGTCCCAGCCGATGCCGATCGTGTCCATGAAAGATTTCGGAAAAATTCCCTGATGCTGCAGGTTGTGGATTGTCAGCAGGGACACGCACTGTTGGAAAATCGGGTCATGGCGATATTGGGTTTTGAGCAGCACCGGGACGAGCGCCGTGTGCCAGTCGTGCACATGGACGACGTCCGGGGTGAAATTTATCATGCGGCAACATGCAAGTCCGGCGCGGGATAGAAAGAGGAAGCGTTCCGCATTGTCAGGATGGTCGACCCCCTGGCTTTGATACAAGCCGTCCCGGCCGTAATAGAGTTCGTGCTCGATAAAGTGAACGGGAATGGTGGTGCCCGGCAAGGACCCTGTCAGGACGGCGCACCATTGTTCACCCCGCACTCCCATGTTGACAAGAAGGGGCTCTCCGGTCGGCTTCAGGCCCAGTAGATCACGATCGATCCGGTAATAACGGGGCATGACGATCCGTACCCGGTGTCCTCTCTCTGCCAGCGCCTTGGGGAGAGCACCGACGACGTCGGCCAGGCCTCCCACCTTGGCAAAGGGATCGGCTTCGGATGCGATCATCAGAATGTTCAAGTGTTGCTTCATCGTTTCTCATTAATCCGGGATGAGATGATCGTCACCATGCGATTCATGGGCAACAGGCATTCCGGACCTGTTAAACGACGATCGTGTGATGTTCGGTTGCATGCATGAGATACAAAAAGAGAATCAGATACGACCGAAGATGTCTGGTAAGAAGAAAATTCTCTCTCACGAATTCCTTGGCACGACTTCCCATTTCCAGTTGTTTTTCGGGATGATGCAAAAGGTAGCGGATGCGGTGAGCCAAGCCTTCGGGGGTATTCACCAGATAGCCGGTGTAATGATTGATTACCTGCAGGCGGATGCCCCCCACGTCCCCGCCGATAACGGGCTTGCCCTTCCAGAGCCCTTCCGTGACGGTCAGGCCGAACCCTTCTTTTGTCGATTTCTGTACGATGATGTCCGAAAGACGTTGCAGGGCATTGACTGTCTTGTGGGCATCCGGGGGAAGCTGCAGGATATGAATATCCGGATCGGTGTCGGCGGCTTCCATGACTTCCGCCAGAGCGGCTTCTCCTTCCGGATCATCCGTTGCTCCGCCACCGGCAAGTACCAGCTGGACCGGAACGATGTCGTGCACCATCCGGTATGCCTGGATTACCCCTAAAGGATCCTTGAAACGGTCGAATCGTGAAATCTGAGTGATGATTGGCCTTTCCGGATCGAGACCAAATTCTGACCGGACCCCTTGCATGTCTTCCGGTGTGAGATCGCGGTTCTTTTCGCTCAAGGGATCGATGCTCGGGGCAATGATAAACTGCGGATGAGGCAGGACTCTGGCAAACTGGCTTATGGAAAAGATGCTCGCATCGTACGCGGAGACATAGGACTGGAGCGATTTCCAGAGAGGGTGGTAAGGCCGGCTGATGTCGATATGGGCCCGCCAGATCCACTTTCCATGCCGTTTGGGGCAGAGTGAATGCAGGAAAGCGGGCTGTGGATCGTGGATGACGACCATGTCCGCCCCCTCCAGGACGGGACGCAACCGTTCGAAATTTTGCCGGTTGACGTCTTCGTAAAGGTCCCACTCCTTTTTCTTGATGAATGCGGGATGCCCCTGCAGCCCGTTATGAATGGCTTTTGTCACGGGGAAAAATGCCTCCGAGCCCTGGATGACCTCCCACCGGGCTTCCATACCGACGTCTTGCATCAGGGGAGTCATCCATTGCAGGATTTCAGCAACACCACCTCCTTCACGGGTCGAGTTGACATGAACAACCCGCAGCCCCTTCAATCTTTGACCGAGCTGGTGAAGTTCTTCGATCACCGGCATTCCGACAACGGGGATATAATCATCCAGTCGCATGACCATCACCCTTTTCCTATGCTGCGGAAGAGGCTCTCGGATATGATGTGCCGGAGCTCGGTCAAGGAATAGAACATGTAATCAATCGATTGAAGCGCCTCACGATATGGGTTGCCTTGTTCTTCAAAGTCCATCAGCCACAAGGAAAAGTCGTCGGTCCCCGTCGGTGTCCGCCGCCTCGCCTCAAGAAAGTGAAAATAAACGCTGCCGTTGGTCATCCTGAGGACGGTTTCAGCAAGGTCCTCCGGTTTCTTTATGACGTGACCGGTGTCAAAAACGACGGTAATCGCCTCCATGAAATAAAATTCGCGTCCCGGCGATACGGACTGCACGACGGATAACTCGTTCAGCCGTTCATCGATGATTTCCAGGGTGATTTGGCGCAAGCTTTCCATGGATTGGTGCTGGTAGGGATTCAGAATGCCAAGCCGTTCCGCCAGAATCTTGTCGTCCAGGCTGGTGTTGACCCAGATGGCAAAGTCGTTGTGGAAGTCGGGATAGACAAAGCAGGGAGCCAGTACGCTTTCACAGTAGTGATGATAGATTATGTGGCTGTTGCAGGAGGCGATGCGGTCCCGTAACTCTCTGAGATTGAATGCAGGAGAAAGACCACTCATTTTCGTGAGCAGGGTGCAATCCTTTATGTGAAACGAAGTCATGATCCGTTACCTTAACCGGCGGACATACCAGTCATTTCCGGCGGAATAAAAGCCACCGCTTCCGGGATTTGGACGAAATCGCTGTCCTTTATATCGCCGGGGTAGCGTTTTTGTAATCGCCGTCAAAAAGCAGGCGATCCCTTTATAAAAGAAGTCAAGGCCACGTGATGGTCTGTCCGTTTCTGCAGTTCCACCAGCAGGTCCGTCATTACGGGGGCATCGTGGCTGAATTTCTTTCCGTTAAAATCGGCGTGTTCTGGTAAAGTCAAATATCCATAGGTGATATTTACGTCTTTCCCCATTAGAAAGTCAAACAAAACCGGGGGCATTAACGGACAGCCCCCCAAGCCGGTGTGGATGAAAAAGGTTGACACCCGTTAACCCGGAAAATACAATGCAAACTGTCAACCAACGAGGTACACATGGACAGTCTAAAGATCGCCGAGAAAATTTCCGCTGCGGAAGACGTGGATATTCTGGTCGGTATTCCGAGCTTCAACAGCGCCAGGACCATAGCCCATGTGGTAAGGGCCGTGGAAGCAGGGCTATCCAAGTATTTCCATCACTACAAATCACTGTTAGTCAATTCCGATGGCGGTTCCACGGACGGTACCATGGATATTGTCAGGGAAACGACGGTTGACGTGGAATCCATTCTGCTTGATCGCAGGGCCGATCAATTTCGTAAATTCGTTACTCCTTATCAGGGTATTCCCGGTAAGGGCAGCGCCTTTCGAACCATTTTTGAAATCGCACGCGATCTCAATGTCAAGGCCTGCGCCGTCGTCGATTCGGACCTGCGGAGCATTACGCCCGAATGGATGGAATTGTTGATCAAACCCGTCCTGGATGAACAGTATGATTATGTCTCGCCTTACTATATGCGGCACAAATATGACGGCACTATCACCAATTCCATCGTCTATCCCTTGACGAGGGCCCTTTACGGAAGGAGAATTCGCCAGCCGATTGGCGGCGACTTCGGATTTTCAGGGAATCTGGCCTCATTCTACCTTACCAAGGATGTGTGGGAAACAGATGTGGCACGCTTCGGGATCGATATCTGGATGACCACCACGGCGGTGGCCAATGGGTTTAAGATATGTCAGGCGTACCTCGGGGCCAAGATCCACGATGCGAAGGATCCCGGAAGCGACCTCAGTGCCATGCTGCATCAAGTCGTCAGTTCGGTCTTCAACCTGATGGAAGAATACGATAGCGTCTGGCACCAGGTCACAGGATCCCAGCCCGTTCCGACCTTTGGTTTTGTCTATTCCGTCGGCTTGGAACCGATTCATGTAAACCTGGAAAACATGATCGAAAAATTCCGCATGGGGGTTCGGGATCTCGACGTTTTGTATCAGTCTTTTTTGCCGGACGATCTGCTTAAAACGCTGCACGGACTTAGTGAAAAGCCCCGGGACGCGTTCATGTTTCCCGATCGGGATTGGGTGTGGGTGATCTTCTATTTCGCCCTTGCTTTTCGCCGACGGGTTATGAACGCCGAGCATATCATCAAATCCCTGACGCCCCTTTATTTGGGGAAGGTGGCGTCCTTTGTCATCGAAACGTGGAATAGCACCGCCGATGAGGTCGAAGGACGTCTGGAAGAACTTTGCCTTGCGTTTGAAAAAGAAAAGTCGCAACTGGTCGCCATCTGGATGGAGGGAAAGACATGAGTTTCGCGTCGACAAAGGAGGTTGCCATGGAATACCTGATGGATAAAATCATAACGGAACCCCTGCAGGAGTTTCTGAAGAAACTGGCCCATTTTCTTCCGAATTTATTGTCCGCTCTTATTGTCTTTTTCATCGGCCTATTGTTCGCATCACTCGTCAAGATCGTCGTGCAGAAACTATTTAAATGGCTGAAACTCGACACCCTGTGTGTTCGCATGGGGGCTTCGGACACGCTGCACAGGCTGGCGGTGAAGGAACCGCCGGAGAAATTGATCGGCCGCTTTTTTTATTGGCTTACCGTGGCCGTCTTCTTTATCATCTCCCTGCATCTGTTGGAATTGCCGGCCATAGAGCAACTCCTTGCCAAACTTTTACTGTATCTTCCCAATGTGCTCGTGGCGGCAGTGATTTTGGTGGTCGGTTTGATGTTCGGTAACTTTCTCGGCCGGGCTACCCTGATTGCTTCCGTCAATGCCGGCATCCGTTTTGCGGCGTTATTGAGCCGGATGATCAAGACGATCATCGTGCTGCTCGCCTTTGTGATGGCTATGGAACAGCTGGGCATTGCCCGCAGCACCGTCACGGCAGCGTTTGCCATCATTTTCGGGGGGTTGGTTTTTGCACTCTCCCTGGCCTTTGGTCTCGGAGGGAAGGACCTCGCCAGGAAATATCTCGAGAAACGATTCAAGCAGGAAGATGACGCGGATGAAAACGATATCCGGCATATTTAGGAGGTTCCCGGACCCCCGCCATCCGGTGTGACCCGATCTTCTGATCGGGTGAAGATGACATGATGGTTTCCATGGGGTTCGTTTTTAGCGCGCCCGTTCCGATTTCCTGCCAATACAATCGTGTATGTATACTCCCAGCTTCCGGCTCAGGGGAAAAGAGCGCCTGATATCTTTAACGGCTGTGCGGGCGGCGTGTTCCCCGTCACGGATCAATTGGGATGCATGGGAAAAATCACTCCAGTGATAGTCTCGGATGGCCGGCCGGATGACAACGTCGGCCTGTTCCAATTCATAATCCTTCAGTTTGTAAGCCGTAATTTGGCCTGCGCGCGTCACGACATCCGTGGCCGTCTTTAACTTGGTTTTCAATAGCGTGTTCTGGGTAACCGTGACGGCAATGACCATGTCAATGCCCGCCTCTTTGAGGATGCTTACGGGAATCAGGCTTGTTATGCCTCCATCGGCAAGCATCATCTCGCCGTTTCTGAAAGGGTCTACCGCTCCGGGAACGATGGAACTGGCTACCAGGGCGTCTCTGAGTGAGCCTTTGCTGAACACCACCGGATTGCCGGTGATGAGATCGGTGGCAACAGCGCAAAAGGGGATGCACGTTTCTTGAATCTGCATATCAGGGACGAAGAAGTTGATCATGGACTGAAAATCGTAAAGGGGCATTGCCCCCGGTTTAAATAGTGTCCTTGCGCGATGGTATGCTAGCTTGAAAAAAAGCATTGGTCTTTTGGTTTTGCCTGTCGCGTCATCCCCATTGGAAGGTGCGAGGTTGTTGATGACGGAAGACAGAAAATCGGGGCTTCGGAGGTAGGCTGCAACCTTTTTTTCCAGTTCCTGCGGCTTGATGCCGCAGGCATACGCGCCGCCAATGACCGCTCCCATGCTGGTTCCGGCGATCATGTCGACCATTATGCCTTCTTTTTCCAGTACGGACAGGACTCCAATGTGCGCCAGCCCCCTGGCACCACCCCCCCCTAAGGCGAGGCCGATTTTTTTGTTAAACCATGACATAATCACCTCAAATAAGGTCATTTTCATTTTAAAGAAAGCTTAGCGTAGATGGCTGCAATATGCCTTGGATAGGCTATTGAATATAAGGAAAAAAGACAAGGATTCGTTTGGCCTTCTCGATTGACATCACCAGGAACTTGTAATATGTCATCTCACCGGAAACACTCATTAAAATAAAAAGGAGCGACTGATTTTTACTCACGATTCTGTTGCCGGTCCCCGGCTATACCCTTTGTTTCAGGACGAGCTGGAGCGTCCGCTCCAGACGAGCGATTCTGCAACAGCACCTTATCTTTATCGTTTTACGAAGGAGGTGCCTGTCGGGTTTTCGATTCTCGAAGTTATTGCGGCTTGCGGGGCAACGGAGAAATTTTATTTCCGCACTAAGGATGGCGAACTGGTACTGGGGGGTCTGGGCAGCGCATTCACATTAAAAACCGGTGATCCGGAAGTAATATTGCGTGGTTTTGGCCGTATCTGGGAAGAAGACGAAAATATTGCCGTATTCGGGGGTTTTGCTTTCGATACAACCTTAGTGCCTGCACCGGAATGGGAGCATTTCAGCGCTTACCGTTTCGTTCTGCCGTTTATTGAAATGCGCCAGATCTCCCAGAGCGTTCGACTTACGGTTCATTATGTCAATGACGGACATCTGACATTGGGGCAGGTGCGACGGGCGATCCGCGAAAGCATAGAAAGGATTGATCAGAAGACGGCGCCGTTGAGCCTCATGTCAAAATCCGCCGACCATGCCGTTCGCCTGGTGCCATCAAGAGAGCAGTGGCATACCATGATCCGCACTGCTCTGCAGATGATCTCCGAAGCCATGCTCGATAAAATCGTATTGGCGCGCAAGAAGATCATCTCGTCGGCTGTGCCATGGAATCCAGATGCACTTCTCCGTGCTTTAGCCGGCATACAGGAGGAATCTTTTACCTTCTTTTATCAGGTGGATGAGGGGGTTGCCTTTCTGGGGCGATCACCGGAGCGGCTTTTCCGTTTGGAAGATGGGAGGATTTATGCCGAAGCCATTGCCGGAACAAGATCGCGTGGCCGGAACGACTTCGACGATCGGCGGCTCGAGGCGGAACTATTGGGAAGCGCAAAGGAAGTCCAAGAACATCGCTTTGTGTCCGGGTTCATCGAATCACGGATGCGCCGCTATTGCAGTCATGTTCGGAAGGAATGCGTTGAAGATGTGCTCAAACTCAAAAACGTTCAGCATATTCTGACGCGTTTTGCCGGTTCCGGTTGCTGGCATGAATCGCCGCTGGCTATTGCTGCGGCATTCCATCCTACGCCTGCTGTGGGAGGCGTTCCCCAGGAAAGGATTCTGGAGTTGTTGCGTAAAAGTGAGCCTTTCGCCCGCGGCTGGTACGCCGCACCGATAGGGTGGATGACGAAGATCGCCGCCGATTTTGCCGTAGGCATCCGGTCGGCCCTGGTGCACGGGAAGCATTTGCATATTTTTGCCGGAGCCGGCATCGTCACGCGATCCAATTCCCGGGCCGAATGGGATGAAACGGAAAAGAAAATGGACCATTTTACAGCCATACTCAAGGAAAGCTGATGCCAACATTGCCTCTGACCGATCACTGGAATCTTGTATGGTCGTCCTTGCTGATAGCGGAGTTGATAAAAAATGGCATCGACACGTTTTTCCTTTCTCCGGGAAACCGCAATGCGCCGTTGCTTTCGGTTTTGGCGTACGAGGATCGTAGTGTCAAGAAAATCTGTTTCGATGAACGAGCCGCGGCATACCGTGCCCTCGGATACACCAGGGCAACCGGCCGTCCGGGTGTGCTCGTTTCCACCTCCGGCACGGCGCCGGCCAACTATTATCCGGCTGTAATGGAAGCTGCCCGCGAGGATCTTCCACTTATCGTGTTGAGTGCTGACCGTCCGCCGGAGCTTGTAGACAGCGATGCGAACCAGACCATCGACCAGCATGACCTGTTCGGACACCACTGCCGGGCCTCCTTGTTTCTTCCCTGTCCGGGGCCGGACGATTTTCCGGAAGCTATGCTTGCCAAGCTCGATAACTTGCTTGCCCGTATGTCCGGTCCCGTGCATATCAACATTCCCTTTCGAGATCCCCTAACGCCCGGCAAGGAGGCTTCTGGGACGGTTGGCCCTGAGGCCGCGCAAAGAGCCCGGCGGCTGTTTGATGCTCCCGGACCGTTTACCGTCTATGCCCAATCCTCTCCAAATGTTCCGGATATTGCTTTGCTGGCCGCAGCGGTTGGAGGTGCGCGCCGGGGCTTGGCGATTGCGGGAAGGCTTGATTCTGTTGGAGATGTCCAGACTCTTGGGCGCCTGCTCAATAGCATCGACTGGCCGGTTTTCTGTGATATCGCTTCGTCGCTGCGCGGTTATGTATCACTTGACAGACAAATCTTATGTCCGGATCATCCTGAAGCGCTCCGGTTAATTTTGGAATACGCCCCGGATGTCATTTTACAGTTCGGTTCGGGCCTTGTTTCCAAGCATTACTACGCGTCGGTTCTCACGCAGGAAAGCATCCGGCTCCTGCAGGTTTCTCCCCGCAGCGGGCTGCGAGATCCAGTGCACAGGGTCTGTATGCGCCTCGATGCGCCTGTACACTCGGTTGCCGGATTAATGCAGGCGCAGAGTTTCGCACCGCCGCAACTGGATGCCCAATCGTTACTTCTGGTAAGGATGAAAAGACTAAGGGAACACCTTAGTCAAGCCCTAAATGCGGTGTCTTCGTTCAGCTTTGCCCGGGTAGCGGAAACCCTTTTGCCCCTTGTGTTACAGGGAGAGGCGCTTTTCCTGGGTAATTCTCTTGCAATTCGTGCCTTTGACGCGGCCTGCTCTGAAGTTGCCACCGACGTGACGGTACTGTCAAACCGTGGCGTGAGCGGCATAGAGGGCAATATCGCCACTGCGCTCGGGTTTGCGGAGGCATCCGGCCGACGTGTAACGGCGGTCATCGGCGATATGTCTTTTCTGCATGATCTCAATTCACTGGCTCTCATCGGCCAAAGCGAAACCCCTCTCATTCTGGCGGTTGTCAACAATGGAGGCGGCCGTATATTCGAGCGCCTGCCGATGCGGCATTTTCCGGAGATTCTCCATCCCTATATGACCACGCCCCACAATTGGGATTTCCGGATGATTGCCGAGCAGTTTCGCCTGCCGTACAGCTGTGTCCATCGCCCCGGTGAGCTGGCCAGCGCTTACAGGCAGGCGCAAGATGAAGGCGTCTCTTCATTGCTGGAAGTGGTTCTGTCGGCCGAGGAGGATATGCGGGTTTACAGCGCCATGCAGAAGGTTCGTCTACGCTGAACGAAACAGAATAATAAGGAAGTTCAATGATGATCTCCGAAATTTTTAATCCCCGAAAATGGCATAAAGTCCCCGGTTTTTCCTTTCAGGACATCACGTATCATCGCGCCAAGGACCACGGAACAATGCGCGTTGCTTTCAACCGTCCCGAAGTGCGCAACGCCTTCCGTCCGCGGACGGTAGACGAGCTCTACATTGCCCTCGATCATGCACGCATGACGACGGACGTGGGCTGTGTGCTCATCACCGGTAACGGTCCATCGCCCAAGGACGGGGGCTGGGCTTTCTGCTCCGGTGGTGATCAGCGCATCCGCGGCAAGGACGGGTATCAGTACGAAACGGCGAGGCAAGGAGAAATCGATCCCGGAAAACTGGGACGTCTCCACATCCTTGAGGTCCAGCGCCTCATTCGCTTCATGCCGAAAGTTGTTATTGCTGTCGTGCCGGGATGGGCTGCGGGCGGAGGTCACAGCCTGCATGTCGTGTGTGATCTGACGCTGGCGTCAAGGGAACATGCGGTGTTCAAACAGACCGATCCGGACGTGGCGAGTTTCGACAGCGGCTATGGCTCCGCTTATCTGGCGCGGCAAATCGGGCAGAAGCGCGCCCGTGAAATCTTTTTCCTGGGATTCGATTATTCCGCCCAGGAAGCATTCGAAATGGGGATGGTCAATCGGGTCGTCCCCCACCGGGAACTCGAAGATGTCGCGCTGGAATGGGCGGCCGTCATCAACAGCAAATCCCCCACGGCCATGCGCATGCTAAAATACGGATTTAATCTTCCCGACGACGGTCTGGTGGGACAGCAGCTTTTCGCCGGTGAAGCCACGCGCCTGGCTTATGGATCACCGGAGGCCAAGGAAGGGCGCGACGCCTTTCTTCAGAAACGGCCAAAGAATTTCAAAGAATTTCCATGGCATTACTGAAGATTGCAAAGGCTGAGATATTCCGCTTCTGCCTCCCTTTCGCAGCGCCGGTAAGGATCGGGAAAACTTTGCTGTCAAAGCGTGAGGGATTTTTCATAGTTCTTACCGATGACGAGGGCCGCCAGGGATTCGGTGAAGTTGCTCCCCTGCCCGGATGGGATACCCTTTCTATGGATGCCTGTCGGAGTGAATGCTTTCGCCTGAAGCGCATGTTGATGCCGGGGACGCTAAATCTTGACGGCTATGATCCTGCGGTTCCCGGTTTGGGAATGTGGTCCCCGCCTTGTTCCTGTTTGCCGCATGCGCTTTTTGGCCTGGAGTCGGCTTTTTTGCATCTTTGCGTGGAAAGACTTTGGGTTGAAGGTCGTTTGAGCCTGCCGCTTAATTGCGGCGTTCGGGTAAGTGGACTTTTTCTGCCCTCGTTGGACCCGAAACGAATCGAAGCGCAGATGGCGGTGCTCGCTCAAAGCGGTGTCCAAACCATCAAAATCAAAATCGGCCGGCTGCCACTGGAGGAAGAAATCCGGCAGATCAAAGTGCTGCGTGACAGTATCGGCGCTGGCGCTATACTGAGGTTTGACGGCAATCGGCATCTGTGCAGCGATGAATACGCATGCTATTACAGCGCCTTTTCCTCCGCTCCGGTGGCGTATGCCGAAGAACCGCTGCGCGATCCCGACCTTCTTGCTTCAACCAATGTGCCTTGGCCGGTGGCAGTGGACGAATCCCTTCCTGTTTATCTGGACCGAAATGAAGCGAACTTGGCAAGCCTGCCTTCGGGGATTGCTTTTCTCATTGTCAAACCGGGGCTCGTGGCGGGAATATCAGGCATGATTCGCCTGGCCCGAATGGCAGCCGAAAAGCGCATGGGAATCGTCTGGAGTTCGGCTTTCAATACCGGTGTCACACTGGTTACGCTGGCAATTGCTGCAAGGCTCGCCGGCCTGCCCGCGCAAACAGCCCATGGATTGGATACGCTACGCTATCTAACGGATGATGTCCTCGAGACGTCTGTGGGTATACACAGGGGATGGCTGCGGATTTCGCGAAAGCGTGTGCTGGAGGGCCTGCATTTGAATTGGCGAAGACTGACCCTGGAGAGTTCATGAAACAGCCTTATTTTTTGTCATCCTCAATTCGGCTTGAAAGCATTTGGGAAGTACACCGGAATTCTCCGGCTCTGATTACGGACTCGGGCGTGTTGTCCTTTGAAGAAGTCGGGTGCGTTCTGCATGACCTGACAATCAGGCTCGGCGAAGCGGGTGTGCGACGTGGTGACCGTGTGGCCCTTTACGGACCTTCCTCCGAAATTCATCTGTATCTGTTTCTGGCTGCGTGGGTCATGGATTTTCTCTACATGCCCCTGGATTATAAAACACCAT